>DASUIE010000111.1:0-5920 GCA_036273175.1 Allostellaceae bacterium
CGCTCCGTCGTGCCGCTCGCGCTCGAGGCGATGCAGACCGAGCACGAGGCCGACCGCACCACCAGCCTGATGATGGACGCCGCGGAGGGCCGCGTCTGCATCCAGATGGGCGACATGCTGAGCCGCCTCGGCGAAATCTTCCGCGGCCTCAAGCTCGACCCCGAGCGGATGCGCGCCAATCTCGACCTCGGCGGCGGGCTCATCATGGCCGAGGCGGTGATGCTCGACCTGGGCGCCGCGATCGGCCGCCAGCACGCCCACGACGTCGTCTACGACGCCGCGATGGAGGCGGCGACCGCGAAAAAATCGTTTGGCGACCTGCTTGCCGCCGACCCGCGCGTCACCGCGCATATGGACAAGGCGGCGATCCAAAATCTGCTCGACCCGGTCGCCTATACCGGGCTGTGCAGCCAGATGGCGCGCGACGCGGCGGCGCGGGCGCGGGAGACGGCGCGGGAGCTCAGCCGAGATACCCTCCGCCATTGACGTGGACGACCTGGCCGGTGATGAACCCGGCCTCCTCCGAGGCGAGGAAGACGGCGGTCTTGGCGATCTCGTCGGGCCGGGCGACGCGGCCGAGCGGCAATAGCCGTCCGCCGGCGGCGAGCTCGTCCTCGCTCATCGCATAGCGCGGCTGCGCGGTATCGGTGAGGCCCGGCGCGATCGCGTTGACGCGGATGCGGTGCGGCGCCAGCTCCAGCGCCATCTGCCGGGTCATCGACACGACCCCGCCCTTGCTCGCGCAGTAATGCACCCCGCGCGGCGAGCCGCGATAGGCGGCGCCCGAGGTCAGGTTGACGATCGCGCCCGGCCGCCCGCCCTTGACCATCGACCGGGCCGCCGCCTGCGCGCAAAAGACCGAGCCCTTCAGGTTCACGGCCTGCACCGCATCCCAAACCGCCTCGTCCATGTCGAGGAAATCGACGCGCGGGAAAATCCCGGCATTGTTGACCAGCACGTCGAGCGGCCCGAGCGCCGCCTCGGCCTGCGCGACCAGCCCGCGGGCCTCCTCGATCTTGCCGAGATCGGCGCGCAGCGTCGCCGCCCGCCGCCCCGCCGCGCGCACCCTGTCGGCGACCCGCTCCGCGGCCGCCTCGTCGTCGAGCCAATTGATCGCGACATCGGACCCCGCCGCCGCAAAGGCCGTCGCCATCGCCGCGCCAATCCCCTGCTGCGCCCCGGTCACCAAAACCACGCTCATAGCCGGCCTCCCCGTCGGATTCGCGCTATCATAGGGCCGATCTCAGGGAGGGTGGCGATGGGGATGCTGGTCGGCGGCGTGTGGCACGACGAGGACCCGCCGGCGGAGAGCCGCACCGGCGCGTTCCTGCGTCCGGACTCGATCTTTCGCGACCGGGTAGGCTCCCCCGAGTTTCCCGCCGAGACCGGGCGCTACCAGCTCGTCACCGCGCCCTCATGCCCGTGGGCGCACCGCACGGTGCTGATGCGCAAGCTGAAGCGCCTCGAAGCGGTAATCCCGATCCTCGAAAGCGACCTGCCGAAGGGCGAAGGCTGGGCCTATTCGCACGGCTTCGACGATTTGACGGCGAAGGGCGCCACCTTCCACGTCCACGACGTCTACACCGCCGCGCGCACCGATTATGCCGGCCGCGCCACTGTGCCGGTGCTGTGGGACCGGCGCACGCGCACGATCGTCAACAACGAGTCGTCCGAGATCATCCGCATGCTGAACGCGGAATTCGACCGCTGGGGCGATGCCGGTCTCGACCTCTACCCGACCCAGCTTCGCGCCGAGATCGACGAGGTCAACGCCTTCGTCTACGACGCGGTCAATAACGGCGTCTATCGCGCCGGCCTCGCCAAGGGCCAGGCCGCTTACGAAGACGCATTCCGCAAGCTCTTCGCCGCGCTCGACGCGCTCGAGGAGCGGCTGGGCCGCCAGCGCTACCTGGTCGGCGACCGCTTCACCGAAGCCGATCTGCGCCTGTTCCCGACCCTGATCCGCTTCGACACGGTCTATTACGTGCTGTTCAAGTGCAATCTGCGGCGGCTCGCCGACTATCACAATCTGTCGAACTACACCCGCGAGGTTTATCAGATGCCGGGGGTCGCCGAGACGGTCGATTTCGGCCTGATCAAGCTCGGCTATTACGGGGGGATGCGCCATATCAACCCGAACGGCATCCTGCCGGCCGGACCCGCCATCGATTTCGCCGCGCCGCATGACCGCGCCCGGCTGAAAGGGAGCTGACCGTGGCCGAACTCAAGACCCTGACCGTCTATATCGACTACAAGAGCCCCTACGCCTACCTCGCGGTCGGCCCGGCCTATCGGCTCGCGCGCGACACCGGGGCGCGGCTCGACTGGCTCCCCTACGACCTCGACCTCGGCAGCTTTATGGGCACCGCGCGGCTCGGCGCCGACGGGCAGGTTGTCGAGGAGCAGCGCACGCCCCATCAATGGCGGCGGGTCAAGTACAGCTACATGGATTGCCGCCGCCAGGCCCGCAAACAGGGGCTGACGATCCGCGGCACGCAGAAGATCTGGAACTCGTCGATCGCGCTCGCCGGGCTGCTCTACGCCAAGAAATCCGGCGACGCGGTCGTCGAGCGCTACCAGCGCCTCACTTTCGACCGCTTCTGGAAGCGCGAGCTCGACATCGAGGACCCTGCGGTCGTCGCCGGGGTGCTGGCCGAGGCCGGGGCGGAAGGCGCGGGCTTTGCCGCCTATCTCGCTGGCCCCGCGCGCGCCGAGCTGGAGGCCGTCTGCCGCGCCGCCGAGGAAAAGGGCGTCTTCGGCACCCCGACCTTCGTCCTCGACGGCGAGCTCTTCTGGGGCAGCGAGCACCTGCCGGATATCCGGGCGATGCTCACCCCTGCCTGAAGCACCTCGAGGCATTGCCCCAGAACAGCTTCCGCGCCCGCTCGCCGGTGACGCTCTCCCACTCGAGGATTTTGTCGATCGAGTTCGGAAACCAGCTCTCGAAATGCGGATAGTCCGAGCCGAACATCAGGCAGTCCTCGCCGAGCGCCTCGGTGACCATCTTGAACATCGGCTCGTGCTCGTGCGCCTCGACGTTGCAGAACACGCGCCCGGCCTTGAAATGCTCGCTCGGCAGGCGCTTGAGCTTGGCGGTGCGGCCGACATAGCTGACCTGCTCGTCCATCCGCCGCACCCAGAACGGCAGCCAGCCGAACCCGCATTCGAGCACGCACAGCCTCAGCGCCGGGTGCCGGTCGAGGATGCCGCCGGCAAGGAAACCGGCCATGAACCGCATCGCCCCCCAGGGGTGTGAGCACAGCCGCGCCAGGTAGACGTTGTCCCACATCTGGTCGTAGGCCGGGAAATAGGGCGGCGACCAGGTAAAGCTGTGATGCACGATCGCGAGGTCATGCGCCGCCGCCTCCTGCCAGATCGGCTCGAGGCTCGGATGGTCGACCGGCATGTCGTTGTCGAGGAGCGGCTGCACGGCGACCGCCCATTTCGCCTTGCCCCAGTCGCGGATTTCCCGCACCGCCGAGGCCGGATCGCGGGTCGAGGCTACGATCGGCCCCTTGAGCCGGTCCGGGTAAGGCCCGCAAAACTCGCCCATATGGCGGTGATAGGCGCGGATCAGCCCGGTTTCGAGGCTCACATCCGGCACGCCGACGACGCTCGTCCACACCGACGGCACGAGGAAATGCACGTCGGCTCCCTCTTCGTCCATATCGAAAACGCGGTTGTCGGAGCGGTCGTCGACGACACCCGGGCTCGGCCGCCGCTTGCCGCGCCACGCCCGCTCGTCGGTCGAGCCCTTGCGCGGCTCCGCCTCGCCGAGCGTGCGCTCATAGGCGCGCTGGGCAAAGCGGTATGTGTTGCGCGGAGCCCCGTCGAGCGTCCGCGACTTGACCGCGATCCGATACGGCGCCAGCTCGGCGAGGCGCGCACGGAACGCCGGGTCGACGTATTTCTCCAGCACATCCGCGCCGGGGTCGATATGGGTGTCGGTGTCGTAAACGCGATAGCCATCCCTCATCGCTTTTCTCCCGGTACCGGGGCCGCATCGTCGGCCGAGAATATAGGGCTTTGAGTTCTTTTGGGGCGATCCCTATCATTGCCGGGCAAATCACGGGAGCTGCCACGATGGATACGATCGCCGAGCCGGATGTCGCTCCCGCCACGATCGAGGCCGAGCTTTCCTATTATTCGGGCGATGGCGCGATGCCGATCTCGCTGGTCGCCGAACCGGGCGGCCGCGACCGGCGCATCGGCGCCGTCTCATCCGAGACGCACCGCGTGACGCTCCACAACGGCCGGCTCCTCGCCGGCGAGTTCCAGCTCGAGCGCGAGGGCTTCCGCTTTATGCCGCATGAGACGCGGGTGGCCGACTTTTACGACGACGCCGAAATCGAGCGCGTCTACTACCCGGAGATGGAAGCGCTGATAAAGCGCGAGAGCGGCGCCAAACGGGTAGTGGTCTTCGACCACACACTGCGCACGGAGGACGAGTCGGTGCGCGAGGACCGGAAGATCCGCGAGGTCGTGCGGCGGGTCCACAACGACTACACCGAAATGTCGGGACCGAAACGGGTGCGCGATCTGATGGGCGACGAGGCGGAAAGGCTCCTCGCCGGCCGCTTTGCGATCATCCAGGTGTGGCGCCCGATCCGTCACCCCGTCGAGACCTGGCCGTTGGCGATCTGCGACGCGCGCAGCCTCGACGTGGGCGATCTGGTGGTGACCGAACGCCGCTACCAGAACCGCACCGGCCAGACCTACGCGATCCACTACAACCCAAAGCAGCATTGGTACTGGTTCCCGCGGATGCGCCGAGACGAAGCGTTGATGTTCAAGGTCTACGAGTCGCAGCGCGACGGGCGAGCCCGCTGGACCGCGCACACGGCCTTCGACGATCCGACCTCGCCGGCGCAGCCCCGGCCGCGCGAAAGCATCGAGATCCGCACCCTCGCCTTCTTCTGATGGGGGCTGCGGCCAAGCCGGTGAGCTCGAACCCGGCCGGCCACGCGATCGTCACCGGCGGATCGAGCGGCATCGGCCTCGCGACGGCCCGGCTCCTGGCGCAGGTCGGGATGGACGTCACCGTGATCGCCCGCCGCGCATCGCGGCTTGAAGCGGCAGTGACACTTCTCGAAGCGCATCGCCGCCACCCCCACCAGGCGTTTCGCGCGATCTCCGCCGATCTCGGCGAGCCGGCCGAAGCCGAGCAGGCCGTTGCCGCGGCGATCGCCCAGCTGGGTCCTCCGGAGTTGCTTGTCACCGCCGCCGGCGTCGCCCGGCCGGGCTATTTCGCCGAGCTGGCGCGCGACGTTTTCGACGAGGCGATGCGGGTCAATTATTTCGGTACGCTCGACGCGATCCGCGCCGCGCTTCCGGAGATGCGCGCGCGGCGGCGCGGCCGCATCGTCCTGGTGTCTTCGGGGGCGGGGCTGATCGGCATCTACGGCTACACCGCCTATGCCGCATCGAAATTCGCGCTGCGCGGGCTCGCCGAAGCACTGCGCGCGGAGTTGCGGCCGGACGGTGTCGGCGTGTCGATCGTCTACCCGCCCGACACCGACACGCCGCAATTTGCCGAGGAAAGCCTCACCAAACCGCCGGAGACCCGCGCCATCACCGCGCAAGGCGGGTTGTGGCAGGCAGACGATATCGCCCGAGCGATCCTGCGGGGAATTGGGAAGAGGCGCTTTGCGATCACGCCGGGATGGCGGATGAGCTTGCTGCACCGCTTTGGCGGTCCGGCCGCGCCGCTTCTGGCGCGCTATTTCGACCGGCTTGCCCGGGTGAAATGAGACGAGTTGTAGTGACGTTGGGGGTGTCGAGTGTGGGGGATGGGTGTCGTGTGTGTGGGGTAGATATTGTTGGGTGCGGGTGTGTGTTTGGGGCGTCTATTGAGCGATTAGTACCGGTTGGCTGAGCGGGTTGCCCCGTTTATACCTCCGGCCTATCGACGTCGTGGTCT
>DASUIE010000112.1:0-7566 GCA_036273175.1 Allostellaceae bacterium
CGCGCTCGGGGTTTGCGCGGCGCTGGTCAGGCGCGGCAATACCGGGGCCGGCGAACGCGTCGGCGCCAGCCTTAACAGCGGGCTCGTCAGCCTCCTGGCCTTCCTCGCCGCCAACTACTTCGCGACCGGCGAGGTGCCGGCCCGCAGCGGCAACGATCATGCGATCGTGTCGCCCTATGGCCTGTTCCGCGCCAAGGACGGCGAGGTCGCGATCGCGCCGAGCCAAGAGCAGAGCTACCAGCGTCTCGTCGATGCCCTTGGCGCCGCCGAGTGGCGCGGCGATCCGCGCTTTGCCAGCAACGATCTGCGCCTCAAGAACCGCGCGGCGATGAATGCGGCGGTCGAGGCGAAGCTCGCCGATGCGACCGCGGCCGAATGGATCGAGCGGCTCAACGCCGCCGGCGTGCCGTGCGGGCGGGTGATGGGGCTGCCGGAGGTCTTCGCCGACCCGCAGCTGCGCGACCAGCAGATGGTCCTGACCCAGGACCACCCGGGCCACGGGCCGGTGACGATGCTGGGGTTTCCGGTCAAGTTCGCCGAGGCCCCGTGCGAATTGCGGCTGCCGGCGCCGGAACTTGGCGCCGATACCGACGCCGTGCTGGCGGAGCTCGGCTATTCGCTCGACGAGGTCTCGGCCTTGCGCTCCGCCGGGGCCGTCTGAGTTTCGCGCGCCAGCCTCAGCACGTCGACGATCATCGGCTCGAACATCCGCAGCACGTCGGCGGCAAGCTCCGCCTCGTCCGGGCTCAACGCGCGCACCAGCACGGCGGTCTCGCCGTTTTTGATGTAGCTGACAAAGGTCTCGCGCACATTGCCCCAAACCATCGGGTCGACCGACAGGGCCGCCAGCTCGGCCTTGACCGGGGTCGGCACCGGGCCGATCTCGCGCAGCATCTTCAGCGACACATCGCCGTCCGGCACGCCCTCGGTGCGCAGGCGGTTGCAGGCGTCTTCCGCGATGCCCCGCGATTCGAACAATCCGACGATGAGCTGCTCTGCCATGCCTCGCTCCCTCGCTGCTGCTGGGTCAACGGGCGCGGGATAGGCAAGGTTCAGATTCGCGTCGAAAGCCAGATTGCGAGGCGGGAGCCGGTCTTGATCGCGGCGCTCAGCAGCGCGTAGCCGGGGGCGTCGGCGGCGCCGTGGCCGAGCGCGGTGCGGCGGTGGGCGAGCTCATCGTCGCGGAATTCGGCGATCTGCCGCTTTAGCGCCGGGTCGCCGTCGCCGAGGCGGTCCGCCTGGGTCTGGTAGTGCTCGTCGATGACCTCCTCGACCGCGACGGTGCAGGCCATCGCCGCGCGCTCGCCGAGCAGCGCCGTCGCCGCTCCGAGCGCGAACCCGGCCACCCGCCACAGCGGCTGCAGCGCGGTCGGGCGCACCCGGCGCTCGGCGAGCAGGGTCTCGAAGGCGGCGAGGTGGCGCGCTTCCTGCTCGGCCATCTCCGCCACGGCCGTGCGCGCCGGGCCGCGCGGGAGCACCGCGAGCTGGCCGTCATAGATGCGGGTCGCGCCGTATTCCCCGGCGTGGTCGACGCGGATCATCGCCGCGACGGCCGTGTCTCGCGGCGGGTCGCCGGGCAGGTAGGGCGGGCGCTGGTCGTCGCTCATGCGCGTCTCCGGATCGCGGCGAGGCAACATAGAGTCATCGCGAGCGAGGCGATCAGGTTCCAACCGGCGAGCGAAATGCCAAACAGCGACCACTGCACCTGATCGCAGAGCACCGGCTCGGTGCCGAGGATCTGGCGGCGCAAATCCTCGACCGTCTGCGCCCCGCCCGATCCCGCGGTGCACGAGGACGGGCCGGCGAACCAGTGCTGCTCGACCCCGACGTGATAAAACGCGAGCGCCGCGCCGGCGGCGAAGATCGCCGCCAGCAGCGGCGGCGCGAACCGCAGCCGCGCCGCGAAGGCGACCGCCGCGACGACGAGGGCGGCGTCCCACGCCCAGCGTTCCTTCAGGCACAGCTCGCACGGCGCGAGGCCGCCCCAGTATTGCGAGGCGAGCGCCGCCGCGAGCACCAGCGCGCTCGCCACGAAGACAAAGCCGGCAAAGGGCCGAACGGTCGGCGCCATCGGCTATAGATAGCGCAGCACGAGAAACCCGCCGACGAGCCCCACCGCGAACAGGGTCGTCACCAGGCTCAGCCGCCGCTCGATAAAGTCGCGCGCCGCCGGTCCGAACTGCCACAGGATCAGCGCCAGCAGGAAAAACCGCAGGCTGCGCGAGACGATCGACGCGCCGATAAAGGCAATGAGGTCGAAATGCGCGACGCCGCTCGCGATCGTCACCAGCTTGTACGGGATCGGCGTCATCCCCTTGAGGATGATGATCCACACGCCCCAGCGGTCGAACGCCTCCTTGAGCGCGTCGTAGCGCCCCATCGCCTGGTAGAATTCGAGGATCGGCCGGCCGATCGCGTCGAACAGGAAATAGCCGATCGCATAGCCGACCATCCCGCCCAGCACCGACGCGACCATGCACAGCGCCGCCAGCCGCCACGCCGCCCGCGGCTTCGCCAGCATCATCGGGATCAGGATGATGTCGGGCGGGAGCGGAAAGAACGAGCTCTCGGCGAACGAGATCGCCAGCAGGGCCCACAGCGCGTTGGGGCCGGCGGCGAGCGCGATCAGACGGTCGTAAAGGCGGCGGAGCATCAGGTCAGCGGATCAGCTCGCGAGCACGTCGTCAAAGGCGATCCCGTCGTAAAGCTCCGCCAGGGGGATCTCGGTCCCGACCGAGGTGAGGCCGATCGTATCGGCCTCGCCGCGGAGGATTTCGGTGATCCATTGCGCGCCGGCGCGGCGGTGCAACTCGACGTACCGCCGGTCGGAGCCGACAAGCAGGATTTCCTGCACGGTCCCGATCTCGCGGTAAGCGGGGAGTTTCAACCCGCGATCATGCACCTCCGTCCTCGGCGACAGCACCTCGACGATCAGGATCGGGTCCTGGACAAATTGCCGCCGCCGGTCGCTGGGGGCGCAGGTCACGGCCAGGTCCGCGACGAAATACGTATCCGCTCTCTCCGGATGAAGCACCCCGGCTTCCGCGAGCGTCCGGCAGGGACGCCGGGCGGCGAGCGCAGCCTCAAGCCTCGCCGCCATGCGGGCCGCCAGCGCGCCATGCCCCTCGGACGCCGGCGCCATCGCCACGACAAAGCCGCCGATCAGCTCGTAGCGCGTGTCGGTGCCGTCTTCCCAGGCGAGGAAGTCGTCGAGGGTCATGCGGGCAAAGGCGGGTTCGGCCATCGCCCGATCATACTCCAATCTCAGGCCGCTCCCCAACCGCGCCACTGTTCGGCCTCGGTGGTACCGATATTCGCGGTGCGGATCAGCTCGCGAGCACGTCGTCGAAGGCGATCCCGTCGTAAAGCTCCGCCAGGGGGATATCGGTCCCGACCGAGGTGAGGCGGATCGTATCGGCCTCGCCGCGGAGGATTTCGGTGATCCACTGGGGACCGCTGCGGCGGTGCAGCTCGACATAGCGGGCGTCCGACCCCACGAGCAGCACCTCCTGCACCGTGGCGATCTCGCGGTAAACGGGAAGCTTATACCGGCGGTCGTGTACCTCCGTGCTCGGCGACAGGATTTCGACGATCAGGATGGGATCTTCCACCCATCGTGCATCCGGTCCGAACGGTGTACAGGAAACGGCGAGATCGGCGACGAAAAACGTGTCGGCCCGGTCTTGCCGCCGAATGCCGGCCTCGGCGAACGTGCGGCAGGGGCGTCGCTTCGCTAGTGCCGCCTCCAAGCGAGAGCCGAGAGATGCCGTAAGCGCGCCGTGCGCCGGAGAAGGCGGCGCCATCGCCACGGCAAAGCCGCCGATCAGCTCGTAGCGCGTGTCGGTGCCGTCTTCCCAGGCGAGGAAGTCGTCAAGGGTCATTCGGCTGAAGGCGGGCTCGGCCATGGCCCGATCATACTCCGATCTCAGGCGGTTCCCCAACCGGCGCATCCGGGGTGGAGAATCGGCCATCGCCGTGTCTTATAATATGCCCCCGATTGCGGCCCCCGGGGCGCGTCGGCCCCCACCGCGGAGGAGACAGCCATGCCCGATACCGCCGATCAGAGACCGCCCGTCGCCGTCGGTCACGTGCGGCTTCCGTGCCCCGATGTCGCCGCCGCGGCGCGCTGGCTCGAAACCGCCGGGCTGCGCCCGATCGTGCAGATGGACGAGCTCGCCGTGCTGGAGCTGCGCGGCGGCACCCACGTCGTCGTCCGCAAGAGCGAGCCGCCCGCGCCCGGCACGCAAGCGCCGTTCGACCTGATGGTCGACGATATCGACGCGGCGCACCGCGATTACGCCGCCAAGGGCCTCGCGCCGTCGGAAATCGCCCGCGGCCGCATCCACGACTCGTTCGGGCTCGCCGGCCCCGGCGGCTGGCGCTTCACGGTCAACTCGTCGCACGCCAGCGGCCAGCCGGTCTGACCGGCGCCCAACGGAGGAACCCAGCCATGCCTCAAGTCGGAACCGGCGATTACCGCTACGAAGTCATCCGCGATTTCTTCAAATCGCCCGACGGCGAGCCGTTCGGCCTGATCAGCCGGGTCGCCGCCGACGACCAGGACCGCATCTACGTCTTCCAGCGCCGCGACCCGCCGGTCGTCGTCTTCGACCGCAACGGCAAGCACCTGGCCTCCTGGGGCGCCGGCGACGTGACCGACCCGCACGGGCTCAAAATCGTCGGCGATACGGTCTACACGACCGACCGCTCGGACTCGGTCGCCAAATCCTTCAGCCTCGACGGCAAGGTCAAGCTCGCGCTCGGCAAGCCCGGCCAGCATTCCGACACCGGCAAGATCGACAACTGGCTCGCCGAGCGCGCCGCCGGGCCGTTCAACCACCCGACCGAGATGCTGCCGCACCCCAACGGCGACATCTACATCACCGACGGCTACCGCAACGCCCGCGTCCACCGCTTCGCCGCCGGCGGCGCGCTCAAGACCTCGTGGGGTTCGCCGGGCAGCGGGCCGGGCCAGTTTCACCTGCCGCACTCGATCGCGCTCGACGACGATGGCAACCTGCTCGTCGCCGACCGCTCGAACCGGCGCATCCAGTTCTTCACCCCCGACGGCCGGTACCTGCGCGAGTGGACCGGGATGGGCGGCCCCAACGACATCAGCCGCGGCAAGGACGGCAACTACTACATCGCCGAGCAGGAGGCCGATGGCAACCCGGCCTATTGCACCGTGCGCAGCCCGTCGGGCGAGGTCCTCGCCAAGATGGAAAGCCGCCACGTCCACGGCATCGGCGTCGACTCGCAGGGCGACATCTATGCCGGCCTCACCCAAAACCGCGGCGTCGACAAGTTCGTCCGGGTGCGGTGACCCTGTACGCCCTCTCCCGCTCGCGGGAGAGGGCCGGGGCGAGGGGCTACCCCACCGGCGTCAGCACCACCACCGGGATTTCGCGCTCGGTCTTCTTCGCGTAGTCGGCATAGGGCGGCCAGAACTGTAGCGCCTTCTCCCACAGCTTCGCCCGCTCCGGCCCGGTGACGGTGCGGGCGCGCGCCTTCGTCTTCTTGGTCCCGACCTGCACATCGACCTCGGGGTGGGCGACGAGGTTGAGGTACCAGCTCGGGTGCTTCGGCGCGCCGCCTTTTGACGCGACGATGATGTACCCGCCGTCGCCGGTGTCGCCGTAGAACAGCGGGAAGATGAACTTCTCGCCCGATTTGCGGCCGGTCGTCGTCAGCAGCAGTGCCGGCACCGTGATCTTTGGCCGCCCCGGCTGGGTCATTTCGTATAGATGCCCGTCGGTGCCGCCGCTCTTCAGGTAGCGGTTGGTGTGCTCGACCATCCAGTCTGGCAGGTTCGGCGCGAGCTTGGCGTCAGCCATGATGCAACTCCCTCAGTAATGGGTGACCCACTTGCTGTTCAGCGCTTCCTCGATGCGGCGGTGGCGGCCGCGGATCGTATCGGCCGGCACTTGGCCGACAAAGGCGTAGAAGGTGCGGGTGCGGATCGCGTCGACGACGCGCTCGCCGACGATCTTCGGGTCGAGCCCGGTCGTGGCGAGCCGCTCGGCCAGCGTCGCCTCGTCGCTCGCGCGCACCTGCGGCCCGCCGAGATGGTCCGGGCGGTTGCGGGCGCCGCGCGCGATATTGGTGGCGATCGGGCCGGGACACAGCACCGACACCCCGATTTTGGTCCCTTCGAGCTCGTGCTCGAGCGCCTCCGACAGCGACAGCACCGCGTATTTGCTCATCGAATACGGGCCCTGCCCGGTGCCGCGGCGGTTCTGGAAGCCGGCGACGGAGGCCGTATTCACGACATGCCCCTCCTCGCCGTGCTTGAGGATCGCCGGCACGAAATGGCGAATGCCGTGGATCACCCCCCACATATTGACGCCGATCACAAACGCGTAATCCGCCGCCGGCACCTCGGCCAGGTTCATCCCGTGCATCGGCACGCCGGCATTGTTGCAGGCGATATGCAGCCGGCCGAACCGCCGCTCCGCCTCGGCGAGCGCATCGGTGACCGACTGCTCGGTCGTCACATCGACCCGCACCGGCAGCACCTGCTTGTTGGTGCCGGACAGCGCGTGCGCCGCCGCCTCGACCGCGTCCTTCTGGATATCGGCCATGACGACATTGGCGCCGCTCTCGGCGAGCGCGGTGGCGATGCCGAGCCCGATGCCCGAGGCGGCGCCGGTGACGATCGCGGTCTTGCCCGAGATGTCCTGCATTACCCAATCCTTCTTTAAAGACCGCCCTCACTTAAAGTAGCGCCCGGAATCGATCACCATCGTCTGCCCGGTCATCGTCTCGGTCCGGCACATCGTCACCGCCATGTCGGCGCAATCGTCCTTGTCGGCCGGCTTTTTCAGAAGCGACGAGTTCGCCGAATTCTGGATCTGCTCGGCCCGCAAATTCGAGGTCGCGCGCGTCCCTTCGAGCAGCCCCGGCGCGACGCAATTGACCAGCACGTGCGGCGCCAGCGCCACCGCCATGCATTTGGTCAGGTGTATGAGTCCCGCCTTCGACACCGCATAGGCGATCGACGAGCCGGTCGGGCCGACCCCGGCGACGCTCGCGATATTGACGATGCGGCCGCGCCCCTGCGCCTTCATCACCGGCGCCGCCGCCTTCGTCAGCCGCATCGGCCCGGTCAGGTTGACCGCGAGTATCTTGTCCCACACCTCCATCGTCAGGCTGTCGAGGTCGGGGAACGGGATCGAATGGTTATAGGCCGCGTCGTTGACCAGGATGTCGAGCTTGCCGAAGCGCTTGGTCACCCCGTCGATCACCCCCGCCACCGCCGCGTCGTCGGTGATGTCGCATTGAAAGGCGGCGGCGTTCACCTGGTGCCGCGAGGCGAGCTCGCGCGCCACCCCCTCGGCTTCGTCCCGGCTCTGCGCGTACATCACCGCGACATGCGCCCCCTCGCGCGCCAGCGCGTGACAGATGCGCTGGCCGAGCCCGCCATTTCCGCCGGTCACCAGCGCGACCGCTCCCCTCAGCTCCATTTCTTGTTCTCCTTTTACGCAAACGATTCCGTCATCGCCGAATAGACCAGCGTGCGCAGGTCGCGGCGCAAGGTCAGCCGCGCCTCGCTGCCGATCACCTGGG
>DASUIE010000113.1:0-2564 GCA_036273175.1 Allostellaceae bacterium
GCGTCGAAGGCGCCCGGCAATCGCACCAGGTCGACGTCTTCCGGGGTGTTGACGAAGATGTCGTTGTAGAGCCAGCCGTCGATGATCGGGGCGTTGCAGCTCGCGGTCGCGCCGAACCACGACGGGCCGCCCTCCTCCATCCGCGGGTAGCGCCCCCAGCGGAAGCGCGCCTGCTGCAATACTTCGCGCGCCGACAGGTCGATCTCTTCGAGGTAGAACGCGGTCGGCTCGTAGCCGCGCATGAATTCTTCGATGTCGTTGTCGCCGATCGCGACGAACTCGGCGATGAACTCGACGGCGGTGCCGTCGCCGAGCGCGAACGTCAATTCGTGCATCGCCGGCGCGTTGATCGCACCGGCCCACTTGCCGAAGGTCCGCGGGAAGCGGGCGTTCCATGACGGGATCGTCGCCCGCCACAATTGCCGGTAATCGTCGCGCACGACGGTGAGCTTGTATTTGCGCAACGGCCGCGGCGCGCTCTCGCCCTTCAACCGGATCGTCGCGATCTTGGAGGGGCGCTGGCGCTGCGCCAATTGGATGTGCTTCATGAAGTTGGTGGTCGTCTTCCCGGACCCGACCGGGCCGTTCAGGATCTGCACCCGCTTCGACGACGCCATGAACTTCGCCGAGAGCGGCCCCGGTGGCGACCATTCGAGATCGATCCGCTCGGTCATCGCGCGGCTCCCGCCCCGACCCGATCGTCTGTGGGCCAGGGTTCGCGTTTTGCCGAAAATCCCCAAAACGACGAAAAAGCACACCGACAGGGGCGTGGCGATGGCGCGAGCGGCGAAACCGGGGGTACCCCCCCCTCGCGCGCCTTCACGACGGGTCCTCCGATGGATCGCCCGGGGGCAGCGCGGCTGCTGCCGCAGCAGCCGGCGTGGTATCGTCAAGCGATTGATCGAGCACGGCGATTGCGTCCTGCCCCAGATCGATTGTGTCGGGATCGTGCGCCGGCGGATGGTATTCGATCGTCGCCGCCGCCGGCCCGCCCTCGCTGGCGCCGCCGATCGTCAGGTGGATCACCTGGCGGTTGTCGATGACATCGGGGGTGATCCTGGCCGCGATGAACGGCAGCACGACCGCGATCAGCAGGCGCTGCTCCTGTTCGGCCTCGTAGATCGAGCAGCCCAGCACCGCCGCTAGGTCGGCCGGATGCATCTGGATGCGCTCGAGCGCGACGGCGCGCGGATCGCGGTAGCGGGCGAGCAGGTGCGCGACGGTCGCCTCGGTGCGCTTGTTCCTCGCCCCCGGCGGCCGGCCGGCGCCGCGCACCCGCTGCGCGTCGAATTTCGCCCGCCCGCCCTCGGTCGCCGGCTCGCTGAACAGCCCGAGCTGCTGCTCGTCGGCTTCGAGCTGCTGGTCGATCGCGTCGGCAATCACGGCAAGCGCAGAGGGCTGGCTCATATCCGGGAATATTCAATCGGTCGGCGCGAGCGTTGCACAGCGTTGCACCGAGCGTTTCTATCTATCTCTCTGTTCTCTATAGAGAAATTGATCTCTGCAACGGTGCAACGGTGAAACAACGTCATACGCATGATGTGTGCGCCCGCCCGCTCGCGGTTC
The DNA here is from genome assembly GCA_036273175.1 of Allostellaceae bacterium. Taxonomy (GTDB): domain Bacteria; phylum Pseudomonadota; class Alphaproteobacteria; order ATCC43930; family CGMCC-115725; genus DATARH01. Next base: position 1,567 of record DASUIE010000113.1, read on the forward strand.
ATTAGGCTTGGCGTTCGGAGCGTTGCACCGTTGCAGCCACCCCTAACCCATTGGCGGAAAAGGTGAAACCGTGCAACAGCCAGCGTTGCAGCAGCGTTGCAAGCGTTGCAGCCAAACCCCCGGCGACGCGACACATGTTGGCTCGCCAGCGGGTGCGGGCACAAGTGATCATAGCGCGCCACGCGAGTATAAAGCGAAATTCTCATAGTCAATCCTCGCTCGCGTGGTCGCCGAGCAAGTAATCGAGCGGGAGGCGCGTCGCCCGTGCGCCATACCCGGCGAACCGCCGGAATTGGACCTTCTCGGCCCCGGGCACGCGGCGCAGCGCCTGCACCCAAGGGCTCGTCGTGCCGGATTGGCCGGCCCAGTGCGACCCCTCGAACAGTTGCGCGAGGCCCCTATGCGTGTTGGCGACATAGAGCCCCGACGAGCGCGTGCGGTCGCCGGCGGCCGATACGAGTTCGATGACCTCGACCGACAGCCCATAGGTTTCGAGAACCTTGTTGGCCTCGGCGACGGGTGAGGGCGAGTTTGGGGTCGGCGCCAGCATCGCGTCGTCGAGCCATTGCGCGACGGTCCGCCTTCCGCCGCCCCTGTACGGGTCGATCGGCGCGGTCAGCAGATGCGCGACGCAGTTCTGGTGGTCCTTCGAGGCTTCGCGCTCCGGCGGCAGCCGCTCGCACCACAGCTCGAGCTCGTCGGAGGGGATCTCGGCATGGTCGTGCAGCATCAGTTCGGCGCACGCCAAGAGGATGCCGTACTGGTCGGCCGAGCGGCCGCGATGCCCGGCCGTCATCAAGGCCTCGCGATAGCGCGCGAACACCTCGTCGAACCGCGGCCAGCCATCGACCAGCCGGCGGGTCAGGGCGTCGCCCATCGCCTTCAGCTTGTTGGCCGAGATCGCCGGCGGCTTCTCGCCGCGCAACGGCTCCAATTCGAACACCGTGATGCGCGACAAATCCTGCGGCGTCAGGCCGGGCAACAGGATCGAGCCGAAG
>DASUIE010000114.1:0-11943 GCA_036273175.1 Allostellaceae bacterium
GTCGTCGGCGGGAACGAGCAGCCCGTCGTCGCCATCGGCGATCAGGCTTGCCGGGCCGTCGGTCGCGGTGGCGATGACCGGCACGCCGGCGGCCCAGGCCTCTATCACGACATTTCCCAGCGGCTCGTGGCGCGACGGACACACGAGAAAATCGGCCGTATCGAGCAGCGGCCACACATTGTCCTGCCACCCCATGAACCGAACCCGCCTGCCGAGGCCGATCCGCTCCGCCTGAGCCCGCAAGGGCGCCAGCAGATCGCCGTCGCCGGCGATCCTTAGATCGATGCCGGGCGCCTGCGCAAGTGCGTCGAGCAATACGTCGAACCCTTTGTTGGGATGGAGCCGCCCCAGCGCCAGCGCCCGGATATTGCCGCCGCGCTCGGGGCGCCGGCGCGGGCCGGGGTCGGGCACGAAATTCGGCAGATAGTGGACCCGGTTACCCGACCAGCCATGCTTGACCGCGTAATCGACGATCGTGCGCGTATTGCCGATCAGATGATCGCAATGGCTGAAATACTTGAGGTCGTAATACCCGCCGAGCCGAGCCAGGTGAACGTATTTGCCGCGCGGACAGAAGCGCGTCGCCCGGCTCATCCAGGTGAGGACGATATCGGGGCGGAACGAGGCGACCTGCCGGCGGAAGGTCAGGCGGGTGGCAAGATCGAGCCGGCCGCCAAACCCGGTCTCGACGACTTCGACCCCCGCGCTCCGCAGTTCCTTCGCGCGCGCCGGGTCGCGCCTTATCAGGACGCGCTGGTCATCGCCGTCGCGCTGGAAGGCCCCGGCAAGTCTGACGAAAAACGTTTCGGCCCCGCCATGCGGCGTCCCCGCGATCGCCTGCAGAAGTTTCAGCGCCATCGCATCAGCCCCTCGTACCGGGCGGCAATCGCGTCCCAGCTCTCCCCGCGCTGGCGGTCGAGAGCCGCATGATGCCAGCGCCGCCACAGCGCGTCATCCGACAGCGCGGCGACCGCGGCGGCGGCGAACTCGGCGTCGTCGGGCGCGACACGGCCGGTCTCGCCATCGACGACCCGCTCGCCGACCGAACCGAGCGGCTGCACCACCGCCGGCACCCCCATGGCCTGAGCCTCGGCAAGCGCGAGACAGAAGGTTTCGCCCCAATCGCCGCGATAGAGCATCGCCCGAGCCTTGGAGAGAACACGCACCAGCTCCTCGCGGGCGACCGGCGCGTGCCGCCTGACGCCGTGCGCCGCGAGGCTCTCGGCCCGCCCCAGCACCGCATCCATCGGCCCGCCGGCGCCCTGCCCATAGACCGTGGGACCGGCATAGACGTGCAGCTCCGCTTTCGGCACGGCCGGCCTGATCCGCGCGACCCAAAGATCGAGGAGCCAGTCGAGGCTGCGCATCGGGTTCGAGGTGAAGATCGCCTGCGGCGGCGGCGGCTCGCGCGGCTCGGCATGGCGAAAGCGGTCGAGCATGCCGTACGGGATTACCATCCGCCCGCCGCTTGCGATCCAGCCCGGAACGGTTGAAGCGTGGTAGGCGCCGGTCGTGACGATCGTTGGCCGGTACCAGGCGAGCCGCCAGACATTGCGCGGCTTGCGCAGATAGGTTCCCGGATTGTGGATCCAGAACAGTCGCCGGTTCGCCCGCGGCGCCAGCCCGATGACCCGGTGGCCGCGATTGCCGATATAGAGGTCGCATTCTTCCGGCACCCCCTCGGCGAGCGGCGCCCACTCGACGCCCCGATGGGCGAGCGGGGCGCGGCAGCGGTTGCGCACCAGCACCTCGTGTCCCCGCCCGGCCAGCGCCTCGGCGAGCGCGACAAACGCGGTCTCGGCGCCGCCCAACGGGCCGGTCTCGGCCATCCGGCCGTCGAAGGCGATGCCGTCATCGGCCATCACCACGCGTGCCATCAATCCGGTTCCAGCCGGGCTTTGAGGTAGGAAAGTATCGGGTACAGACCCGCGCAGACCGCGATGATCAGCCCATACGGCCCTTCGCGATAGCCGCGCCGCCCGACATAGCATTTCCAGAACCGCGAGACGATCCGGCGCAGATTGTGCCCATAGCTGCCGATATCGCCGCTCTCTCGCAGGTCGCGGGCATGCAAGGTCGTATAGCGGTCGAGCCGCTGCAGCATCTCGGAGATGTTGCGGTCGACGCGGTGCTCGAGCCGTGCGTTCAGCGAGGGGCCCTGCGTGCCCGTCAGACCGAGTCGGGGATGGACCCGCTCGCCGCCCCATTGCTTTGCGCCCTTGCGGAACAGGCCGGGATAGGCGGATTTGCCGAACGAAGCGCCCCAGCCCCAGCGCACCAGCCGGTCGCCGATATAGTTGTCGACCGGGATCAGGTGCCATGTCGCCTCGGACGCTGCGGCAACGGATCGGATTTCGGCGGCCAGGGTTGGCGAAACGCGCTCGTCGGCGTCGATCTCGACGATCCAGGTCCCGGCGCAGGCATCGATCCCGGCATGGCGGCGCGGCCCCTCGCGCTCCCAGGCGCCTTCGACCAAGCGCGCGCCGCAGCCGAGCGCGATTTCGCGCGAGCGGTCGGTGCAGCGGTCGAGCACCACCACCAGCTCGTCGGCGAAGTCGAGCCGGGCCAGGCACTCGGCGAGCTGCGCCTCCTCGTCATGCGCGACAACCAGCGCCGAGAGCAGCACCCCGCTCATGCTGCCTCGGCGCGACGCCACAGCGCGCGGACCGCGTCTTCCACCTGCTCTACCGACAGCGAATCCATCAGCGTATCGGTCGTCCGGTGATCGAAGCCGGCGGCGTGAATCGCCTCCGGCGCGATCTCGGTCTGCGCGACGGCGGTGCACCGGCCCCAAGGCGCGTAGCGGGAAGCCGGGCTCGGGCCGAACAGGCCGAGGGTCGGCGTCCCGACTGCGGCGGCGATGTGCATCAGCCCGGTATCGTTGCCGATGAACATCGCCGCGGATTTGACGACCGCGGCGGCGGCGAGCACATCGGTCTTGCCGACCAGGTCGAGGGCCGGGACCGCCGCGAGCAGCGGCTCGGCCTGGGCGCGTTCATGCGCCGCCGCGAGCACGGCGACCCGCGCCCCCGCGAAGACGCCATCCGGGGCCACGAGACGCCGCGCCAGCTCGGCAAAATTCTCCCCGCGCCACTGCTTCCCGCGCCAGTTCGCGGTCGGACCGATCGCCAGCACCGGCGGCCCCGGCGGCACCAGGCTGGCGGCGCTCTCCTCTGCCTCCGCGGTCAGCCACAGTGTCGGGCTCGGCGGCGGGTCGAGCCCGAACAAGGCGCCGAGCTGACGCACCCGGTGCGTATTGGGCTTGCCTTTGCCGGCCATCTTGCGCTCTCCGGCACGAAGGAGCCAGGCAAGGGCCGATCCGCGCAGATCGACGACCAGATCCCAGCGCGTCCTCGCCACCGCCGCGTACAGCGACAGCCAGTGCATCGAGGCGGCCTTTTTTTCGACGACAAGGACACGCTCGACACCGGGCACGCCGGCAAAAAGCGGCGCCGCTGGCGGGCCGGCGGCGACCCAGATGCGCGCCTCGGGATGGCGGGCGATCAGATAGGACAGGAGGCCGGTCGACAACACGGCGTCGCCGATGCGCGTCGCTGTCACGAACAGGATTTTCATAGGCCCCCGGCGCTTATAGCCTTGCCCTGCGGCCTTGCCAAGCAAGCGGCGGGGTTCTACGTCTTACGGGCCATGCCCGCCGCCCAGTTCACCCTGCTCCAAGACCGCGGCATTCTCGCCGTGACCGGCGATGATCGCGCGAGCTTTCTGCAGGGGCTTGTCTCGAACGACACATCCAAGCTCGGCGGCGGCGCGCTTTATGCGGCGCTGCTTACCGCGCAAGGCAAGTACTTGCACGATTTCATCATGGTCGAGCGCGACGGCGCCATTTGGCTCGACACCGAGGCCGCCCGTCTCCCCGACCTCAAGCGCCGGCTGTCTATCTACAAGCTGCGCGCCAAGGTCGCGATCGATGAGCGGCCCGAGCTCGCCGTCGCCGCCGTGTTCGGCGGGTCGCTCCCCGACATCGCCTTTCCCGACCCGCGCCTTGCCGAGCTGGGCGGCCGGGTTGTTTTGCCCCGCGAGCAAATCCGCGCAACTCTCGCCGGGCTCGGTCTGGCGGAGGCGGATTTTGCCGCCTATGACTCCCTACGCCTCGGCCTCGGCGTTCCCGACGGCAGCCGCGACCTCGTCGTCGACAAGTCGATCCTGCTCGAATCGGGGTTCGACGAGCTCAACGGTGTCGACTGGCAGAAGGGGTGTTACATCGGCCAGGAACTCACGGCCCGAACCAAATATCGCGGGCTCATCAAGAAGCGGCTGTTTCCGGTGCATATCGACGGCGCGGCGCCGCAGCCGGGGGCCATCCTCACGCTGGACGGCAAGGAAGCCGGCGAGATGCGGTCGAGCCGCGGCAACCAGGGCCTGGCACTGCTGCGGCTGGAGACCTACGCCCGCGAACTCGGAGCCGACAGCGCGACCGTTCGCGCGACGACTCCGGGCTGGATGAGGATCGAGACCGCCGACTAAGCGGTCCCGGCGCCGTCATCCTCCAGCTCCGCCTGGGCCGCCGCGAGCCGGGCGATCGGCACGCGATAGGGCGAGCAGCTCACGTAATCGAGACCGATGTCGCGGCAGAAGCGGATCGAGGCGGGATCGCCGCCATGCTCGCCGCAAATCCCGACCTTGAGGTTCGGGCGCGTCTTGCGGCCGCGCTCCTTGGCGATCCGGATCAGCTCGCCCACGCCTTCCGTGTCGAGGGTGACGAACGGGTCATGAGTGAGGATGCCGAGCCGCTGGTAGATGCCGGTAAAGCTCGACGCGTCGTCGCGCGACAGGCCAAACACCGTCTGCGTCAGATCGTTGGTGCCGAAGCTGAAAAACGCCGCGCTCTGGGCGATGTCTCCGGCCATCAGCGCCGCGCGCGGCAGCTCGATCATCGTGCCGACCGAGTACGGCACCTCGATCTTTTCCCGCTGCATCGCCTCCTTGCCGACGCGATCGACCATTTCCTTCAGGATGTCGAACTCGCGCCGCGTCGCGATCAGCGGCACCATGATCTCGGGCGAGACCGGCTCCTTCGTTTCCTTAAACACCGCGATCGCCGCGTCGAAAATCGCCACCGCCTGCATCTCGTAGATTTCGGGGTAGGTGATCCCGAGTCGGCAGCCGCGATGGCCCAGCATCGGGTTCGCCTCGTGTAGGTAGTGCGTGCGGGCCCGAATTTCGCCGACACTCTTGCCGGTGACGCGCGCCATTTCGGCGAATTCGGCGTCGGTCTTGGGCAGGAACTCGTGGAGCGGCGGGTCGAGCAGCCGGATCGTCACCGGCGCGCCGCGCATGATGCGAAACAGCTCCGCGAAATCGTCGCGCTGCATCGGCAATAGCTTGGCCAGGGCCTTGCGGCGGCCGGCTTCCTCGTCGGCCATGATCATCTCGCGCATCGCGTCGATCCGGTCGGCCTCGAAGAACATGTGCTCGGTGCGCGACAGCCCGATGCCCTCGGCGCCGAAGCTCTTCGCGGCACGGGCATCGGCCGGGGTTTCGGCGTTGGCGCGCACGCCGATCTTGCGCAGCCCGTCGGCCCACTCCATCAGCGTCGTGAAATCGCCGGAGAGGTCGGGCTGGATCGTGGGCACCTCGCCTAGCATGACTTCGCCAGTCGAGCCGTTAAGGGTGATGATGTCGCCGGCCGCGACCTGGGTGTTGCGCACGGTGAAGATGCGCGCGTCGTAATCGATGCGCAGGTCCCCGGCGCCGGCGACGCAGGGCCGCCCCATTCCGCGCGCGACGACCGCCGCGTGGCTGGTCATCCCGCCGCGCGTCGTCAGGATGCCGCGGGCCGCATGCATCCCGTGAATATCCTCCGGGCTGGTCTCGACCCGCACCAGGATAACGGCCTCGCCGCGCCCGGCGAGCCATTCCGCCTCCTCGGCCGAGAACACGACCTTGCCGGAAGCCGCGCCCGGCGAAGCCGGGAGCCCGTGCGCGAGCACCGTGACCTTGGCGGTGGGGTCGAGCATCGGATGCAGGAGCTGGTCGAGCGAGGCGGGTTCGATGCGGCGGACCGCCTCGGTCTTGTCGATGACGCCTTCCTCGACGAGGGACACCGCGATCTTGATCGCCGCCGCCGCGGTGCGCTTGCCCGTCCGGGTCTGCAGCATCCACAGCTTGCCGCGCTCGACGGTGAACTCGATGTCCTGCATGTCGCGGTAGTGGTTTTCGAGCTTCTGCCGCACCTCGCCGAGCTGGACGAAGACGTCCGGCATCACCTCTTCCATCGCCGGCAGCGGCGACTTGCTCGCTTGCTTGGCGGCAAGGGTCAGGCGCTGCGGCGTGCGGATGCCCGCGACGACGTCCTCGCCCTGGGCGTTGACAAGGTACTCGCCGTAGAACTCGTTGACGCCGGTCGACGGGTCGCGGGTGAAGGCGACGCCGGTGGCGCAGTCCTCCCCCATATTGCCGAACACCATCGCCTGCACGTTGACCGCGGTGCCCCATTCGGCCGGAATATTGTGCAGGCGACGGTAGGTGACCGCGCGCGGGTTCATCCACGAGCCGAACACCGCGTCGATCGCGCCTCTCAGCTGCTCCTGCACATCCTGCGGAAACGGCTTGCGCGTCTCGCTTCGGATGATCTCCTTGAACTCGTCGGCGAGTTCCTTCCAGTCCTCCGCGGTCAGCTCGGTATCGAGCACGACCCCGGAATCGAGCTTGTGCTCCTCGATAAGCTGCTCGAAATGATGGTGTTCGATACCGAGCACGACCTGCCCGTACATCTGCAGAAAGCGGCGATAGCTGTCATAGGCAAAGCGCGCGTCGCCGCTTTTGCGGGCAAGCCCCTCGACCGTCTCGTCGTTGAGCCCGAGATTAAGGACCGTGTCCATCATCCCAGGCATAGACGCGCGCGCGCCGGAGCGGACCGAGACGAGGAGCGGGTTTGCGGGATCGCCGAATTTGAGCTTGAGCGCCTTTTCGACCCGAGCCAGCGCCTCTGCGATCTGCGCATCGAGCTCGGGCGGGTAGTTTTTGTCGTGGTCGTAAAACCGGGTGCAGACCTCGGTCGTGATCGTGAAGCCGGGCGGGACCGGGAGGCCGAGATTGGCCATCTCCGCGAGCCCCGCACCCTTGCCGCCGAGCAGGTTGCGCATATCGGCCCGCCCCTCGGCAGCGCCGCCGCCAAAGCCGTAGACCCATTTGCTCATGCGCCGGTTCTATCCTTCGATTTGTGAGAAATCGGCGACCTGGTTCATCGTCGCCCGAATCCGCGACAAGAGACGCAACCGATTCTCCCGCAACTCCTTGACCTCAACGTTAACGGTCACCCGATCGAAAAATTCATCGACAGGTTGGCGCAGGCGCGAAAGAGCGGTCATCGCGGGGCCGAACGTCTCCCGTCCGACCATGCCGCCGACCTGGCCGCCGATCTCGTCGAGAGAGGCAACGAGCGCCTGTTCCTCCGGCTCCACCAACAGCGCGGGCCGGTCCGCCCCGCCATAGGGTTGCCCATCCTTGCGCTCCTCGATCGCGACGATGTTGGCCGCGCGCCGGTACGCGATCAGCAGGTTGGCGCCGTCCTCGCTGTCGAGGAACGCCTGCAGCGCCGAGACGCGCGCGAGCAGCCGCACGAGGTCTGTCTCGTCGAGCGCGAAGACCGCGGCGATCAGGTCGTGGCGCACCCCCTGCTCGCGCAGATGGACCTTGAGGCGGTCGGCGACGAAGTTGAGCACGTCGCGAGTAACAAACCGATGCAGCGATAAGCGCAAGCTATTCTCTAGGATGATGCGGATCATCCCGAGCGCGGCGCGCCGCAATGCGAACGGGTCGCGCGAGCCCGTCGGCGGCTCGCCGATGCCGAAAAAGGCGGTCAGCGTGTCGATCTTGTCCGCCAGCGCCAGGGTGACGCTGTCCGGCGCGGCGGGGCACGTGTCGCCGGGACCGAGCGGCTTGTAGTGGTCGGCGATGGCGTCCGCGACTTGCACGGCCTCGCCGTCGTTGAGCGCATAGTAGCGCCCCATCACCCCCTGCAATTCCGGAAATTCGCCGACCATCCCTGTCGACAGATCGGCTTTCGCAAGGCAGGCGGCGCGGCGGACCCGCTCCACGTCGGCACCGGGGACATGCGCGGCGAGCGCCTCCGCCAGCCTCTCGACCCGCTCGACCTTGTCGTAGACGCTGCCGAGCCGGGCGTGGAAGACCCGCTCCTTGAGCGCACCGACGCGATCGGCGAGCGGCAGCTTTCGATCCTGGTCCCAGAAAAAACGGGCGTCGGACAGCCGCGCGCGCAGCACCCGCTCGTTGCCGGCGGCGATTGCCGCGCCGTTGTCGGCGGTAAGGTTGTTGGCGACGAACAGAAAGCGCGGGGCCGGGCTGCCGTTAGGATCGAGGGCGGAAAAATACTTCTGATGCGTCCGCATAGCCGTCGAGAGTACCTCGGGCGGGAGGTCCATAAACGCGGTGTCGATCGTCCCGGAGAGCACGACCGGGTATTCGACAAGCCCCGTCACCTCTTCGAGCAGCCCCTCGTCGGCCTTGACCTTGAGCCCCTCGCCGGCGGCCTTCGCGTCGAGCGCCTTGGCGATCAGGGCGCGACGCTCGGCACGGTCGATCACGACATGCCCCTCGGCGAGCTTGGCGCGATAGTCGGCGGCGTTCGCCACCGCGATTTCCCCGGGCGACAGGAAGCGGTGGCCGCGCGTCGCCCGTCCTACCGGCACCGCCCCGAGCGGCAGCGCGATCTCCGCTCCGTCGAAGAGGCATATCGCCGAATTGAGCGGGCGCACCCAGCGCAAATCGGCGGCCGGGAAGCGCATCGATTTCGGCCATGACAGGGCGGCGATCGCCTCCATCAGAAGGCCCGGCAGGACCGCCTCCGTCGATTGTCCGTTGCGTTGGATAACCGCGAAATAGAACTCGCCGCGCCGCTCGCATTGGTCGATCGAGGCGAGGCCGGCGGCGCGCACAAACCCGTTGATCGCGGCCTCGGGAGCGCCGACGCGCGGCCCCCGCCGCTCCTCGCTGCGGTCCGGCTGGGTCGGCGGGATGCCGTCGGCGATCACCGTCAGCCGGCGCGGCGTGACATACCCGGCGATCGTCGCGGCGGGGATTTCGGCGGCGGCGAGCTTGTCGCGGACCAGCCCGACGAGATCGTCGATGGCGCGGCGCTGCATCCGCGCCGGGATCTCCTCCGAGAGGAGCTCGAGCAGCAGCTCGCCCATATCAGGCGCCCGCCAGCCACGCTTCGCAGCACGATTTGGTCAAGGCCCTGACCCGGCCGATATAGGCGGCGCGCTCTGTGACGCTAATCACGCCGCGCGCGTCGAGCAGGTTGAACAGGTGGCTCGCCTTGAGGGCCTGGTCGTAGGCCGGGAGGGCCAAGGCCGGCTGGTTGCCGGAACCGAGCAGCGAGGCGCATTCGGCCTCGGCGTCGGCAAAATGCCGGAACAGCTTTTCCGTGTCGGCCCGCTCGAAGTTGAAGGCCGAGAACTCGCGCTCGGCCCGCAGGAAGACGTCGCCATAGCTCATCCCGGCGCCGTTGTAGTCGAGCGCGTAGATGCTCTCGACACCCTGGACATACATGGCCAGGCGCTCCAGCCCGTAGGTCAGCTCGGTCGAGACCGGGTCGCATTCGATCCCGCCGACCTGCTGGAAATAGGTGAACTGGCTGACCTCCATCCCGTCGAGCCAGACCTCCCAGCCGAGGCCCCAGGCGCCGAGCGTCGGGCTCTCCCAATCGTCCTCGACGAAGCGGATGTCGTGTTTCGCGGGATCGATGCCGAGGGCGGCGAGGCTCTTGAGGTAAAGCTCCTGGCTATCGGCCGGCGCCGGCTTCAGGATGACCTGGAGTTGGTAGTAGTGCTGCAGCCGATTTGGATTTTCGCCGTAGCGCCCATCGGTCGGACGGCGCGACGGCTGAACATAGGCGGCGCGCCATGGCTTTGGCCCGAGCGCCCGAAGCGCCGTCGCCGGATGGAAGGTGCCCGCCCCGACCTCGACATCGTAAGGCTGCAGGATGACGCACCCCTGCGCCGACCAGAAGCGTTGCAACTCCAGGATCAGGGCCTGAAAACTGTTATTCGCCGGCATGAAGGCGGTCCTCAGCGCGGGCGCGGACAGGCCGCGCGGCCGCAGCTCCGCGCGCTTTGCGCGACATAGGCGCCGCAGGTGGGACAGGCAACCAGATCCTCGGCCTCGACCCGCCGCGCGGCTTGCGGCCCGGTTTGCCTTCCCGGTCCGGCCGGCCGCGCCCGCGACCTGGCGGCGGGCGGCCGGTTGAGCCAGCGCACCGCGTACCAGACCGCGAAAATCACAACCGCGATCAGCAGCAGCTTCGGAAACGAAATCATCGCTCAGGGTTTACCGGAATGCTCACGCAGGCGCTACATCGCCAAGGCCGCGCCGCCGCGCAATACGGCCTCGGCAGCGGCGGTGAACCGCCCGTCGGGCTCGTGCAGGACGAGACCGGGAAGCAGCCGGGCGGGGCTCGCGACCTGCTTGCGTGCGCGCACCAGGACACGGCTCGCCGGCTTTTGCCCATCGGGCCAGAGCGGGAACACCGTGACCTCGCCGGCCCGTCCCGAAAGCTGCGCCAGCACCGTGTCGATGCGATCCGCGCGATGGATGAAATGCAAAGTGCCCTTGGCCCGCAACATCATCAGCGCAAAACGGACCCACTCGCCGAGATCGGCCTCGCCCTCGATCGTCGCCGCCGCCTTCCCCGCTGTACCGGGCGCCTTGCCGGTGCCCTGCGCGAGGTAGGGCGGGTTCGCCATCACGTGGTCGTAGGCGCCGGGGGCAAGCCGCGGAGGCGGCGCCATCAGGTCGCCGATCATCACCGAGACCCGCCCACTCATGCCGTTGAGGATCACATTGTCGCCGGCGATGCGGACCAGGTCGCGCTGCATCTCGAGCCCGACGATGCGGCATTGCGGCACCCGCGCCGCAAGGCACAGCATAGCCGCGCCGGTGCCGCAGCCGAGATCGAGCACCGTATGCGACGGCTCCGCGGCGACGGCGGCGGCAAGAAATACCGGGTCGATCGCCGCCCTCGCCCCTTCCGCCGGCTGGCGTAGCCGGACTCGTCCGCCGAGCAGATGGTCTTCGGTGACGGGAGCCTGGGGTTCCTCGCTCATCCGAGCCCCGCTTCGGCCTGGCGGATCAGCGCATGGGCGCGTGGGTGGTCGTCGACGGCCACCATCAGCCGGCGCTGGATCGCCCCAATGCTGCCTTCGACGAGGCTCGTGTGCTGGTCGAGCACCAGGCAGTCGATCCCGGCATCGTTCAAAACGGCCTGGAGCCACGACAGCCGGACGATATCGTTAGTGCGCAGCAATTCTTTCATCGCAGCCCACGGCACTTGACCGGCCTTCGCTTCATTCTATGCTCGCTCGCCTTCGCGCCCGTCAAGCGGAGCGATTGCTAGGAGAGTCCGTGGCGCCGCTGCCGCACGCGGAACAGGAAAAGGGACAGGCGACGGCCTCTCTCGATCCGCTGTTCCAGCTTTTGAAAGGCGATCTGGAGCGGGTCAACGCTCTGATCGTGGCGCGGATGCATAGCCCCGTCGCGCTGATCCCGCAGCTTGCGGGCCATATCGTTTCGGCCGGCGGCAAGCGGCTGCGGCCGATGTTGACCCTGGCTTCGGCGCGGCTGTGCGGCTATCGCGGCGACCGGCACCTGGCCCTCGCCGCCGCGGTCGAGTTCATCCACACCGCGACACTGCTGCACGACGACGTCGTCGACGCGAGCGATCTGCGCCGGGGCCGCGACACCGCCAACGCCGTGTGGGGCAACAAGCCGGCCGTGCTCGTCGGCGATTTCCTGTTTGCGCGCGCGTTCCAGCTAATGGTCGAGGACGGCTCGCTCCGGGTGCTCGACATACTGTCGCGAACCGCCTCGGTGATCGCCGAGGGCGAGGTCCATCAGCTGATGACGGCCAACGACACCACGACGACCGAGGATGCCTATCTCGAGGTCATCGAGGCCAAGACT
>DASUIE010000115.1:0-12872 GCA_036273175.1 Allostellaceae bacterium
CTACTCTCTGTCGCCGCCGCCGCTGCCCCGGTTGCCGTCTACGGGCGGGCCTTGCAGGGCTGGCGGTAGCGGTCCCGCAACGCGCTCATAGTCCCACCGGGTGATCGAGCCATCCCGGTAAGCATCCTCCGCGGTTGGCGCGAACGGATAGGCGCCACCACCGTAATAAGGCGCCGGGGCCGGCGATTGCGGCGGGAGAGCGGCTGTCTGCGGAACCTGCGCCAGGGCCGGGGCGATCGCGGCGGCCGTCGCGGCGGTCACTGTGAGCGCCATCAATAAATGTTTCATCCTGATGCCCTTCCTTCTTGAGTAAGTCTTACTTGTGCCTCCCGCTCGGAATTGACCAGGGAACGTATAGCGAACGAAAATGCGAACACAAGCAAGTGATGCGCCTTCCTCCCACCGGCCGGCAGCGCCAGCTATGCCCGGTCTTGCTGTTTTACGTTGATATCAATATTAATTGCTGCATGCTCGACTGTGCCGAACTTTCGTATGAAGTGACCCGTGAGGTGCGAGAGGCCTGTATCTGTCTTCACCTGCAGCAGGCGGCGCGGGCGGTCGCCCGGCGCTTCGACGCGGCATTGCGGCCGCTCGGACTCACCAACGGGCAATTTTCGCTGCTGATGTCGTTGAACCGGCCCGCCGCGCCGACGATCGGCAACGTCTCGGCGCTGCTGGCGATGGACCGCACCACGCTGACCGCAAACCTCAAGCCGCTCGTTAGACGCGGGCTGGTCGCGGTCGCCATCGACGAGGCCGACAGGCGCGGGCGCCGTCTGGTCCTCACCGCTTCCGGGCGGGAGCTGCTGGCCGCCGCGGTCCCGGTATGGCGGCGGACGCACGAGGCCATCGAAGCCGCGATGCCCAAGCCGGACGCGGCCCGGCTGCGTGCCGATTTGCGCGCCCTCGCCTAGCCGCTATAAGAGCCAGAACACAAGCCCGAGCGCGGCGATCACCGCCCCGCTTAGCACCTCGCCATAGCGTTCGAGCGGGCCGATGCCGACCCGCTGCAGGCCTGCCACCGACGCGACGCACAGCACGACGTAGGTGGTAATCGTCGATACGGCGAAAACGCTGGCCATCGCCGCGATCAAGCCCGGTCCGTAGCGGCCCGCGGCGAAGAATGCGGGAATGCCCTCCACCATCGGGGACGACCCCAGGATCAGCAACAGCCCCGCGCGCCCTATCGCCGCATGCGCATGCTCGTGCAAAGGCGGATCGCCAAGCGCAATCGCATGCGCAGTCCCGGCGGAATGCTGATGCCAGTGGACATGCGCAGGGCCGGCCCCATGCCGGTGCGGGTGCGTATGGCGGAACAGCACAGCCGACGCGTCGCCGCCATGCTGATGGTGGTGGTGACCGCCTTGGCCATGCGGGTGGGAATGTCCGTGTCGCTCCGGCCATGCGGACAGCGCGATCCACACCCCGAAGGCGATCAGCGCAACGCTCGCCGCGGTATCCACCATGGTGCCGAAGCGTTGGGCAAAGGCCGCGCCCGCAACCCATACCGCCAGGGCGATCAGCAGGGTTGAAACGACGTGGCCAGCGCCGGCGATGAAGGCGTTACGGGCCGTCTCACGCCGCGACCAGCCTTGTTGACGGGCAATGACGGTAATCGGCACCCAATGGTCCGGCACCATCGTATGCAGCACGCCGATCGCCGCGACGGCGCCGATCAGGAGAAACTGCGGGGCGATGTCCATCCCCGTAATATAATCGCGTCTTGACCGAATTCCGCCCCGCCCTTCGCCTCGCCTCGTTTTATGCCGCCGCGTTCCTGATCGTCGGCATCCAGACCCCGTTCTGGCCGGTGTGGCTTGCCGCGAAGGGACTTGGCGTGCGCGAGATCGCCACCGTGTTTGCCGCCGCGCTCTGGGCCAAGGTCGCGGTCACCCCGGCGATCGGCGCCCTCGCCGACCGGCTCGGGCGGCGCCGCGCGGTCATGATCGTGCTCGCCGTGGCCTCCTGCACCGCCTACGGCGCGCTGAGCGCCGCGTCCGGGTTCTGGGCGGTGTTGTGGCTCAACATGGCCGCCGGCGTCACGCAATCGGCGCTGATGCCGCTCGGCGACAGCGTTACCCTCGCCGCGGTCCGGCAGGAGGGCCTCGACTACGGCAAGGTCCGGGTCTGGGGCTCGTTGAGCTTTATCGTGGCCGCGGTGGGCAGCGGGCTCCTCCTCGCGGGAGCGCCGGGCAGCCGGGTGCTCGTTCTGGTGCTCGGCGCGAGCTTCCTGCTCGTCGCCGCCTGCACGGCGATCCCGGCGCGAGCGACCGGGCCGGCAACCCGGGCGCGCTGGGCCGCGCTCGGCCGGTTCGCCGCCGATCCCGAATTCTGGCTGTTTGTCGCCGCAGCCTCGGCGCTCCAGTCGAGCCACCAGCTCTACTACGGCTTCGGCACGCTCTATTGGCGCTCCCTGGGGTTCTCGGACCCGACCATCGGCTGCCTGTGGGGCGAAGGCGTCGTCGCCGAGATCGCTCTGTTCTGGGCCGGCAAAAGGCTCGCGGCGCGGCTCGGGCCGCGCGGGCTGATGGCGCTGTCGGGGCTTGGCGGCATCCTGCGCTGGGGCCTCGCCGGAATCCTGCCGGGGCTGCCCGCGGCGGTGGCGCTGCAGCTCCTGCACGGGCTGACCTTCGGCGCCGGACATCTCGGGGCGATGTATTACCTGGCCCGCACCGTGCCTGCGAGCGCGGCCGCCAGCGCCCAGGCGCTCTACGCGGCGGTCTCGGCCGGGCTGGGCAGCGGGCTGGTGATGCTCGCGGCCGGCGCCCTCTACGCACGGTTCGGCGGGCAGGCCTATCTGTTTATGACCGTGCTGTCGGCGGCCGGCCTCGCCGGCGTCGCGCAGCTCAGGCGAATCGCCGAGCCCTGATCACTTATGGCACTTGTGGTATTGCCCGTTCGCCTGCGAGGCCAGGCTGGCGGCGAGGGCGCGGAATTGCGGCTCATTGAGTTCGCGCGCCCTGGCCAGGATCGCCGCCGATTGCTGGCACATCTGAGGGGTCGGGATCACGCTGTGCTTCATCGAGATTTCATTGGCGAGCGCGGTATTCCAGTCATCGAAGCGCCGGGTCCCGTGGAAATGCTCGATCATCGCCTTTTGGTAGGCGCGGATCGCGACCTGGTTGCGCAGCCGGAACTCGGCATAGATCGTGTCCTGGCAGCTGGAGCTGATCACCATCAGATCCGTCATGTAGCGGATCGCCTGGTCGGCCTCCATCGCCGCCGGCGAATAGCACGCCTCCCTCGCCGCCGCCGGGACAGCCTGGTGCATTGCCGCGACAACCACCGCCGCGGCAGCCAGGACGAACCGTTTCATCGCAACCCCCAATGCTTACTCCCCACTTACAGAACGATACCGCAACCGCCGGTTTTTGCAACAATTTGCCGGGGGTTGACCAAAGTTCCGCGCGGCGGTAGCGCAGCCTCCTTGGCGCCGCAATCCCAAGGCATTGATAGACGGCGATGATCGTCCTTTTTACCGATTTCGGGCTCGCCGGGCCTTATACCGGGCAGGTCCTCGCCGTGCTCCAGCGGGAGGCCCCGGCGGTGCCCGCGGTCTCGCTCTTCGCCGATGCGCCGGCTGGAATGCCGAAGCCCTCGGCCTATCTGCTCGCCGCGTATGCCGCCTGGTTTCCGCTCGGCACCGTGTTCTTGGCGGTCGTCGATCCCGGCGTCGGAGGGCCGCGCGGCGCGCTGATCGCGGAGGCCGACGGCCGTTGCTATGTCGGTCCCGACAACGGCCTTTTCGAACTGCTGCTCCGCCGCTCCGCCACGCAGCGCTGTTGGGAGATCGCCTGGCAGCCGCCGGCCCTCTCGGCGAGCTTCCACGGGCGCGACCTGCTTGCCCCGGTCGCCGCCCGCCTCGCCATCGGCCAAGCCGCGTCCCGGCTCGGAAAGCCGGTGGCGCCGATGCGCAAACCGTCCTGGCCCGACGACCTCGCCGAGATCGTCTATATCGACCACTACGGCAATGCGATGACCGGGCTCCGAGGCGCGGCAGTGCCGGCGGCGGCGCGGGTTGCCGGTGTGGCGCCGGCCGAGACCTTTTCCGCCGTCGCCGAGGGCGAGGCCTTCTGGTACGTCAACTCGAACGGGCTCGTCGAGATCGCGGTCAACCGGGGCCGGGCCGATCGGGTCTTGGGGCTTGCGGTGGGAACCCCGGTCTCGATCGCCTAATCGCCCGGCGGGGCGAGCGCCTTGGCGCCGGGCGGCAAATGCAGCCGCCGATGCCGCTGGAGCCGATGCAATCCCCACGAGACCAGGCCGACGACGATCAGCGCCGCCAGCATCGACAGCCGGAACGAGCGGGCGATATCTGGCAGCGCCTTGCGCAGCGCATGGCCAAGAAAGTAGCCGACCCCTACGAATGTCACCGCCCAGAGGATCGCGGCGAGCAGGTTCAGCCACAGAAACCGCTTCCAATTCACCGCGCTGACGCCGAGCGCGAAAGACGAGAAATTGCGCACCCCGTAGATGAAACGGAAGGTCAGGATAAACCCGGTGCTATAGCGCTCCAGCCAATGCAGCGCGACATCGACACCCTGGCGAAAGCGCGGGAAACGGCCGAGCATCCCCTGCCCGAACCGCCTTCCGAGCCAGAAATAGCATTGGTCGCCGGCGAAGCTGCCGAGGCAGGCGGCAAGCAACAGCGGCTCGACCCGAAGCATTCCCTGCGCCGCGGCGAACGCGGCGAACAACACGACCGTCTCGCCCTCGAGAAAGGTCCAGACAAACACGATCAGGTAGAAGTATGCGCCGTGCTCGGCGATGAGGTGATGGATATTCATGCTTGGGCGCCCACTGCGCCGCCTCCCGGTCCCCAGCGATTGTGCCGGGTCTTTATAAAGTTCGTATTACCGTAACGCCTGTCGGGCCGCCGGCCGGCATGCTAAAACCTTAACACCGCGCGGTCGAGCAGTATCCTCGGAGCGGGACCCTTTCACCAGGATAGCGGGGCGCCAGTGGAAGCGAGCGAGATCGCCGAGCGCATTCATGAACCGCACACCGAGCACCACCACCACGGCACCCTTGGCCTCGAAGCGTTTCGCCGCCTCGCCGGGATCTATCTCGGCGTCGTCGCGATGCTGCTGGCGATAGCCTCGCTCGGCGGCGGCGCGGCGACCAAGGAGATGCTGTCGGCGAATATCCACGCCTCGGATACCTACGCCTTCTACCAGGCCAAATACCTGCGCCAGGTGCAATACCAGACGGCGGCCGAAATGCTGGAGGCGATGCCGGCCAGTGCCGATGCAGCCAAGTCTGCCGAGCTGATCAAGAAATACCGCCAGACGGCGGCGCGCTATGAAAGCGATCCCGCGGGCGGCGACGGCAAGAAGGAGCTGCTCGCCAAGGCCCGCGAATGGGAGGCCCGGCGCGAGCTGGCCGCCCAGCGCGACCCCAATTTCGAGTTTGCCGAGGCAATGCTGCAGATCGCGATCGTGATCGGCTCGGTCAGCATCGTCGCGGTGTCGCGCTCGCTGCTCGGGTTCAGCGGGCTCTTGGCGCTATGCGGGGTCGCGCTGACCGTGAACGGGTTTTTCCTGCTGGTGCCGCTGCCGCATTAGGGTCAGGCGGCGAACTCCGCCAGCACCTCGTTGAAGCGGTCGGCCGCCTCGAACTGGACCCAATGCCCGGCTCCCGGCACCACGGAGAAGCGCGCACCCGGCTGGACCCCTTGCAGGATGCGCTTGCGCTCCTCGACATGCGGGTAGGCGGTGGCATCCCGCTCCCCCCAAATCCCGTCGAGCCGCGCCGTGATCTTCGGCAGCGCCTCGACCAGCGCGCCCGAGCGGGAGAACCGGCGGCTGCGCATCCGGGCGCGGGCGTGGTTGGTCTTTTGCAGCCACAGCGCCAGCTCGTCGATCTTGTCGGGATCGCGGATCATCAGCTGGTTGAGGTTGTAGCGGTGGGTGGCGAATTCCTCCGCTTCGGTGCCGTCCGCCTTGACCCGCTCGAGCGGGGTCGGCGAGCGCTCGAGACCGAGCCCGTTCGAGCCGACGACCGTGAAGCCGCGCAGCCGATCGCCGAGCTGCGCCGCGGCGACGCCGCCGATCACCCCGCCGAACGAGAACCCGGCCATGTTGGGCGTCGCGCCCTTGGGGAGGATGATCTCGATCCCCGCCACGACGATCGCCGCCAGTCCCTCGGCGGTCCACGGCTCGGGCGGGGCCGCGGATTCGCCGAGCCCCGGCATGTCGCAGGCATAGACGGTAAAGCTGCGCGACAGCGGAATGACGTTACGTACCCAATGCGACCATGAACCGTAGCCGCCGTGCAACAGCACCAGCGGCGGCTTGGCGCCGTCGCCCCAGCGCCGCCACACCAGCGCGCCGTCGCCGCACGGCGTCTCGATACGCTCCGCCTGGGCGGCGATCCCGTCGACATGCGCGATCGTCGCATCGCTGATGATGGCCAAGTGTCGCCTCGGTGTCTGGAGTAAGTCGGGAGAAGCTACGGCACCACCCGACGGCAGAGCGCCTCGACGAGCGGAGTTACGATCTGGTGCGCCCGGCGCCCGAGCCGGAGCGGGCGCAACAGCATGGCAACGCACATGCGGTGCGGAAAATGCCCACGGATCGCCTCGAGCGGGCCGCGGCGGATGCGTTTGTAGACACTGCGGTCGAAGCGGCTGCCGGGGTTGCGCGCCTCGTAGAGATGCTTGACCGCGATGACGTTGTCCTCGCCATCGATCATCCGGAGCCGGTTCCACAGCGCCGCGATGATGTTGAGACGCCCGGTCCGCTCGGCGCCCTGGTAGCGGCGGAAATACCGGTAAAAGTGCTTGTAATGGCGCACCTCGTCGGTGGCGATCTTGTGCGCCAGATCGGCGAGGACGGGGTCGGCGCTGATCCGGCTCAGCGTCGTATAGAAGCTCGCCGTTCCCATCTCGACGACGCAGCGCGAGGCCATTTCCCGCGTCCGCGTCGGCTCCAGCCGCTCGCCGGCACAGTAGCGCTCGAATTCGCCCATGAATTTCTCATAAACGCCGTCCCAGTCGAACTCGGGCCAGGCGGTCCGCACATAGCGGCGCAGCGCCTCGCCGTGCTGCAGCTCCTCGGGCAGCCAGTGATCGGCCAGCCAGGCGGTGATCTCACCGTCGTCGGAAAACTTGTCGATCAGGTTGCGGGTGTAGCGGTCGGTCGTGATCTCCATGAACGACGCCGCGGCGACGAGATAGAAGAGCGAGTCGCGCTCCCCCGTCGGGGCCGCGCTGACCGCGTCCCAGTCGAGCGCGTCGACCGTCCAATGCTGCTGTGTCGAAGATTCGGGGATCCTCACACCAGCACGACTCCCCTGTGATACCGATGCCTTCCCGACATCAATATCTATCACCTCTACCTGTTTCCTAAAAGGTTGAAGCCCCTATGCGCGAATCGCCCGGCTAGCGTTGCAGCGTAAAGACGACCTCGCCGCTCTCGTCATCGACCGAGAATTTGACCGGAACGCCCTGCGCGTCGATCCAAACCTTGGAATTCTTGCCGCCCGTGATCTGGTATTCGCGCGCGGCGACTTTTCTGCCGCCGAGGTCGATCGTGGCCTCCTTGCCCGGCACAACCTTGACCGGATCGACCTTGCCGGTATCGACCTGCATCATCGTCGTCGACTGAAGGCTCGCCGCCGACCACGGATTGGCCGGATGCACCGAGGCCGGCGCGGCGTAGGTGCCGGACGGTGTCGAGATGATGAACTGGTTGTCCTTGGCTTGGCCGTTGACGACGATCGTATTGCCGTTCTTGTCGGTGACGCCGTGAAACGAGACGAGCCGGTTGTTTTTCCACTGCTCGGTGCGCTCATCATCCTCGCGGTGCATGACGATGCCCAGCACCTTGACCTCTAGGTGGACGGTGGTCGTCACCTTCGTGCTGTCGCCGCTGGTCTGCACCAGATTGGCATAGGTGCCGATATCGCCATAGGTCGAGTGAACGACCTTGTAGACCATCCTGCGGCTGGCCTCCGGCGCCGCGTAAGCCACGCCAAGCCAGCCGGCCCAGGCCGCGACCGCTGCCGTTAAAAGGAAACCGCGCCAGCGCGCGAGCGGATAATCTCGACGAAATACGGTGCGCAATTTCACCAACAACAATTGCCAACCGGACGGGTGCGATCGAGCCGCCGACGGGTCCCGACGGCAATTGCCGTCAGCCCTGAGATGCCGGACGAGACCCGCCCCCTTCAGTAAAGAGTGGCCCCTTTTGCCTCGTCTGGCAATGCCGCCAGCCAAAAATTGCGTCTCCGCCGGGCGGCGCCGGGCGGGCGCGCACGGCAAAGCGCCTCTCAGCGGGTCACCTGTTCCGCCTGTTTTTTCTGGGTATCCTACCGACAATCGAGCTCGCGCCCGGCGACGCGGCAGGTGGCGAGCACCGCGTCGTCGGGGCCGTAGAAGGTGCCGGCCCACCCCTCGCCCTCGCGCTCCATCACGAAATAGCCGAACTGGGCGAGGATCATCCCCTTCTGCACCGTAGCCCCGTCGATCTCCGCCCCGACCAGCGGCGCCGAGGCGGCCGGCAGCAAGGTGTCCCCGCCGGTGCCGGCGATCAGCTGCGCCGGATGCGAGCCGCCGAAATCGTAGCTGGTGAAATCGTGCAAATGGCCGGAGATGACCAGATCGAGGTCGCGCGAGAAATGCCCGCGGATCGCCGCCTGATTGGTCAAATTCATCGGTACCCCAGGCAGGTTTCCCTGTGCCAGCGCCCAGACCGGCCGATGCGTCACCAGCCAGGTATGCGCCGGGACTCCTGCCAGCAACGCGGCGAGCTGCTTGGCGAACACCGCGACCTTGGCCGGGTCGGTCCTGAAATCGTCGGCATCGGCGCTGTCGAACACGGCGAGACTGACCCCGCCGGCGGCGGCCCAATAAGGCTCGCTGGTATCCGCGCAGCCTTCGGCCGGCGGATGCGGGTCGAGGAGGCGGAACCAGCCCCTGCCGCCGCGCCGGCAGAGCTCGTGATTGCCGCGCGTCATCACCCACGGCGCCGCCGCGAGGAGCGGTGCGGCCGGATCGAAGAAATCCGCCTGCCAGGCCGGAAAATTGTCGCCGTGGGGGGTGGCGGTGCAACCGGTGTTGCCGGCCGGGCACGGGCTTTCGCGATAATAGTAATCGCCGACATGGATCACGAGATCGGGCTTGCGCGCCGCGGCACGGCGAGCGACGGCGGCAAAGGGCCAGGCGGCCGGGTCGTTGCAGGATTGCGCCGCCTTGCCTTCGACGCGGCAGCCGGTATCGCCGAGCACGACGATGCGGCGGATCGCTCCCCGCACCACCGGAAGCGGCTGGCCGGCAAGGCTCAGCCGATGCGCGGCCGCCAAGGCACGCGCCTCGCAGATTTCGACCGGGAAGGCAGCGTCCGGCTTGCCGCGCGGCGCCATCGCCACGTCCGAGCCGTCGATCTCGACATGCGGGCAGGCGACACCGCGAGCCACCACCGTGCGGATGGAGAGCTCGCCATCCGCACCGAACTCGACCCAGGGGCCGGGGAGCGCGGCCCGGGCCACCGCCGGCAGCAGCAGCGCGGCGGCCAGCCAGAAAAGGAGCTTCGGCACCGGCTTCAGATTTCGAGCTTCATACCCTTCTGCACGCCCGGCCGCGCGCCGATCTTATCGCCCCAGGCCTTGAGGTGGCCAAGCCCGGCGCCGTCCGGAAGCGCGCGGCGGCCGGCATAGATCGGATAGACGGCGAGGTCGGCGGCGGTCAGCTCGTTGCCCGCGAGGAACGGGGTCTGGCCGAGCTGCGCGTCGGCAAACCGCCACAGATTGACGAAACGGTCCTCATAAAACTTGACCGCCGATTGCGGCACCTTCTCCGGCATCCGCGCGCCGAGGAAGAAGATGGTCTGGTTGACCGAGGCGTAGTCGGCCGCGCCTTCCGCCATCCACTGATACATGCGGGTGCGGCCGACCGTGTCGCTCGGCAGGAACTTGCCGGTCTTTTCGCACAGATACATCAGGATGGCCCAGGACTGGGTGACCGTGAACGGCTTGCCGTCCGGGCCGTCGGGATCGATCAGCGTCGGGATGCGGGCGGTCGGATTGATCTTCGCATAGTCGGCAGCCTTCTGGTCGCCCTGGCCCAAATTGAGCACGTGAATCTGGCACGAGACGCCGCATTCGTTGACGGCGATCGCGGCGCGCTGTCCGTTTCCGGTTCCGGCTGTGTAAAGCTCCATCTCTCCCTCCTATTGCTGAAGCGGCAGGATTTTGGCTTTGACCGAGGCGTCGGCGGCCCCGGCGATCGCGGCAAGGCACGCGGTGAGGTCGGGGCTCGGCCACGCGGCGCCGGCGGCCGTTTCATAGGCGCGGCAGGCCTGCAGCACGCCGAGATCGCCGTAAAGCGGCCCGGTCACCATCAGCCCGATCGGCAACCCCGCGTCGAACCCGCAGGGGATCGAGGCGGACGGGCTCTTGGTCAGGTTGAAGGCCCAGGTGTAGGTCAGCCATTCCCAGAAATTGCCGGAATGGAAAACCCCGCCTCCGCGCGGCTCGGCATAGGGCGCCACGATCGGCATCGTCGGCGACAGGATCAGGTCGTAGCGCTCGAAGAACCTGTTGAGCGCGGCGCCGAGCGCGACGCGTTTGCCGATCGCGTCGATGAGCTGCTCCTGGGTGATCGCCTGGCCCTGGCGGCACATCGCGACGAGGCCGGGATCCATCAGCCCGATCTTATCCGGCGCCATCCCGCGCAGCAGCGCCCACATCCCGGCGCCGGCCAGCACCTGGAAGATCGGCCAGGGCGACTCGGTGAACGGATCGGCCTGTTCGACGATGGCGCCCTGCTCGGCAAAGACCTTGCCCGCGCGCTCCACGGCCGCGCGCACGGCGGGCGCCGGCTCGTGGTAGCCGAGCGTCGGTGACAGAGCGATGCGTTTGCCCCGGAGGGAATTGGCTTGCGAGCCTTCGCGGACGCGGTCGCGATAGGCGACGCCGTCATCGGGAAGGCTGAACCAGTCGCGCGCATCCGGCCCCTTCATCGCGTCGAGCATCAGCGCCGCATCCTCGACCGAGCGGGTCAGCGGCCCGCCATGCGAGACGTCGCCAAAGGCCGAGGGCGGGTACATCGCCACCTTGCCGAAGGTGGGCTTAAACCCGAAGACGCCGGAAAACGCGGCCGGGATGCGGATCGACCCGCCGGCATCGGTGCCGACCCCGAGCGGGCAGACGCCCGACAGCACCGCGACGGCGCTGCCGCCGCTCGACCCGCCGGGCGTGCGCTCTAGGTTCCACGGGTTGCGGGTGACGCCGGTCAGCGGCGAGTCGGTGACGGCCTTCCAGCCGAATTCGGGTGTCGTCGTCTTGCCGAAAAACACCGCGCCGGCGGCGCGCAGCCGCGCGGTCGACGGGGCGTCCTCGACCCAGGGCTGGTTCGGGTCGATGGTCTTCGAGCCGACCCGGCGCGGCCAGCCCTTGGTGAGCTGGGTGTCCTTGATCGCGACCGGGACGCCGTCGAGGATGCCCTGCGGCGTCCCCTTGGCCCAGCGCGCCTCGGACTCGCGCGCCATGCCGAGCGCCGTCTCCGGGTCGTAGAGGACGAAGGCATTGACCGCCCCTTCGAAGCGTTCGAGCCGGCTCAGCACCGTCTCGATCACCGATACCGGCGACAGGCTCTTGTCGCGATAGCGCTTTACGAGCTCGGTCGCGGAAAGGAATGCGATGTCGTCGGCCATCCCGTCCTCCCTCAGGTGGTGAGCACCACGTTGGCGAGCGATTGACCCCGGACGTAGCGGTCGAGATTGCCGGCGACGGTGCTGAAGCGCCGGTCGCGGGCGCCGTCGGTGGCGCTCGAACAATGCGGGGTCAGGATCACGTTGGGCAGTTCGTGGAACGGCAGGCGCGAACCGCGCCGGTTGGGCTCGGCCGCGGTCGGGTATTGCCACCATACGTCAAGCGCAGCGCCGCCGATCTTCTTATCCTTGAGCGCGGCGTAAAGCGCCTCCTCGTCGGCGATCCCGGCGCGGCCGATATTGATCACGAAGGCGGTCGGCTTCATCAGGCCGAGCCGGTTTGCGTCGATCAGCCGGGTGGTTTCGGGGCCGAGGCCGGCGGCGATCACGACGATGTCGCAGCGCGGGAGCATCCGGTCGATCTCGGTCAGCGGATAGATCTCCGACGCGTCGCCCTTGTCGGCGACGGGGCTGCGGTTGGCGGCGACGATCGTGCAGTTGAACGCGGCGGCGCGCTTGGCGACCTCGCGGCCGATCTTGCCGTAGCCGACGATGCCGACGGTCTTGCCGAAGATTTCGCCATGCGTCGGGCCGCCTCCCGCGCCGCCGCCGGTCGACCACACGCCGCCGCGAAAGGCGGCCGCGATGTCGATGAGCCGGTGCTGCCAGGCGAGCATCGTCATCACGCAATATTCGGCGATGGCCTGCTCGTGACCGGCGACGCTGCACACGGTGACGCCGCCCGGCAGCGACGGCACGTCGATCAGGTCGATGCCCGCCGCGACCGACTGCAGCAATTTGACCCGCGGCGCCGGCGGAAAATCCTTGCGCCAGATATGGCTGACGACGATTTCCGCCTCGGCCAGCAGCGGGATCAGGCGCTGCGTGTCGTCGAGATCGAACTGCACGGAGTGGTCGAGCTTTTCGGTGGTCTTGGCGAGGATCGCCTCCCACACCCCAGGACGAGCGCCAAAACTGCCCAAAAACAAGGTCTTCATCGAATATCCTTCAGGTAACGGTGACGGTGTTGATGAGGCTGTCGCCACGGCTGAAGCGGCGAAGGTTGTCGGCGATCTCGTCCCAGCGCCGGCGCACCATCCCGGCGGTCCAGCCGGAATTGTGCGGCGTGACGATGACGTTATCGAGCTCGTGGAACGGGTGCCGCGAGCCGCGCCGGTTCGGGTCGCCCTCGGTCGGGTATTGCCACCAGACGTCGAGCGC
>DASUIE010000116.1:0-5330 GCA_036273175.1 Allostellaceae bacterium
TACGTCAAGGCTTACGACGCTCTAGAAGACGAGTTCGCACTCGCCGCTGCGATGATCGAGGCACGCGCGCATGCGGGGCTGACGCAGGAGCAGCTTGCCCGCCGCATGCATACCACCCAGGCGGTGATCGCGCGCCTTGAGAGCGGTCGCGTCAAGCCCTCGACGCGAACCTTGGAGCGGCTCGCCGAGGCGACGGGAATGAAGCTGCGGATTTCGTTCGAACCGGCTGAGGCGAACTAGACTCTCCACCTGGTATACCATATACCAGAGCAATGGCCGACACCCTCCGAGTCGCACGGCTCGACACCGGCACGAGCTTTGCCAAGGAAGCCTACGCCGCGCTGAAGCGGGCGATCATGGCGATGGATATCTACGACCATCCGGAAGAGGTGCGGCTCGACGAGCGGCGGCTGTCGGAGGGGCTGGGGGTCAGCCGCACGCCGATCCGCGAGGCGATGACCCTGTTGGAGCAGGAGGGGTTCGTCCGCACCCGGCCGCGCCGCGGCATCTTTGTCGTGCGCAAGACCAAGCGCGAGATCGTCGAGATGATCACGGTGATGGCCGCGCTCGAAAGCATGGCGGCGCGGCTTGCCGCCGAGCGGGCCTCCGACGCAGAGGTCGCGCATTTGCGCCGGCTGATGGACGAGTTTCGCGCCGGCAATGACGGAGAGCGGCTCGACGAGTATTCGGATGCGAACATCGCGTTTCACCAGGCGATCATCAAGATGAGCGGCTGTGCGCTCCTCGCCGAGATGACCGAAAACCTGTTCATCCATATGCGCGCGATCCGCAAGATCACGATCCACCAGGAGAACCGGGCGGCGCGCTCGATCGCCGACCACATGCGGATCATCGAAGCGCTCGAGCGCCGCGACCCCGCGCTCGCCGAGCGGCTGGCGCGGGAGCACACGCTGGGGCTCGCCGCGCATGTCGAGCAGCACGGCGATTTTCTCGATAGGGTAGAGGACTAGGAGGAAGCGATGAGCAAGGCCCTCGAAGGCGTCCGCATTCTCGACATGACGCATGTCCAGGCCGGGCCGACCGGGACGCAGATTCTGGCCTGGATGGGGGCCGACGTGATCAAGGTCGAGCTGCCCGGGCGCGGCGACATTACCCGCGGCCAGCTCCAGGACGTGAAGGGCGCCGACAGCCTCTATTTTACGATGCTGAACTCGAACAAGCGCAGCATCACGATCAACATGAAGACGCCGAAGGGTAAGGCGGCAATCGAAAAGCTGATCAAGGAGTGCGACGTCCTCGCGGAGAATTTCGGCCCGGGCGTGCTCGACCGCGCCGGGCTCACCTGGGAGCGCATCCAGGAGCTCAACCCGCGCATGATCTATGCCTCGATCAAGGGATTCGGGCCGGGACCGTTCGTCGATTGCAAGGCCTATGAGAATGTCGCGCAGTGCATGGGGGGCGCCGCCAGCACGACCGGCTGGGACGACGGCCCGCCGACCGTCACCGGCGCGCAGATCGGCGACAGCGGCACCGGCCTCCACATGGTGATCGGCATTCTCGGCGCGCTCCATCACCGCACGCATAGCGGCAAGGGCCAGCGCGTCGAGGTCGCGATGGCGGATTCGGTCCTGAACCTCTGCCGGGTCAAGATGCGCGATCAGCAGCGCCTGGCGCGGGGGCCGCTGCCGGAATACCCGAACAAGGAATTCGGCGAGGCCGTGCCGCGCGCCGGCAACGCCTCGGGCGGCGGCCAGCCGGGCGCCGCGCTGCGCTGCGCGCCGGGCGGGCCGAACGACTATGTCTATGTGATCATCCAGCCGACCTGCTGGGCGCCGCTGATGAAATTCTGCGGCCGCGAGGAATTGATCGACGACCCGGCCTGGGCGACTCCGGCGGCGCGGCTGCCGAAAATCCCGGAATGCTTTGCGATCATCGAGAAGTGGACGATGACCAAGACCAAATGGGAGGTCATGCAGGCGCTCAACGATGTCGACGTCCCGTGCGGCCCGATCCTGTCGATGAAGGACATCTACGAGGACCAGGCGCTCTACGACCGCGAGATGCTGGTGCGGCTCGACCACCCGACGCGCGGCCCGTACGTCCAGGTCGGGATGCCGATCAACCTGCACGACTCGCCCCCCGAACACCGCCGCGCCCCGCTGCTCGGCGAGCACACCGACGAAATCCTCGGCTGGCTCGGCTATAACGAGGCCGATATCAAGGCCATGCACGAAGACGGGTCGGTGTAATCGAGATGCCGCCGGTAAATCGCCGAATCCATCCCGGCTCGGGGCGGCGGCGCGGACGCGAGCAGCCGAAAGGGCGGCAGGTCGATCCGGCGGCGCTGGCCGACGTGCAGGCGCTGCTCGGCGACCGCGACCGCCGGCGCGACCTGTTGATCGAGCACCTCCACCTGCTGCAGGACAAATACGGGTGCCTCCACGCCCGGCATCTGGCGGCGCTGGCCGAGGAAATGAATCTGGCGCTGGTCGAGGTGTACGAGGTCGCCTCGTTCTACGCGCATTTCGACATCGTCATGGAGGACGAGGCGCCGCCTCCCGATCTGACCGTGCGGGTCTGCGACAGCCTGACCTGCGAGCTGTTCGGCGCGAACCGGCTGCTGGCGGAGCTGCCGGAACGGCTTGGCGACACTGTGCGGGTGGTGCGGGCGCCGTGCATGGGCGGCTGCCACAACGCGCCGGTCGTCGCGATCGGCCACGCGCTGCACGAGCACGCGACGGTCGACTCGGTCGCGGAGGCGGCCGGGCACGGGCATTTTCACCCGCATATTCCGAGCTTTGTCGGGCTCGACGCCTATCGCGCCGGAGGCGGCTACAAGCTCTTGGCGGAGTGCCTCTCCGGCGCGCGGACGCGCGAGAGCGTCATCGAGGCGGTGGAGAAATCCGAGGTCCGCGGGATGGGCGGAGCGGGGTTCCCGACCGGACGCAAGTGGCGCTTCGTGCTGGCCGAGCCGTCGCCGCGGCTGCTCGCGGTCAATGGCGACGAGGGCGAGCCGGGCACGTTCAAGGACCGCTATTTTCTTGAAACCGACCCGCACCGGTTTCTCGAAGGGATGCTGATCGCCGCGTGGATTATCGAGGCGCCGGAAACCTACATCTACCTGCGCGACGAATACCCGCAATGCCGCGCGATCCTCGACACCGAGATCGCGGCGATCGAGGCGGCGGGGCTCGCCAGGCACACCCGGGTTCATTTGCGGCGAGGGGCCGGCGCCTATATCTGCGGCGAGGAATCGGCGATGCTGGAGAGCATCGAGGGCAAGCGCGGGCTGCCGCGGCACAAGCCGCCGTTTCCGGCGCAGGTCGGGCTGTTCGGGCGGCCGACGCTGATCAACAATGTCGAGACGCTGTTTTTGGTGCGCGACATCGTCGAGCAGGGGCCGGACTGGTTCACCCGCGAGGGCCGCAACGGGCGCAAGGGGCGGCGGACCTTCTCGGTCTCGGGGCGGGTCAAGAACCCGGGGGTCAAGTTCGCCCCGGCCGGGATCACCGCGCGCGAGCTGATCGAGGAATATTGCGGCGGGATGGAAGACGGCCACAATTTCAAGGGCTATCTGCCGGGCGGGGCGTCGGGCGGGATATTGCCGGCGTCGAAGGCCGATCTGCCGCTCGATTTCGGCACGCTCGAAAGCGAGGGGTGCTTTATCGGCTCGGCCGCGGTTGTGGTGCTGTCCGACAAGGACGACATGAAGGCGGTGGCGCTCAACCTGCTGCGGTTTTTCGAGGACGAAAGCTGCGGCCAGTGCACGCCGTGCCGCGTCGGCACCGAAAAGGCGGTCAAGCTGATGAGCGCGCGGCAGTGGGACGACGATCTGTTGCAGGAGCTGTCGCGGGTGATGGGCGACGCCTCGATCTGCGGGCTGGGGCAGGCCGCGATGAACCCGGTCAAGCAGGTGCTGAAGCATTTCCGCGAGGATCTGGCGTGATGGTTGGCGTCGATGTGCCGCACATACCGCCGGACACGTTGCTCGCGGAAGAATTGGCGAACGACGACGACATCGATATGGCCAATCTGACCAGCGCCCAGACGGGCGTGGCCGGCACGATCTTCATCTCGACCGCGATGGGCGGGCACGGGCCGGGGGTCAAATACTTCGAGCATCCGGGCCGCACCCAACCCAGTTTTTCGGTATCGATCGCCGACGCTCCGGCGGTCGTGGCCAATAGCCTTCCGGCGCGCGCGGTGCGGCAATTGTCGCCGCAAGTGATCGATTGGGTCTTGCGGAACAAGGATGTTCTGCTCGAATTCTGGCACCACGGCGACACGTGGACGCAGCCCGAGGTCAACGATTTCATCCAAAATCTTCGGCGCCTATGAGCGAGGATCTGACATGAGCGATCCGATCCGCTTTACCCTCGACGGCGTCGAGGTCGAGGCTGAGCCCGGCGAGACGATCTGGCAGGTGGCGCAGCGCCTCGGCACCGAAATCCCGCATCTGTGCTGGCTGCCGAAGCCCGGCTATCGCGCCGACGGGAATTGCCGCGCCTGCATGGTCGAGATCGAGGGCGAGCGCGTGCTCGCCGCCTCGTGCATCCGCAAGCCCGCGCCGAACATGAAGGTCCACTCGGCGAGCGAGCGCGCCAAGTTCTCCCGCAAGATGGTGTTCGAGCTGCTGGTCGGCGACCAGCCGGAGCGGGAGGTCGCGCACGACCCGAACTCCTCTCTGTGGCAATGGGCTGACAGGCTCGACGTGGCCGACAGCCGCTTCCCGCACCGCGCCTCGCCGGCGCCGGACCGCAGCCACGTGGCGATGGCGGTGCAGCTCGATGCGTGCATCCAGTGCAACCTTTGCGTCCGCGCCTGCCGCGAGGTCCAGGTCAACGACGTGATCGGGATGGCCGCGCGCGGGCACCACGAGAAGATCGTGTTCGATTTCGACGACCCGATGGGCAACTCGACCTGCGTCGCCTGCGGCGAGTGCGTCCAAGCCTGCCCGACCGGCGCCCTGATGCCGGCGAGCCATGTCGACGCGAACGGCGTCTATGCCAACGCGCCCGATCGCACGGTCGACTCGGTCTGCCCCTATTGCGGCGTCGGGTGCCAGCTCACCTATCGGATCAAGAACGACCGCATCGTCTCGGTCGAGGGCCGCGACGGGCCGTCGAACCTCAACCGGCTGTGCGTCAAGGGCCGCTTCGGCTTCGACTATGTGCACCACCCCGACCGGCTGACCGAGCCGCTGATCCGCAAGGACGGAGTCTCCAAGCACGACACCGACATCGATCCGGCTAATCCCTACACGCATTTCCGAAGGGCGACCTGGGAAGAGGCGCTCGACCGCGCCGCTGAGGGCCTTAAGCGCATTCGCGATCGCGACGGACGACGCGCGCTGGCCGGTTTCGGTTCGG
>DASUIE010000117.1:0-3117 GCA_036273175.1 Allostellaceae bacterium
GCCGTCTCCGAGGGCGCCAAGCTCGCCGCCGAGCTCGGCGGCGAGGCGCACGCGATCCTCGTCGGCCAAGGCGTCGATCAGTCGCTGGCCGCGACACTCGGCAACTACGGCGCCAAGAAGGTGCTGGTCGCCGAGGGGCCCGAAGGGCTCGCGCAGCCGCTCGTCGACGCGATGGCCAAGGCGATCTCCGACGGCGGCTACAAGTACGCGCTGTTCGGCGGCGGCCTGCTCGGCTTCGAGATCGGCGCCGGTCTCGCCGCGCGCCTGCACGCAGGCGTCGCGATGGAGGTCACCGGCGTCCGCGCCGAGGGCGGGGAGCTGATCGCCGAACGGCCGATCCTCGGCGACTCCGCGATCTCCGAGATCAAGTACCGCTCCGAGGTCGGGATCATCATCGGGCGACTGAACGCGTTCGAGGCGAAGGACACCGGCGGCGCGGACGCCCCGGTCGAGCAGCTCAGCTTCGAGCTCTCGGCGCACTCGACGCAGGCGACGATGGTCACGCGCGGCGAACAGCGCGGCGCGGACGTCGACATCGAGGGCGCCGACATCCTCGTCGCGGGCGGTCGCGGCCTCGGCAAGGCCGAGGGCTTCGAGCTCTGCGAGCAGCTCGCGGCGGCGTTCGGCGGCAACAGCGCCGTGGCGGCGACGCGCGCGGTGGTCGACGCGGGCTGGTACCCCTACGCGGCGCAGATCGGTCAGACCGGCAAGACGGTCGCGCCGAAGCTGTACCTCGCAGCGGGCATCTCCGGCGCGATCCAGCACAAGGTGGGTATGCAGAGCTCCGAGAACATCGTGGCGATCAACAAGGACGCGAACGCCCCGATCTTCGAGTTCTCCGACCTCGGTGTGGTCGGCGACCTGAACAAGATCCTGCCCAAGCTGACCGAAGCGGTGAAGGCCAAGAAGGGGAGCTGACCGGACCCGGGCGGCTGCGCCAACCAGAGGAGCGTGATCGGCGATGTCATCTCAGAACGGCTCTCGCAACGGCAAGGTCTCGCCGGCGGCGTACCCGCCGCCGGTGGACTCCCGGAAGGAGTTCATCAAGCACGGGCTCGACCCCGAGGACGAGCTGATCGAGGTCGGCGTGGCGATCGTCGGCGGTGGCACCGCCGGGCTGGCCTGCGCCAACCGGCTGCTGCAGCTGCTCGGCGACGACCCCGAGATGATGGAGCGTCTCGGCGAAGTGCCGGTCGCGGTGGTGGAGAAGGCGAAGACGTGCGGTGGGCACAACCTCTCGGGCGCGGTGATGCGGCCCGGACCGCTGCAGGAGCTGTTCCCCGAGCTGACCCGTGAGCAGTGGCGCCAGCAGGGCTTCGCGTTCGGAGAGGTGACGAAGGAGTCGGTGTACATGCTCACCGGCCCGAAGACCAAGCTCCCGGTCCCGATCCCGGCGGTGCCCAACTTCAAGAACCACGGGAACGAGGTCGTCTCGGTCTCGGCGCTGGCCCGTTACCAGCAGCAGCAGGCCGAAGAGGGCGGCGCGTACGTCCTCACCGAGACATCGGCAACGCAGCTCGTCGTCGACGAGGGCCGCGTGGTGGGCGTTCGCTCCGGGGACAAGGGACGCGGCAAGGACGGCGAGCCGCTCGGCAACTTCGAGCCCGGCACCGACATCAAGGCGCGGGCCGTCGTGCTCGCGGAGGGCTGCTGGGGACACCTCACCGGCGCCGCCATCCAGGAGTTCGGCCTCGCCGAGGGCCGCGAGCCGCAGGTGTGGGAGCTCGGCGTCAAGGAGGTGTGGAAGGTCAAGAAGCCTCTCGACCGCGTGATCCACACGTTCGTGCAGCCCTGGCCGCTGAAGGTCGCCGCCAAGTACGGGCAGCTGGGGGGGACGTGGATCTACCCGATGAAGGACGAGAAGACCGGCGAGGACCTCGTCTCGATCGGGTTCGTGGTCGATCTGAACTACCGCGACGCCACCACCTCCGCGCACGACCTGCTGCAGACGTTCAAGACCCACCCCCTCGTGAGGGACATCCTCGAGGGCGGCGAGCGGGTGGCCTGGGGCGCCAAGGCGCTGCCCGGCGGGGGCTACTGGTCGATGCCCAAACTGTCGATGCCGGGGGCGGTCCTCGTGGGCGACGCCGGCGGGATGGTCGACACTGCGGCGCTGAAGGGGGTCCACCACTGCATCAGGTCCGGGATCCTCGCGGCAGAGTCGATCTACGCGGCGCTCAAGCGGGGCAGCAGCGACTTCTCCGACTACGAGGACGCCGTCGAGCGCTCCACGATCGGCACCGAGCTCTACCAGGTCCGCAACACGCGCCAGGCGTTCCAGAAGGGCTTCCTCGTCGGCAGCGCGCTGGCGGGGCCGTCGATCATGTCGAAGGGCAAGGTCCCTCCGGGGCGCCAGGAATGGCACCGCGACGACACCGAGCCGGTGTTCATCGGCAACACCAAGGACCGCTATCCCAAGCCGGACGGCAAGTACACGTTCGACAAGCTCTCCTCGGTCTTCATCACCGGCAACGCCACGCGCGACGACGCGCCCAACCACATCCGCGTCCAGAAACACGTGCCGCGCGAGCTCGCCGAGACGTGGCGCTGGATGTGCCCGGCGGGGGTCTACGAGATCCCCGAGGACGCGCCGGAGCACGGCGAGGTCGACGTGATCGTCAACTACACCAACTGCGTGCAGTGCGGCGCGATCACCGCCAAGGGCGGCCGCCTGACGACACCCGAGGGCGGCGACGGGCCGCTCTACCAGGTCACCTGAGCGAAAAGCGCCTGCAGCGCCGAAACCCGGCAGGTGCAGGCGTGTTATGACGGTGTGATGCAGATCCTGAGAGCGAAGGTGGGCACGGCACCCCGGCGCCTGGCAGCGGCGCTTGCGTGCGGGCTCGCGCTGCTCGCGTGCGCCGCCGGCGCCGCCGCGGCCGCGACCGCGCCGACGGGGGCGCTCAGGACGCCCGCTGCCAAGCTGCCCGCGTCCGCGACGCTCGAAAGCTGCGTCACCACCGGCGAACAGGCGGAACGCTCGGCCACGTTCGCGGGCGAAATGACCGCCGTGCCGGGCACGACACGGATGGCGATGCGCTTCGAACTGCTCGAGCGAGGCGAAGGCGAACCCGCGCCGCACGCGGTCACCTCCCCGGGGCTCGGCACGTGGCTGCG
>DASUIE010000118.1:0-3160 GCA_036273175.1 Allostellaceae bacterium
TCAAGCTTGGCGATTCGCGCCTTCAGCGCATCGCGCTCGGCGGCCAGCCTGTCGCGCTCCGCCTGCATCTGCTGGGTTTCGGTCTCGGCCTTGCTGAGCCGCGCCATCAGCGTCGCGCGCTGTGCCTCGGTCAGATGCAGCTCCCGCTGGGCCTGGTCCAGCGCGTGGCTGAGCTGGGCGGCGCCCTTGCCGTTCGCATCGGACTTGGCGTCCGCCCGCTGTTGCTGCTGGCGCGCCTGCGCCTGGGCGTCGGTCGAAACGGCGGAAAGCCGCCCTTTGACCGCGCCGAGCTGGTCCCGCAGCTTGCCAAGCTCGTCCTGCAAGGCGGCATTGGCCGTCTCGGCGTGGATCGCTGCGTCCCGTTCGTTGGTCGCGAGGCCCGAGTAATGAAGGTAGCCGGCGCCGAGCGCCGCGACGGCCACCGCCCCGGCGCAAGCCGCGCCCATCAGGGTCGCCGGCCGGCGCTGCGTTTGAGCCAGCGCCACGGCGCGTGAGGCAAGACGGCTTACGATCCGCCGATTGGGGGACCACGAGGCGCCCCAGCGCAAGATGTCGGTGATCATCTTCCCCTGCGTCTCCGTGCCCGGCCCGCCGCGACTGCCGGCTATAGGCCTTGGACCACCCGTGAAACGCCGCAGCGCACCCGGCAACCGGATGCCAGCGTCCCCAAACCACGCGTAGCGTACCGGCCCTGTAACGGTAATGCAATATTAAATGTTACGATATGTTACACTGTCTTGGGGATAATTTCGTTTTGCGAATCGCCAAAGACCGTAAGAGTCGTGTCCTCGGCAGTTATCATTCAACATAAATAATTGCTAATACCGCGAGAATTATCTCATTTGTTCGAGGGCGTTCACTTTATAGCGGCTTTATTGTCACAATCGAACTGGACCGATATGCGCGTTGTGCTGATGTTGACCGTCATCCGACGTTATCCGGCCGGAATGCCACACCGGACTGTTGCACGTTTGTTACATTAGGCTTTCCGCCCGCTCGTCGGCCTGGGGCGCGAATTGGGTGCGGTAGTAATCCGCGAAGACACCGCCGCGTCGCAGTAGCTCGGCAAGGCTACCCTGTTCGGCGATGGTGCCGTCGCGCAGCACGACGATCCGGTCGCAGCGCCGCACCGTGGAGAGCCGGTGCGCGATGATAAAGGTCGTGCGGCCCTGCATCAGGCGCTCAATCCCCTCCATGACCAGCGCCTCGGTCTCGACATCGAGCGCCGAGGTCGGTTCGTCGAGGATCAGGATCGGGGCGTTGCGCAGCAGCGCGCGGGCGATCGTGACGCGCTGCTTCTCGCCTTCGGACAGCGCCGCTCCGCCCTCCCCGAGGCTCGTCTCGTACCCGTCCGGAAGGGCCATGACCGTCTCGTGGATGCGGGCCATCCGCGCCGCCCGCTCGATCGCCGAATCGTCGGCCCCGGGCGTGCCGTAGGCGATGTTGTCGCGCACCGACAGCGGAAAGATCAGCGGCGGCTGCAGCACCATGCCGATCTGCCCGCGCAGCGATTTGAGCGTGTAGTCGCGGAGATCCGCGCCATCGATCTCCACGGCGCCGCCGGTGGGGTCGTAGAACCGCGCGAGAAGCCCGAGCAGCGTCGACTTCCCGGCCCCGGTCGGGCCGACGACGGCGATCGTCGCGCCGGCCGGCACGGCGAGATCGATCTCCTCCAGCACCGGCGTGTCGCTGCGGTAGCGAAAGCCGACGCGGCGCCAGCGCACTTCGCCCCGCGCGCCCTCGGGCGGAAACTCGCGCGCGCCGTCCTTGAGGTCGGCCTCGGTCTCGAGCACCTCGAAGACGCGGCGGGCGCCGACCTGCGCGCCAGCGATCTGGCCCCAGCTCTGGGTGATCTGGTTGATTGGCGTGTAGAGCTGCGCGAGATACGAAATGAAGACGATGAGCTGCCCAACCGTGAGCTGCCCCGACATCACCGCCCGCGCGCCGGCATAGATGACCACCGCGGTGCCGGCGGCGATCACCAGATTGACCGCGCCGGAATAAAGCGTCTGCCACGTGTAGAGTTTGAGCGTCGCGCGCAGGCTCTCGCCGCTCGCCCCCATGAAGCGGCGGTGCTCCTCCTCCTCCTTGGCGAAGGCTTGGACGACCTTGATCGCCGCCATTCCCCATTGGACGAGCGAATAGACGCGGCTCTCGCGCTCGCGCACCTCGCCGGCGACCCCGACGATCTTGCGATTGAACAGCGAGATCAGCGCGAACAGCACCGGCACGACGGTCAGCGCCAGCACGGTTAGGGTGGGATCTAGCGGGAACAGCACCAACAGCATCCCGGCCAGGAGGATCGCCGCCGACAGGATCGGCAGGATCCCGTTCATCACCATCGTCTGCACGGCAAAGCTGTCGGCGGTGATGCGGTAGAGCAGGTCGCCGACCCGCTGGCGGCCGTGATAGGCGAGCGAGAGGCGCTGGAGATGGGCGTAGAGCGCGCCGCGCAGGTCGTTGACCATGCTCTGGCCGACGCGGATCGTCGTGTAGTTGTGCCAGAGGGTGATGCCGCCGCTGCCGACATAGGCGACGACGATCAGGAGGCAGGCGGCGATCAGCAGCGTCCCCGGTTCCCAGGAAGCGGCGACCGGCACCCCGATCTTCTTGCCGCCGAGCACGTCGTCGATGACGATTTGCAGCGGCCACGGCTTGATCAGCTCGAACCCGGCGATCAGGAACACCTGGATCAGCGCCCACGCGACCCGCCCGCGATAGGCCGATAGGTAAGGCAGCAATTTGCGCAGCATGGGTCTGGCGTCAGGCCATGCGCGGGGCGCCGGTCGGCATCCGATCGCGGCCGACCCGATCGAGCGGGGTCAACCCCGCGGCGCCGGCCGCCTGGTCGATCAGCCGCCGCATCCGCATGGAAAATCCGTTCAACTGACAGGCGATGCCGGCCCCCGCTCCCGCGCCGGCGACGGCGCAGGCGAGGCCGGCGATCGGATGCCCCGTCATCAGCAGCGCCGCGCCGACCGCCAGCAGCCCCAGCCCGGCGCGGGCGAGCCCGGACAGCACCGGCATGCAGCGCAGCCGATACAGCCGCTTCGTGCCGCCATGGTTCTCGGCGCCGACGAGGATGCGCGCGCGATCCCACGGGCCGCGGGCAACCGTTACATCCCAGCCGCCCCAGCCGCTATCCATCGTCGCGGCATAA
>DASUIE010000119.1:0-7808 GCA_036273175.1 Allostellaceae bacterium
ACAGCGTTGGCCCGTCGCATCGGTCTAAAATTACTGATCTAAAATCCGATTCTATAACCGTAACTCGATCAACGAGCTTTGCCGCTTGGATGTTCGCGCGTAAAAGACCGGCAATTTCCTTGTCGGATTCGACTGCGATTACTTGCGACTGGGGAAATATCTTGGCAGCCAGCAATGAAAAGCGGCCGGTACCCGCTCCCGGATCCACGATGCGACGCGGCATGGCGAAGTCTGCGGAGCGGCATTTAGCCCAAAGAAGCATTGCCTCGACGATAGACGCGGGCGTGAACGTCGCTCCGATGCGGCGGCGTTCCTCAGGGGAGACCGCAGCGGAATACTGATCGCCGAGCGGATCATGGCCACCTGCGATACGCCGGAGAAATGCGGCGCGAAGGTCGGGTCGGGCCCACTCGTCCGAGCGTGACAGGAGTTGTTGGGTACGAACGGCAAGAGCTTGGCGGGCGAGGGCACGCCAATCTGTTGTGGAGTCCGTGTTCGCTCCGCCCGCGGGCCGCGCCATCAGGGATAAATTCCGGTTGTTCGAAACCGGACAGGATTTAAGGTTGCGAGACTGTGCGGGTCAAGCAGCAAGCACGAAACGGGAACTATCTGCCACTGCTGGCGGAGTTGCCGATGCCAGAGGAGCGGCGGAGAGATTGAAACTAGGCGAATCGTCATACAGTCACCGCTCCGTCCGTACCGGAATCATGCCCAGGCGGCGGCCCGTGGCGAGGTCGATGACGACGAGCTGGCGGGTCCCGTCGGCGAGGACGAGGTCGAGCACGACCCGGTCTGGCCCGGTGCTCATCGCCTCGATCCGGGAGCCGGGCGGGAGGTCGAGCGGCGGGGCGGCGAAAGCGGCCGCGGGCTGGGGCCGGCCCTTGAGCTTGACCGCGATCGCCGCGGTCAAGGCGGCGACGCCGACGACCAGCATCACCCCCATCACGACGACCAGAAGCTTCAGCCCGCGCATCCGATGAACCCCGGGTCGCACGAGATCGTGATCGAGGGCGCCGCCGCGGGTGAGCGGCTCGACCGCGCCCTGACGCGCGCGCTGCCGGCGTTTTCACGCAGCCGGCTCAAGGCCTTGATCGAGGCGGGGCGGGTCTCGATTGCCGGAGCGGCGGTCCGCGACCCGGCGCTCAAGGTTCGCGACGGCCAAATTTTCGTCGTTTTTCTCCCCGATCTGATCGAGCCGGCGCCGGAGGCGGAGCAACTCCCGCTCGATATCCGGTTCGAGGATGCACATCTGATCGTCATCGACAAGCCCGCCGGCATGGTCGTTCACCCGGCACCCGGCAACCCGACCGGGACGCTGGTCAATGCGCTGTTGTCGCATTGCGGCGACAGCCTCGCCGGGATCGGCGGGGTGCGCCGCCCCGGCATCGTCCACCGGCTCGACAAGAACACCAGCGGCTTGATGGTCGTCGCCAAGACCGATGCCGCGCACCGCGCGCTGAGCCGCGACTTCGCGGCGCGGCGGATCGAGCGCGCCTATGCCGCCCTCGTATGGGGCATCCCGGTTCCGGCCGCGGGCGAGATCGCCGGCAATATCGGCCGCAGCCCGCGCAATCGGAAGAAGATGGCGGTAGTGGGCGCCGCCCACGGCAAGCCGGCGCTGACCCGATACCGGGTCGAACGCGGCTTTGCCGGGCGCGCCGCGCTGATCGAATGCCGACTCGCCACCGGGCGCACCCACCAGATCAGGGTCCACCTCGCCGAGCGCGGCCACCCGGTGATCGGCGACCCCGCCTACGGCAGCCGCAGCGGCCGGGACGTCGCGCGGTCGGGCGAATTGGGGGCGTGCATCGCAAGCTTTCCACGGCAGGCGCTGCACGCGAAGACGCTCGGGTTCATTCATCCGGCAACCCAGCAGAACCTGATGTTTTCGAGCGATCCGCCCGCGGATTTCAGGGGTCTGCTTTGCGATTTAGAGCGACTTTAAACTGGACAAAAGCCGACTAATATAGTAGGTTTTTGCGGGGTGGATCGGCCCGCGCGTCGCGGCGTTCACCTAACGCACCCAAAACGGAGCAAAAATCGTAGATGCCCTCAATGTCTGTGCCATCGCTTTCCGGCGAAGGGAACCTTACGCGGTACCTTCAGGAGATCCGCAAGTTTCCGATGTTGGAGCCGGAAGAAGAATACATGCTCGCCAAAAGCTGGAAGGAGCATGAAGACCCCGATGCCGCGCATCGGCTGGTAACGAGCCATCTGCGCCTGGTCGCCAAGATCGCGATGGGCTATCGCGGCTATGGTCTCCCGCTCTCCGAGCTGATCTCGGAGGGCAATGTCGGGATGATGCAGGCGGTCAAACGCTTCGACCCCGACCGCGGCTTCCGCCTGGCGACCTATGCGATGTGGTGGATCCGCGCGGCGATCCAGGAATACATCCTGCATTCGTGGTCTCTCGTCAAAATGGGCACCACCGCGGCGCAAAAGAAGCTGTTTTTCAACCTGCGCAAGCTCAAGGGCCAGCTGCAGGCGGTCGATGAGGGCGACCTCTCGCCCGAGAACCTCAAGAAGATCGCCACCCAGCTGGACGTGCCCGAAGCTGACGTGGTGAGCATGAACCGCCGCCTCGCCAGCCCCGACCACTCTCTGAATGCGCCGCTCAGGAGCGACAGCGAAGGCGAATGGCAGGATTGGCTGGTCGACGAAAGCGATAGCCAGGAGCAGCAGCTCGGCGACCGCCAGGAGCTGGGTCTGCGGCGCGACCTGCTCGGCAAGGCGATGACGCATCTCAACGAGCGCGAGCGCCACATCCTGACCGAGCGCCGCCTGCGCGAAAATCCGACGACGCTCGAGGAGCTGTCGCAGCAGTACAACATCTCGCGCGAAAGGGTCCGGCAGATCGAGGTTCGCGCCTTCGAGAAATTGCAGAAGGCGATCAAGGCCGCCGCGATCGAGCGCCGGCTCGTCACCCACTAGCGCGCGTTCCGCCACTCTCGGGCGAAATCGTCGAGCTGGGCGGCCTCCACATCGGAGACCGCCCAGAGCGCCATCCCATCGGCCGACCAGCGCACGATGTTGTAGCCGCTGCGCGCGGTGGCGACCGGTGTCGGCCGGGCGGAATCCTCGGGCCACACGTACAAGTCGATCAGGTGCTTGTCGCGCTGATAGACCAGCGCGGCGACCGGCCGGCCGCCGAGATAATCGAGCCGCGCGCCCTTGAGCGGGAAGCCGACGGCGGCGAGGTCCTTGACCGGCGGCGCGAAGTCGAGCTTGCCGTCGAACCAGGGCTTGACCGTGTGCCGGTCGGTCGAGACCACGTCTTCGAGATGTCCGGGCTGGAGGGCGCGAATGTGCCCGGCGACGACCTGGTCGGCGAGCCCCGGCTCGCGCGGGAGAACGAGGAGGAAGGCAAGCGCGGCGGCGCAGGCGGCGCCGAGCCCGAACCCGGCCCAGCCTTGGCGCCAGCCGCGCAGCGCGTTGGGCCGCGAGGCGGCCGGCCGCGGGGGCAGGCTTGCGAGGACCCGCGCCCGCACGTCGTCGGGCGCGGGGCGATAGAGGCCCGGTGTGCGCAGAATATCGCGGGTCTGGGCCAGCTCGGCGGCGGCACGCCGGCAGACCGGGCAGGTTTCGCGATGCAGCGCCAGCGACGCCGCCTCGGCCGCGTCGAGCTCGCCGTCGAACTCGGCCTGAACCAGCAGAACCTTGTCGCAATCGGCCGGGTTCATGCGGCGCCCTCCCGCGCGGCGGCCTCGACGACCATCCGCCGCGCCCGCCACAGCCGCGACATCACCGTGCCGATCGGCGTGCGGGTGATTTCGGCGATCTCCTTGTAGGACAGCTCTTCGAGCTCGCGCAGCACCAGGGCTTCGCGCAGCTCGACCGGCAGCGCCGCGATTAGCCGGTCGGCGCGGCGGCGCTGCTCGGCATCGGCGAGCGCGGTTTCGGGATCGGCTTCGTCGGACACCAGCGCTTCCTCGTCGACCGGAACCGGCACCGAGCCCGGCTGCGGCTTCAGCGCCGTGTAGGCGGTGTTTCGCACGATTTGCAGCAGCCAGCCGCGCGGGTTCGTCCCGCGGAAGCTCGTGAAATAGGTCAGGGCACGCAGCATCGCCTCCTGCAGCACGTCCTCGGCCGCGGCGCTATCGCGCATCAGCCAGCGGGCGAGGTTGTGGGCAGCGTCGAGATGCGGCAGCACCACCGCCTCGAAATTCCCGTCGCGCGATGAAGCCGCCACGTCACCCCAATGCCCGATTTGAGAGGTTTAGACCGCGCCGCAAGGCGGTTTATTCGCCGCCAGAAAAAATAAAATTTCCACCGAATAGACCGACGAAAGGGCCGGTCTCCGCCGCACTGATCACCAATGGAGCGGCAGATGGATACGACCAATTCAACCGGCCAGACAAGGCGCGGGCTGCTGAAATGCATGGCCTGGGCCGGCACCGGCATTCTGTGGACAGTCTCGGGCGGAGTTCCGCGCGGCATCGGACTTGGCGGCACGGCCGAGGCGGCCGAGACCGGCGGCTTCAGCTTTGCCCAGATCAGCGATACCCATATCGGCTTTAAGGCCGAGGTCAATCCCGACCCGGGCGGGACGCTGCAGGCCGCGCTCGCCCGGATCGCCGCGCTGCCGAAGCCGCCGGCGATGCTGATCCACACCGGCGACGTGACCCACTTGTCGAAGCCGGCCGAGTTCGACACCGCCGCCGAGCTGATGAAGGGCGCCAAGCTCGACACCCACTACATCCCGGGCGAGCACGACGTCATCGGCGACGACGGCAAGGGCTATTTCGAGCGCTTCGGCGCCAAGGGCGCGGCGCCGGGCGGCTGGTACAGCTTTGACCAAAGCGGGGTGCATTTCATTGCCCTCGTCAATGTACTCGGCTTCACCCCCGGAACCGGCGGCACCCTCGGCGCGGCTCAGCTCGAATGGCTCGAAAGCGACCTCCAGGGCAAGAGCGCGAGCACCCCGATCGTCGTATTGGCGCATGTCCCCCTATGGCCGATCTATCCGCAATGGGGCTGGGCCACCGGCGACGCCGAAAAGGCCTTTGCCTATCTGAAGCCGTTCGGCTCGGTGACGGTGCTCAACGGGCATATCCACCAGGTCGTGCAGAAGGTCGAGGGCAAGGTGACCTTCCGCACCGCGATGTCGACCGCGTTTCCGCAGCCGGCCCCCGGCGCCGCGCCCTCGCCCGGGCCGATGAAGGTGCCGGCCGACAAGCTGAAGACGGTGCTCGGCGTGCGCAGCATCGACTATGTGCCGGCGACAGGGATCGCCGCCACCGACCTGACGCTGGCGTGACGGCGATGACGAGAACCCTGATCGCCGCCACGACGCTGTTGTGGCTCGCCGGAACCGGGTTCGCGGCCGAGACCAAATCGGTCGCTATCGACAATTTCGCGTTCGACCCGCCAACCCTGACCGTCGCGCCGGGCACCAGGATCGTCTGGACCAACAAGGACGAGGAGCCGCACACGGTCACCAGCGTCAACAAGGAGATGCCGTTCAAATCGCAGGGGCTCGATACCGACGACACCTTCGCGATGACTTTCGACAAGCCGGGCACCTACAAATATTTCTGCTCGGTCCATCCGCATATGGTCGGGGAGATCGTCGTCAAGTAACCTGAGGTTATGCAACTCTGGGTGGCGGCGATCTTCCTGCTCCTGCTCGGCGCTCCCGCCGTCGCGGACGAGACGGCGGCGGCGCTGAGCCGGGTGCCGGCGGCGCTCGACGGAGCCGAGGCGGCGTTCGCGTCCTGCCCGCAGCCGGAGACGGCGATCCGCGGGCGCAAGGCGGTGCTCGACGCCCGCGCTTTTCTGGCCGCGGCCCGCACCAATCCCGGCGTGATGCTGATCCTGAACGAAAAGATGGAGCTGATCCGCAGCGTCCTCGAAACTTGCGTGCAGTTCAAAAAGATCGCCGAGGAATACCGCTCGAAATGCCAGGGCGAGGTGCGGCTCGGCATGAGCGCGGCGCAGGTGCGGCAGAGCCTGTGGTGCGAGCCGACCAAGATCATGACGACCGAGACGCCGGGGCACCGCCGCGAGGAATGGATCTATACCGCCAACCCGCGCGCCGCGTGGCTCGGCCGCCCCGAGGGGTTCCTCTATTTCACCGACGGCAAGCTGACCTCGATCGAGCGCGCCGCTACGCCCTGAACAGCCTGCCGCCGCAGATCGGCCGCGGCGCGCCGGTGGTCGATGGCAGGCTCAGCGGCAATCCGCCGACCGAGCGCACCGCGAGATAGGCGAAGGCCTGCGCCTCCAGGGCGTCGCCGTCCCAGCCGACCGCCTCGACCGGCCGCACCGGCGCGCCGAGAAGCCGCGTCAGCGCCGCCATCAGCGCGGGGTTGCGGCGCCCGCCCCCGGTCACCAGCCATTCCCGCGCCGGAGCCGGAAAATGCCGCCGCGCCGCGGCGACCGCGGCGGCGCTCATCTCGGTGAGCGTCGCCGCGCCGTCTTCCGGGGTGAGATCGTCGGGGGTGAAGGCGCGGAACTCGTCGCGGTCGAGCGATTTCGGCGGGCGGCGGGCGAAATACGGCGCGGCGAGAAAGCGCGCGACATGCGCCGCCGAGACCCTGCCGGCTCGGGCGAGCGCGCCGTCGCGGTCGCAGCTGTCGCCGGTGTGGCGGCGCGCCCAGTCGTCGATCGGCGCGTTGGCCGGGCCGGTGTCGAAGGCGAGGATGTCGCCGCCGGCGCCGATCCAGGTGACGTTGCCGACCCCGCCGAGATTGAGCACGGCGACCGGCTTGTCGAGGCGGGCGGCCAGCGCGGCATGGTAGAGCGGCGCGAGCGGCGCCCCCTCGCCGCCCGCCGCGACATCGGCGCCGCGGAGGTCGGCGACGACATCGGTGCCGGTCAGCCGGGCGAGCAACGCGCCGTCGCCGATCTGCCAGGTCCGGCGCGCGGCCGGCTCGTGCAG
Source organism: Allostellaceae bacterium (assembly GCA_036273175.1). Taxonomy (GTDB): domain Bacteria; phylum Pseudomonadota; class Alphaproteobacteria; order ATCC43930; family CGMCC-115725; genus DATARH01. Next base: position 6,881 of record DASUIE010000119.1, read on the forward strand.
GATCGTGTGGCCGTGAAAGCCGATCAGCTCCGCCCGTACCTCCGGGAAGCGGCGGCGGAATTCGGCGACCGCCTCGGCGTGGCGGCGGGTCAGCTCGGCCTCGACCGCCGCGACCGATCCCTTGCCGCCGAGCACGCCGCGCAGCCGCTCGCGGAACTCTTCGGCATAAGGGATCGTCAGGCTCGGCCCGGCCGCGACATGGTCCCGCCCGTCGGTGGTCAGCGGGGCGACATCGATGCCGTCGAGCGAGGTGCCGCTCATCAGCCCCAGCGCGGTGCGCGGTTTTGTGCTAGATGACGCGGCCATGCCGACCCCGAAATCGCCCTTTCTCGCCGCCGCGACCGAGCGCGGCTATTTCCACCAATGCACCGATCTCGACGCGCTCGACCAGCGGCTCGGGGCCGGGACGGTGGCGGCCTATATCGGCTATGACTGCACCGCCGACAGTCTGCATATCGGCAGCCTGTTGGGAATCATGTTGCTGCGGCTGTTCCAGCAATCGGGACACAAGCCGATCGTGCTGATGGGGGGCGGGACGACGCGGATCGGCGATCCGTCCGGGAAGGACGAGGCGCGGCCCCTGCTGACCGACGCCGATATCGCCCGCAACATGGAAGGCATCCGCCGGGTCTTCGCCAAGTTCCTCAAATTCGGCGACGGGCCGACCGATGCGCTGATGGTCAACAACGCCGAGTGGCTCGACGAGCTGCGCTATATCCCGCTCTTGCGCGATATCGGCCGGCATTTCTCGGTCAACCGCATGCTGACCCAGGACAGCGTTCGGCTCCGCCTCGAACGTGACCAGCCGTTGAGCTTTCTCGAATTCAACTACCCGATCCTGCAGGCCTATGATTTTGCCGAGCTGGCGCGGCGCTTCGGCTGCGAGTTGCAGATCGGCGGCTCCGATCAGTGGGGCAACATCGTCGCC
>DASUIE010000120.1:0-23818 GCA_036273175.1 Allostellaceae bacterium
GGCGATGACGAACACCGCGATCGCGCCGGCGATCACATAGCGGCCATACTTTTTCCAAAGCTGGAGCAGATTGTCGCGACGCAACTCCTCGTCGATTTCGCGGAAAATGTCGCTCACGAACCGCCCCGGACAGCCCTGCTGGAAGCGCGGCTACCATACTTGCTCGACCCGGGCATAGCAAACCGCGCGGCAAGCGGCCGCACCTAAGCCAGTCGATTTTCCAAAACGGGAAACTGGCCTGGACGCCTTTCACGAAATCGTCAAAATAAGCCGACGCGCAACCCTCGGCGGCGGATTTGATGAGCGGGAAGAGTGCGACGATCTTTCCCCTGAAGGATTATCGGGCGAAGCGACAGACCCTTTATTTCAGCCGAGCCGAACTGAACCAACTCCTGAGCATTTACAGCCGCAACGTGATGCGCGGCGTATGGCGCGACTACGCGATCGACCACCGCGACGGCCTCGCGCTGTTTTCGGTCTTCCGCCACACGCAGGAAGGCGCAGCCTACACGATCGCCAAGTCGAGCAGCGGCGGTAGCCCGGAATACACGGTTTTGTGCGGCCGCCAGCGCCTGCGCGTCGCGCGCAGCCTGCCCGAGGCGCTCGATTTCTTCCGGCCCGACCTGACGCTGGTTCCGGCGGTCTAATAGCGCCGCGCCGGCAGCATCCGCGAGAACACGCCGTCGCGGCGGACGATCCCGTGCATCAGCGCGGCGGCGACATGCGCCGCCACGAGGCCGTAGACGGCGAACTGCCCGGCCAGGTGCAAGGCTATGGCGATTTGGGCGAGGCGCGGATTTGGCGCGATGACCGGCGGGATCGAGAACAGGCCGAAGAAGCTTACGGAATGCCCGGCGGCGGCCGTGTTGACGTAGCCGGCCAGCGGCATCCCCAGAAAGGCGACATAGAGCAGGAAATGCGTCGCATGGGCGAGGAACGCCTCGATCGGGCGCAGGCTGTCGGGGAGCGGCGGAGGCGGATGCGAAAGCCGCCACACCGCCCGCAGCACCATCGCCAACAGAATTGTCATGCCGATCGAGCGGTGCCAGAGAAGAATCCCGTCCCGCCATCCGCTCCCGCGCGGCGCCTCCGGGATCATCAGGCCGAGAGTTGCAACCGCTATGGCCAGCGCCGCGACGAGCCAATGGGTGGCCTGCGCGACCGGATCGTAGCGGCCGGGCGCGGTCACTTCGGAAACGAGACCTCGACCGAGCCGAGCTTGCCGTAATCGGCGCGGATTTTGACGCCCGGCTGGGTGAACACCATTCCGGTATGGGTCCCGGTCGTGACGAAGGTGCCGGCGGCGACGCCGCCGCGCCCGCAGGCGTGGTTGACCGCGGCGACCAGCAGGTCGATCGGGTCGCCGGCCCGCAGCCCCGTGCATTCGGCGAAGTCCTTGCCATCGGCCGTCACCGCGATCGGCGGGTGCGCGAGGTCCAAACCCTCCCAGCCCGAGGCGGCGGCGCCGTAAACGAGCGCGCCGTTGGAGAAATTGTCGGCGAGCACCTGGAGCCGGTCGAGGGAGCGGAAATCCCGATAGCGCGAGTCGACGACCTCTATCGTCGGGTGCATCGAGGCGACCTTCAGCACCTCATCCCGGGTATACGGCTGGGCGCGGCTCGGCAGCGCCTGATTCAGCCGAAAGCCGATCTCGCATTCGATGGCGATGACGTGGAACCCGCTCGCCGGCATCGCCGCCGGGCTCGCCTGGATGCGCGAGGCATAAATCGGCGCCGCGAAATGCCCGCCCTCGGGCGAGATGCCGACTTTCCACCCGCCGAACTTTTCCCCGAGCTTCTTCCCGACGGCGTCCTGGATCGCATAGGAATCCGCCTCGGATTTCGGGCGGGCGCTCTCCGGCAGCGCGGCGATCGCCGAGCCCTTTCGGGCGGCGGCCAGGGCGGCGGCGGCGGTTTCGATCTGATCGGGGGTCATGTCGAGCTCCTCGTGAGTTAGACCTCAAACCGCACTCAAATATTCCAGCGCCGCGGCGACCCCGCCGGGCTTGTGCGGGACGCCGGCGCGGTGCAAGCCCATCTCGACGCCGCACAGCGTGCCGCACAGCATCAAGTCGTTGAAATGGCCGAGATGGCCGATCCGGAACACCCTGCCCTTGACCTTGCCGAGCCCGGTGCCGAGCGACATGTCGTAGGCGTCGAGAATCGTCTCGCGCAGGCGGTCGGCATCGAAACCGTCGGGAACCAGAACCGCGGTCAGCGAATTCGAGAACTCGGCGTCGTTCTCGCACAGCAATTCGAGTCCCCAAGCGCGGACCGCGCGGCGCGTCGCCTCGCCGTGCCGGGAATGGCGGGCGAAGACCGCGGGCAGCCCTTCCTCGTCGAGCAGCATCTTCAAGGCCTCGCGCAGCCCGAACAGCAGGTTGGTCCCCGGTGTATACGGGAAGAAACCGGTCTGCGCGGTTTCGCTCATCGCCGCCCAATCCCAGTACGAGCGCGTCATCTTCGCGCTTTTCGCCACCTCCAGGGCCTTCTCGGACACCGCATTGAAGCCGAGCCCGGGCGGCAGCATCAGGCCTTTCTGCGACCCGCCGACGGTCACATCGACGCGCCATTCGTCATGCCGGTAATCGATCGACGCGAGCGACGAGATCGTGTCGACCATCAACAGCGCCGGGTGCCGGGCCGCGTCGATCGCGGCGCGCACCGCGGGAATGTTGGTGGTAACGCCGGTCGACGTCTCGTTATGCACGACGCACACCGCCTTGATGCGGTGCTCGCGGTCGGCGGCAAGCACTTCCGACACGCGCGCGGGTTCGACGCCGCGCCGCCAGTCGCCGGGCACGAACTCTATCTCGAGCCCGAGCCGGCCCGCCATCTGCCGCCACAGCGTGGCGAACTGGCCGGTCTCGAACATCACGACCTTGTCGCCCGGCGACATCGTGTTGACGAGCGCCGCCTCCCAGGCGCCGGTGCCGGAGGACGGGTAGATCACCACGGTGCCTTCGGTCTGAAATACCCGCTTCATGCCGCTGACGACCTCCTTGCCGAGGGTCGCGAATTCAGGCCCGCGATGGTCGATCGTTGGCATCGCGATCGCCTGCAGCACGCGGTCGGGCACGTTGGTCGGCCCCGGAATCTGCAGAAAATGGCGGCCGGTATGGGCGGTCTGGGTGTTTTTCATTGGCTCGGTTCCAGCAGCGAAGCGCCGCCAGTGTGGCGGCGAACCGGGAACCGGACAAGGGCGTTGCGGCGAGGCGGAACGCCGCTACGCGGGCGCCTCGCGCAGACCGCCTAGTGTCGGAGGGAGGCGCTCCTCCCGGCGGTAGCAGGCGAATTGCGCGGAAAACTGCGCTGCCTTTTCCTTGTCGTCAAAGCTGAGGCGATAGGCCAATCCGCCGGCATGCCGCGCGATGCGAGCGAAGTTGACCCCCTGGCAGCCGTGTGCGTCCAGCCACTCGCGCAATTCCTCGAACCACGCGGCAAGGTCCATGGGTTCCGGCTTTTCGATTTCGATCACAGCCATCGGTGCGCGCAACCTCCGAGGAAGCAGGTGCCGACGATGAAGACAATGCGCGACGAAGTCTGTCCGCTACCGCTCGGATTTCGTTGAGAACGGTCAGAGCAGCCGCTCCACGCGCTCGCGGTCGAGCGCATAGCACTCGCAGGCAATCGCCTGAAGCGCCGCGTAATCGAGGATCGTGATCTCCCCGCGGCGATAGCGGATCACGCCCGAGCGCTGCAGCTCGCCGGCGGCCTCGCTGACGCCCGATCGGCGTACCCCGATCATCGCCGCGAGGAATTCCTGGGTCAGCGCCAATACATGCGACTGCACCCGGTCGCTCGCCATCAGCAGCCAGCGCGCGCAGCGCTGTTCGACCAGGTGCAGGCGGTTGCACGCCGCCGTCTGGGCGCTCAGATTGAGGATGTCCTCGACAAACCGGAGCATCACCCGCCGTACGTCGGCGTTGGCGTCGAACACGGCTTTGCATTCACGCGCGCCAATCCGCAGCGCCTTACCCGGGAGCTGCACGACGATATGCTGGGCCGAGACGGTGCCGCCAAGCAGCACCGAGGCGCCGATCATGCCTTCCGGGCCGACCATCCCGACTTCGCTCGCCCCGCCGTCTTCCATTGTCGTCATCACCGAGGCGAGGCCGTGCTCGATGAAGTAGATCCATTTGAGCGGGTCGCCGACCGCGTAAAGGACCTGCCCCTGGTCGAGCGGCACCGGCCGGAGATCGTCGCCGAACAGCGCAAAGTCCTCGGGCGAAAGCGCCGAAAGCAGCCGGTTGTGTATGCGCGGCGAGACCAAGCGTCATCTCCTCCGTACCAAGCGGCTGCACAGCGCATGTCGCATGCGAAGCGCGCCGACCCTACCCGAAGTAGCGTGGGCAATTTGTACGGCAGCGAACGGTTTGGCGAAAAAGTGGCACGGCGGGCCAGTGGCCGGTCGCCCGTTCCCGTCGAAGATCCGTTCGTTCGGATTCTGCCCCGGCTGAGGGAGTTAACCCCTGCGGAGGCCGGTTTGTTCCCCGCGGGAGAGGCTAGGCCAGCCCGTACAGCGCAGCCGCGTTGTCGTGGGTCAGCTTTTCTCTCAGAGCCGGGGTCAGGGTTCCCATTTGCCGCTCGATCGCATCCTTGGAATGCGGCCACACGCTGTCGGGATGCGGGTAGTCGGAGGCCCAAAGGAGGTGGCCCTCGCCAAAGAACGGCACCAGCGACATCGCCACGTAGTCTTCCTGGAAGGTCGCGTAGATCTGCCGCTTGAACAGCTCGCTCGGCTTGGATTCAAGCTGAATGCCGCCCTTGTCGGCCCAGAAATCCTTGGCTTCCCACAGGCGCCAGTGGCGGTAGTCGAGCTCCTGCACGAGCCAGGGAAGCCAGCCGGTTCCGGCCTCCGCCATGACCATCTTCAGCTTCGGATGCCGTTCAAGGATGCCCCAGGCGAAAAGATCGACAAACGGCTCGAGGAAATTGCCCATAAAGAACTTCGTGTTCTCGAAGACGCTCGCCGGCTTGCCCATGACACGGCTGCCGGGTTTGCCGACAAAGACCGTGATGTGCCAGGAGAGGATGATGCCCGTGTCCTCCAGCGTCTGCCAGAACGGCTCCCAAGCCGGATCGTCGAGCTTGGGATCGATATTGGCGATCTGGAGATTGACCTGCCGCACCCCGCCCTTCGCGGCGAGGCGGCGCAGCTCGGCCACGGCCGAGGCCGGGTATTCCGGCAGCAGCGGGACACCGATCAGCCGATCCGGGGCGGCCTGGCAGAATTCCATCAGCCAGTCGTTGTAGACTCGGTAACACGCCTCCCGCAGCGCCTTGTCTTCGGTGCTGATCTGGAAGATCGGGCCGAAGATGACCTGCGTCGAGACGCCGTCGCGGTCCATATCGGCGAGCCGCAGCTCGGCCACCGCCGGCCGGCGCGCGCTCTGGTCGTGGATGCCGCCGCGGTCGAAGGCGTTGTAGAGCGGCTTGATCTGCCGCTCGTTGCTGGCCGGGCGTTGGCCGCCCCAGGTGCCCCACACCTTGCCATCGCAAATCCACACGGCCTGCCCGTCGCGCTCCTCGATGCGCGGGGCGCGGTCGCGGAACTCCGCCGGCAGCCGGGTCAGCCACAAATCCGCCGGCAGCTGCCCCAAATCCATGTGGTCGTCGCAGGAAATCAGCCTGTCCGCCATGCCGCCGTCCTCCGTCACGCGAAGGCGTCGATGGTGCGCCTTTTTGCGCGCCCGGTCGAGGGTTCAGCCCCGCTTCAGGGGCACGTCCCAGATATCGCTGGCATAGCCGGCGATCGTGCGATCGGCCGAGAACCAGCCGATGCGGGCGATGTTGAAGATGCTGGCGGCGCCCCAGCGGTCGGGCGCTTGCCACAGCCGGTCGACCTTGGCCTGGGCGGAGCCATACGAGGCAAAGTCCTCCGCGACCATGTACGGGTCGGCGTAGCGCAGCGTATCGACCAGGTCGCGGAAGCGGTCGGGATCGCCATGCGAGAAGGCGCCGCTCTCGATCGAGGCAACCGCTTCGGCGAGGGCCGGCGACGCCTCGATAGCGTCGGCCGCGGCGCGCCCGCGAGTCAGCCGCTCGGCCACCTCCTCCGCGCGCAGCCCGAAGATGAAGATGTTGTCGTCGCCGACATGCTTGTGGATCTCGATATTGGCGCCGTCATAGGTCCCGACCGTGACGGCCCCGTTCAGCGCCAGCTTCATGTTTCCGGTGCCGGACGCCTCCATCCCGGCGGTCGAGATCTGTTCCGAGACGTCGGCGGCGGGGATGATGAGTTCGGCGAGACTGACATTGTAATTGGGGATGAAGACCAGCTTGAGCCGGTCGCGGGTCAGCGGATCGTCGTTGATCGTCTCGGCGATGTCGTTGGCGAGCTTGATGATCAGCTTGGCGCGGGCATAGCTCGGCGCCGCCTTGCCGGCGAAAATCTTCACCCGCGGCACCCAGTCGTGCTCTGGATGGGCCCGGATGGCGTGGTAGCGCGCCACCGTGTCGAGCAGGTTGAGGAGCTGGCGCTTGTATTCGTGGATGCGCTTGATGTGCACGTCGAACAGCGCGCCGGGGTCGACCGTGATGCCCATCTGTTCGTGGACATAGCGCGCCAGCACGACCTTGGCGTTGCGCTTGACCGCGGCGAAGCGGGCCTGGACGCCGCCGTCAAAGGCGTGCTGCGCCAGCCGCTCGAGCAACGCGGCGTTGTCGAGCACCCCGTCGCCGCAGATATCGCGCACCGCCCGGGTGAGCGCCGGATTGGACTGGTGCAGCCAGCGGCGGAAGCTGATGCCGTTGGTCTTGTTGACAATGCGGTCGGGGTGAAGCTGGTGCAGCCGGCTGAACACGGTCTTGCGCATCAGGTCGGTGTGCAGCGCCGAGACGCCGTTGACGCGGTGCGAACCGACAAACGCCAGCGTCCCCATCCGCACCCGCCGCTCCGGCCCGTCGTCGATCAGCGAGATCGCCGCGAGGTCGTCGGTGTCGAACAGGCCTTGATCGCGGGCAAAGCCCAGATGCTCGGCATTGATCCGGTAGATGATGTCGAGATGGCGTGGCAGCACCCGCTCGAACAGCTCGATCGGCCAGGTCTCCAGGGCCTCGGGCAGCAGCGTGTGGTTGGTGTAGCAGAAGGTCGAGACGGTCGTGCGCCACGCCTGCTCCCACGGCACGTTGTGGACATCGACCAAGAGCCGCATCAGCTCGGCGATGGCGATGCTCGGATGCGTGTCGTTGAGCTGGATCGCCGCCTGGTCGGGCAGCGAGGCCAGATCGCTGTACGATTCGATATGGCGGCGGACGATGTCCTGGAGCGAGGCGGACACGAAAAAATATTCCTGGCGCAGCCGCAGCTCGCGTCCCGCCGGCGTGCTGTCGCTCGGATACAGCACCTTCGATAGCGAGGCGGCGCGCGCCTGCTCGGCCAGCGCGCCGAGATAGTCGCCGGCGTTGAACACGTCGAGCCGCAGCGGGTCGACCGCGCGCGCCGACCACAGCCGCAGCGGATTGACGTGACGCCCGCGCCACCCGACGACCGGGGTGTCGTAAGCCACCGCCTCCACGGTCTCGTGCGGATGCCAGACCGGACGGGTCTTGCCGCCGCCATTCGGGACCATCTCCACCCGGCCGCCAAAGGCAACCGGGTAGACCCGCTCCGAGCGGGGAAACTCCCAAGGGTTGCCGACCGACAGCCAATCCTCCGGATATTCCTGCTGCCAGCCGTCGCGCATCACCTGGCGGAACAGCCCGAAATCGTAGCGGATGCCGTAGCCGCAGGCGGGGATGCCGAGGCTCGCCATGCTCTCCATCAAACAGGCGGCGAGCCGGCCGAGACCGCCATTGCCGAGCGCCGCGTCGGGCTCCGCCTGGCGCATCTGCTTGAGATCGACGCCGAGATCGCCCAGCGCCGCCTCGACCACCGGACCGAGCCGCAAATTCTCCACCACATCGGCGAAGAGCCGGCCGATCAGGAATTCGAGCGAGAGGTAATAAACCCGTTTGCGGCCCTGGGCGGCGCTCGCGCGATAGGCGGCCAGCCAGCGGTGGATGATGCGGTCGCGCAGCACCAGAGCGGTGGCGACGAACCAGTCCCTCTGGGTCGCGGAGCGCGGATGCTTGCCCACCGACGAGGTCAGTTTCGCGAGAATGGTTCCCTTAAAATCCTCGATATCCTGGTCGCTCGGCGGCTCGTCGGGGATCGCGAACGACGCCGATTCGCGATCCGGCCAGTCGGCGAGACCGGGCCACCGCGTGTCGAGATCGGGTATATCGTTGGGCATAAGGAATAAACTGCCTGCTAAACCGGAACCGACAACGGCGGACCGGCTACCACCATTTCAGTATAGGGCAGCGAAAGTTGATGCCGTATTAGCGCGGCCGGGGTAACGCCGCGTTATAGGGTCACAGCGTTGCGATCCACTTCCCCGCGACCGGCCGCGCCTCCTCGGAGCCAGGCCATGGCGGCATCGTGACACCGAGAATGTCGAGCGGTCCGAGTCCGTCGTTGCGGAACTGAAAGCGGGTACCAAGCGGGATCGTCAGCGACACGCCCGGCGCCAGACCGTCGATCGTCTCGCCGCCGCCGAGACGGCGCCAGATGCGCCCCTCGCCCGCGACCACGTACCAGATTTCTTCGACCGTCCGGTGCGTCACGGCACGCGAGACCGCCCCGGCCCGGAGGCGGAAGAGCGCGGTCCCGCCACCCGCGACGCCGCACAGAATCCGGACTTCCGACCCGTCGGGCGCGATCGCGTCCGGCGTCTCGCCGATTAGCCTCACATCGAGCCCCGATAACGGCATATTCTCCCCGCCCCTGTTGCCTGGGTTGCGCACATGCCACTCGATAATGCCCCAACCTCCCGCCTCGAGGCGCGCCTGCGCCGCGAGACCGGCGGCGAGGTGATGTTCGACGCGTTCAGCCGCGGCCGCTACAGCACGGATGCCTCGGTCTATCAGATCGAGCCGCTCGGGATCGTCGTGCCGCGGACGCGCGAGGATGTCGTGGCCGCGCTTCAGATCGCGCGCGACGAAGGCGTCTCCGTACTGCCGCGGGGCGGCGGCACCTCCCAATGCGGCCAGACCGTGGGTCGCTCTCTCGTCGTCGATTGCAGCAAGTATATGAACGCGGTCCTGTCGCTCGATGTCGAGAACCGGCGGGTGCGGGTGCAGCCCGGCGTCGTCATGGAGCGGCTCAACCAGTCGCTGCGGCGCCACAAGCTATGGTTCCCGGTCGATGTCTCGACCGGCGACCGCGCCACGATCGGCGGCATGACCGCCAATAATTCCTGCGGATCGCGCTCGATCCGCTACGGCAACATGGTCCACAACGTCCGCGCGATCGACGCGCTTTTGGCGGACGGGACGGTCGCCCAATTCGGCGAGATCTCCGGCAATTTCGCCGAAGACGTCGGGCCCGAGCGCTACCGTTCGCTGGTGCGCGATATGCGCGAACTGCACCGGCGCGAGGCCGACGAGATCGAGGCGCGGTTTCCGAAGCTGCTGCGCCGGGTCGGCGGCTACAACATCGACATGATCCACCCGGATAAGTCCACTGGGGGCCACAACATGGCCCATCTGCTCGTCGGCTCGGAGGGCACCCTCGCCTTCTTCAACGAGATCGAGCTCGACCTCGCGCCGATCCCCTCGCACCGCACCCTCGGCATCTGCCATTTCCCGAGCTTCTACCAAGCGATGGAGGCGCCGCAGCACATCGTCAAGCTCGGCCCGAGCGCGGTCGAGCTGGTCGACCGCACGATGATCGAGCTGTCGCGCGAGAACCCGGTTTTCCGACCGATCGTCGACCGTTTCGTCAAAGGCGAGCCGGAAGCCATTTTGCTCACCGAGTTCGCCGGCGACGACCCGGCCGACAACCTCCGCCGCCTAAGGCAGCTCGTCGAGCTGATGGGCGATCTCGGCTTCCCGGGCGGCGTCGTGGAGGCGACCGACCCGGCCTTCCAGAGCGCGATCTGGAACGTCCGCAAGGAAGGCCTCAACATCATGATGTCGATGAAGGGCGACGGAAAACCGGTCTCCTTTATCGAGGATTGCGCGGTCCGCCTGGAAGACCTTGCCGAATACACCGACCGCCTGACCGCCGTGTTCACCAAATACGGCACTTACGGCACCTGGTACGCCCACGCCTCGGTCGGCACGCTGCATGTGCGGCCGGTGCTGAACCTGAAGCAGGAGCTCGACGCCACCAAGATGCGCGCGATCGCCGAAGAGGCCTTCGCGATGGTGCGCGAGTACAAAGGCTCACATTCGGGCGAGCACGGCGACGGACTGGTGCGGTCGGAGCACCACGAGGCGATGTTCGGCAGCCGCATCGTCCGCGCCTTCGAGGAGGTCAAGGACAATTTCGACCCGGACGGGCTGTTCAACCCCGGCAAGATCGTCCGCCCGTCCAAGATGGACGACCGCAGCCTGTTCCGCTTCAAGCCGGGCTACACGCAGATCCCGATCGAGACCGCGCTCGACTGGTCGGATTGGGGCGGTTTCGCCAGCGCCGCCGAGATGTGCAACAACAACGGGGCCTGCCGCAAATCCGATCCCGGCGTGATGTGCCCCTCCTACCGCGCGACCGGCGACGAAATCCACCTGACGCGGGGCCGGGCCAACACGCTGCGCCTCGCGCTGTCCGGGCAGCTCGGCGCCGACGCGCTGACCTCGGAGGCGATGCGCGAGACGATGTCCCTCTGCGTCTCCTGCAAGGGCTGCCGACGCGAATGCCCGACCGGCATCGACATGGCGAAGTTCAAAATCGAGTTCCGCCACCATTACAACAAGCGGCACGGCCTTTCCTGGCGGGACCGGCTCGTCGCCTATCTGCCCCGCTACGCGCGTTTCGCCGCGTGCTTCGCCGGCCTATTGAACCGGCGGCGGCCGGGGAGCCTGCCGGCGCGGATCGCCGAGGCCGTATTCGGGCTCAGCGCCGCCCGCCCGCTGCCGCGCTGGTCGTCGCGCCGTTACGGCGAGGCGGCAGGGTCCGGGGCGGGGCCCGAGGTGATGCTGCTGGTCGACACCTTCAACCGCTATTTCGAGCCGGAAAACGCCGAGGCGGCCGAGCGGGTGCTGACCCGCGCCGGCTACCGCGTGACGACGCCCGCAACGAAAGGCCGCCCGCTGTGTTGCGGCCGCACTTTTCTGGCCGCCGGCCTCGTCGACGAGGCACGCGCCGAGGCGCGCCGCATGCTCGACGCGCTGGCCCCCGCGATCGCCGCGGGAACGCCGATCGTCGGGCTCGAACCCTCGTGCCTGCTGACGCTGCGCGACGAATTCCCATCGATGCTGCCCGGCGCCGAGACCACCGCCCTCGCCGACCGGGCGCAGCTTTTCGAGGAATTCGTCGAGACCGAGCGCGCCGCCGGCCGGTTCGAGCTGAAGCTGGCGCCCCAGCCCGGCAGGAAGGCGCTGCTGCACGGCCATTGCCACCAAAAGGCCTTCGCCACCGCGAGCGCGGCCGCAAAGGCGCTGCAGCTCGTGCCGGAGCTGGAGGTCGAGACCTTCGACTCGACCTGCTGCGGCATGGCGGGCTCCTTCGGCTACGAGGCGGAACATTACGAGATGTCGCTCAAGATCGGCGAGCTCGGCGTGCTGCCGAAGATGCGCGCGGCGCCCGCCGACACGCTCCTCGCCGCCTGCGGGACGAGTTGCCGCCACCAGATCGCCGACGCCGCCGGCCGCGAAGCCCGCCACATCGTGCGCATCCTCGACGACGCGTCGAGCTAACCCATTGCCCGCGCCACGACTTCCAGCGTATGCGTCGCACCGCCGACGGAAGCCCGGTGGCTTCATCCTAAGAGCCACGGTAAAATCGCCATAATTCGCGAGTAACGTTCCGGGATGATGTCTTGGAATGCAGTAATAGACCTAAACGTCGACCCTGTTATCCGTGTTAACTCGCGGCAGATAGCCGGAATCGTCGCTTCGCGAACCGTTACAGGAGGCGGCTTACCTCCTGTTATGGCAACCGGTAACAGGAGGATAACAGCAAGTGGCCTCCTGTTAAAAAGCCGTCGCCGCGCCGCCTTGCGCAATCGCCCATTTGTATGGCCCGCGATGCATGCTCGGCATTTCACCTGCGGCGGCGATGGCCGGCCGCCGGCGCGGTGCCAGTGAACCTAGAGCGGCAAGTCGATCGAAACGATATCGGTCGCGCGCGGCGGCCGGTCGGGAATCGACGCCTGGGTCCCGAGCCCTTCAATGATCCAGGTCTCACCGGCAATCAATTCGTCATGCCGGCGAGCGTAGATTTCACTCCCGCGCGGCATTGCCGATGACGGCGACACTGGACATGCGGCGCGCCACCCGCAGACCCGTCCAGTTTTATCCTCTAGGATGACGCGATGGAACGCGCCCGTACCTTGCTCGATTTCTGGTTCGGCGGTCCCGGCGATCCCGAACGCTTTCACCACCGGCAAATCTGGTTTCGCAGCACGCCCGAATTCGACGCGGCGGTGCGAGAGCGCTTTGCCGCGGACCACGAGCGCGCCGCCGCCGGGGAGCTGGCTTCATGGGAAGCGGCGCCCGAGACGGCGCTTGCCCTGGTGATGCTGCTCGACCAGGTGCCGCGCAACATCTTTCGCAGCGGGCCGCGCGCTTTCGCCACCGATCCGCTGGCGCTGGCGACGACCGAACGGGCGCTCGCGCGCGGCTTCGACCGCACCGTGCCGGATGCCTGGCGCCTCTTCTTCTACCTGCCGCTGGAGCACAGCGAGGACCTGGGAAACCAGCGCCGGGGGCTCGACCTGCTGCTGGCCCTGCCGCCGGTACCGGGCCGCTCGCCGGATCTGCACATGTCGCGCCGGCATCTCGAAATCATCGAGCAGTTCGGCCGGTTTCCGCACCGCAATCCGATCCTCGGCCGGCGGTCCACCGAGGCCGAGCTTGCCTTTCTCGCCGAACAGGCCGATTTGAATTTCGGACAGCCCTTCAAAGGATAGCCGCCATGGCGATCACCGATCTCGTCGTCACCGATATCGCGAGCTTCGCCGGCGGCCGCGAATTCGGCGCATCGGGCGCCTATACCCGGATCAAGGGGGTCGCGCGCGGCATGCTCGACCCGGCAGACCCGGCCAATGCCGGCATCGTCGATCTCGACAAGGCCCCGCGCAACGCCAAGGGACTCGTCGAATACGCGACCGATTACGACATCCTGCGGCCGAAGGACCCGCTGCGAACCTCGGGTATCCTCGTCTATGACGTACCCAATCGCGGCTCGAAGCGCATCTTCAACCTGCTCGACGACGTTCCGGCCAATGACCCGGCCCGCACCAACGACCCGAAATCGGCCGAGGATGCCGGGCTCGGCTTCTGCCTCGGGCGCGGGTATTCGCTGGTCTGGTCGGGCTGGGACCCAGGCGCGCCGCGCGCCAATAACGGGCTCGGCGCCGAGTTTCCCGAGGCGCTCGAAAACGGCCGCCCCGTCACCGGACGCATCCGCGACGAATTCCATTTCGGCACCCGTGCGGCCGGCGACGGGAGCGTCCGCCGGCTCTCCTATCCCGCCGCCTCGACCGATCAGCCGGAGGCGCGGCTCTGCGTCCGCGGCCGCGAGAGCGACAGGCGCGCCGAAATCCCGCGCGGCGAGTGGGAATTCGTCGACGAACGCTCGATCCGTCTCCTGCCCGAGGGGCGCAAATTCGAGCCGATCAAAATCTACGAGCTATGGTACGAGGCGCGCGGGTCGAAGGTGCTGGGCATCGGCTATGCCAGCGTCCGCGACCTTGTTTCGTTCTTTCGCTACCGCGGCGCCAACCGCGGCGGCATCCCCAACCCGCTGATCTCGTCGATGAGCGAGATCAGCCATGCGCTCGCCTTCGGCGTGTCGCAGAGCGGGCGGTTCCTGCGCCACTTCCTCGAACTCGGCATGAACGAGGACGAGGCCGGCAGGGCCGTTTTCGACGGCGTCTTTAGCCATGTCGCGGGGGCTGGCAAGGTCTTCGCCAACCACCGCTTCGGCATGCCCGGCCGCACCGCGACGCAGCACGAAGACCGGCTTTATCCCGAGAATTGGCCGCCGTTCAGCCAGGCCGAAATTCTCAAGGGCCGCGCGACCGACCCCAAGGTGATCGAGACCAACACCTCGACCGAGTACTGGCAAAAGGGCGCCTCGCTGGTCCACACCGACGCACGGACCGGCGCCGACCTCGCCGTGGCGGGGAACACCCGCGCCTACCTGATCGCCGGGACCCAGCATGGCGGCCGGCCGGGGGTGGACCCGCGGCCGGGTCCCTGCGCCAATCCGCGCAACTGGCACAGCGCGACACCGGCGTTGCGGGCGCTGTTCGTCGCGCTCGAGGAGTGGGTGACGGCCGGCACCGAGCCGCCTCCGAGCCGCGTCCCGACCGCCGCCGAGGGCACCGCGACGACCCCGCCCGCTATCGCCATGCCGCGGGTCAAGGGGTTTGCCCATGCGCCGGGCATGAATCCGGTCCTCGCGCCGGTCGACTGGATCGACCCGCCCGAACATGATGGCGAGGCGTTTCCGGCGCATGTCTCGGCGGTCGACCGCGACGGCAACGAGGTCGCGGGCATCCGCCTGCCGTCGATCGCGGTTCCGCTGGGAACGCATACCGGCTGGAACGTGTATCGCGACCAGCCCGACGAGCTCGCCGACCGGGACGGCTCGTACATCGCCTTCGCCCGCACAAAGGCCGACCGCGAGGCGCTCGACGACCCCCGCCCCTCGCTCGAGGAACGCTACGGTTCGCGCGAGGCCTACGCGGCGAAGGTCGAGGCGGCGGCGCAGGCTCTGGTGGGGGAGCGTCTATTGCTGCCCGACGACGCCGCGCGCTTCGCCGCAGCGGCGAAAGCGTGCGACAAATTCTAAACGGAGACAAACCGGGGGAGGAAATCATGCGGTTTATACGGCTCACCGGCTGCGCTTCGGCGTTGGCCTTGCTGATCGGGTTCGGCTCGGCGGCGGCGCAGGCACAACTGATGATCATCGGCAACGACCAGAAGCCCGGCCTCGACGCCGACCGCAAGGCGACGATGGGCGGGCCGGGCAAGGACACGGTGTCCATCGTCGATATGTCGAACCCGGCGGCGCTGAAGATCGTCGCGACGATCCCGGTCGACAATACGGTGATCGGCCCGCCGACAAATCTCGCGATCTCCCCGTCCCGCGACATCGCGCTCGTCGCCAACTCGATGAACGTGCAGGAGAAGGAGGGCAAGTTCGCGCCGGTGCCTGACGACCGCATTTTCGTGATCGACCTTAAGGCGAACCCGCCCGCGATCCTCGACACCCTCCATGCCGGCAAGCAGCCCTCGGGCATGGCGATCGCCCCGAACGGCAAGCTGGCGCTGGTCTGCAACCGAGCCGATGGAACCGTCACGGTGCTGTCGATCGACGGCAAGACCGTCAAGGTGGCCGGCTCGGTCACGGTCGGCGACGCCAAGGACTCGGTCTCGTCGGTCGCGATAGCACCCGACGGGAAGCGCGCCCTCGTCGCCAAGGCAGCCGCCAATGCCATCGCCGAGCTGGCGATCGACGGCGACAAGGTCACCTACGACAAGCACGATCTGCATACGGGCATCTTCCCGTACAACGTCGTGATCAGCCCGGACGGCAAGATCGCCCTCACCGCCGATAACGGCAATCACGGCACCTCCGACGGCAACGCCGATTCGATCGGCGTCATCGACCTCACGCAGGACCCGATCCGCGTGATCAACCACGTTGCCGTCGGCGACTCGCCGGAAGGCCTGGCGATCAGCCCAAAGGGCACCCTCGCGGTATCGGTCGAGGCGCGCGGCTCGAACCAGCCGAAATCGAGCTGGTTCTACCATAAGGGCGGCGCGGTCAGCGTGCTCAAGATCCAGGGGACGACGGTCACCAAGGTCGGCGAGGTCACGGTCGGGCAGCTGCCGGAGCAAGCCGTGTTCAGCGCCGACGGGAGCCGCATCTATGTGGGCAATTTCCTCGACTCCGACCTGTCGGTGCTGACCGTGAAGGGCAGCCAGGTCACCGACTCGGGCAAGCACGTCAAGCTGCCGGGACAGCCGGCCTCGATGCGCGGAGGACCGCAATAAGCACGGAAGCAGAAATCCCGCTGCATCGGCGGCACGAAGCCGCCGAACGGCGCGTCGACGAGTTGCGCAGAGAGCTGGGCGAGGAAGACCCCAACACGCTGACGGCGATGCTCGACCTCGCCGAGATCACCTTCAACCAGGGCCGGCTCATTGCGACCCGCAAGCTGGAAGAGGCGGTCGTCGCCGGCCGCAGCCGGCTGCTCGGCGAAAACCACCCCGACACGCTGAAGGCGATGCGCAAGCTCGGCGTCACGCTCGGGGCGCAAGGGGAGTTCGTCGCCGCGCGGGAGCTCCAGCAGCGCGTCGTCGAGGAGATGCGGGCGCTATGGGGCGACGAGGACAGGGAAACCCTTCGCGCGGTCAACAATTTGGCGGGAACCCTGTCGGCGGCGGGCAATTTGGCGCAGGCCGAGAGCCTGTTGCAGGAAACGATCGCGGTTTCCTGCCGGGTCCTCGGCGACCAGCACCCGGACACGCTGATCGCGATGGGCAACCTTGCCGCGGTGCTGTGGCAGGCGGGAAACGAGGAAGGCGCCTACGCGCTGCAATACCAGGTCGTCGAGCTGAGCCGCGCGGTGCACGGCGCGGACCATTCGGCGACTGAAGTTGCCGAGGCTACGCTGGCGATGATGGAACGGACCATCGAGACCTGGGCGCGGCCGCTCTGATCTATCCGAGCAGCGCGCCGCGAAACCGCTCGCGGCAGGCGGCGAGGTCGAAATTGCGCTTATAGGCGGGCGGATCGGTCGGCGTGACCTTGAGCACGACAAACGCCGTGCCGTTGCCGTCGCGCAGCATTCGCGCGCCCTCGGCGAGCTCGCTTTCGGCGCCGACCGTGCGGGTGCGCTCGATGCCGGCGCCGGCGGCCATCTTCTCCAGGTCGACGCCGAGGCTGGTGTGGCTTTTCTGATAGCCGGTCTCGCCGTAATGGCCGTTATCGACGCAGAGCACGGCAAAATTGGCCGGGTTCAGGATCGCCACGGTGGCGAGCGCCCCGACATTCATCAACAGCTCGCCGTCGCCGGTCACCGCCAGTACCCGCTTGTCCGGCCGCGCCAAAGCAAGTCCGAGCCCGATCATCACCGCGCCGCCCATCGCCCCGGCCATCGTATAGATGTGGGCGCCGTCCTGGGTCAGCGCCGCGATGTCCCGCGCGGTGCCCGCGAGGCCGGTGACGAAAAGAAAATCCTGATGCCGGCCGATGAGCGCCGGAACCGCCGTGCGGCGATCGAGGATGAAGCCATTGGCCGCCGCCGCCGCGAAATCGATCTCAGCCATCTAAAACGCCTTTGCCCCGAGGAGTTTCTGGGTCAGCAGCACCGCCACCGCGTTGACACCCTGAAAGGCCATCGTGATCGCGGCGCTGACGGTCGGGATCACCTCGTCCGGCCGCTCGGCGCGCACGACGATGACTCCCATCTCTTTCAGGATCGGCTCGACCGCCTGGCCCATCGGGAATTGCCACGGATTTCCCTCGCCGAAATCGCCGCGCATGCTGACGAGGGTCAGGAACGGAAAATGCCCGCCCTTGATCAGCGACAGCATGTTGACGCAGTTGCCGGCGCCGCTCGATTGCATCAGCAGCACGCCGCGCGCGCCCCCAAGATCGGCGCCGGCCATCAGCGCGACACCCTCCTCCTCGGTGGTCAGCGCGACGGATTGCGCCCCGGGATCGGCGAGCGAGCGGTCGATCAGGATGCGATGCCCGGCGTCGGGGACGTAGGCAAACTGGGTCACGTTGTTTCGGCGCAGGAGGTCGTACAACTCGTCCTGCCAGCGGCGACTCTCCGCCATCCCCGATTCCTCCGCGCGATCTCGGCGGCGCATGCTATAGTCGGCGCTCCGAAACCGCATCGGAAAACGAGGCTGCGATGAAGATCAGGATCGATTGGTGCAAGCCTTGAAACTATGAGCCGAGGGCCCTCCGTGCGAGGGATAGGTTGATCGCCAAATACGGCGCCGAAGTCGAGCTGGTGCCGGGCGTCGGTGGCGTGTTCGAGATCACGGTAGACGGACGGCTTGCCTTTTCGAAGAAGGCGATCGGCCGGTTTCCGACCGACGAGGAGGTCGACGCCGTCGGCGGCGGCTAGGCGGCGTCGAATTAATTTTCGAGGTCCCCGCAAGCGCCTCGCGGACTTAACGGTTCATCAAACATTGGGGTCCAAATTACCGTCGTCGGCCAGGTAAGGGAGACCCGAATGTTTGTCACGTTGAAGCGACTGTTCAAGAGCGAGGATGGGGTGACCGCGATCGAGTATGGCTTGATCGCCGCCCTCATTGCCGTCGCCGCGGTGACCGTCATGGGTACCGTCGGGACGAACCTCAGCTCGACGTTCAATACGATCGCCGGCAAGCTGTAAGCTCCGCGATCCGTTCCCAACAAAAAAGCGCCCGGCGGCAACGTCGGGCGTTTTTCTTTGCGCCTCGAGGAAGGCCGGATGTCAGCCTTCCCCCAGAACCCGTGCGAGCCTACTTGCTTAGGTACGCGGTCTTCACAGCGGACTGGAACAGCGCGCTCATCGCCGCCGAGATGTCGCCGTCGACATCGACTTTGAAAAACAGTCCGGTCGTGGCACAGCTCTGCAAGGTCGATTCGATGTTGGGTTGGAGCGACGAGATGTTGTCCATGTACCACTTGTTGGTCGGGAGCGGCAGGTAGACGGTGTACAGGACCGCTATCCGGATCCCCCGATTCTTGATCGTCGTGCAATAGCTCGGGTCCATCAGCGACTGCACCCGAGTACCGCCGACATTCTCGTCCTCCACCCCGTCGGTGACGAAGAACAGCACCTCCTGGGGCGTATCGTTCTTGGCATTGGTGCCGTTACCGGGATCGGGCATGGCCGAGTTGATTCCGGTCATGGCCGCCGTATAATTGGTGTCCGTATCCGCCGGACTATTGGGACAAGGCGAGGAGGTGAGGCAGTTATTGGCGTAAACCTCAAGCATTTGAATATTGTTGGCGGCATTCTGCGCCGATACAAGATCACTCGTCAAAGCGATCGTGCCCACCTCGTTGGGGCTGTGAAGTCTATAATCGAACGTATATATCGCCATTCGATATTGGGCGTTGTTTTCTTGTTCGGTCGTATTGGCGGTAGACATTAAATTCGAAGTCGCCGCCGTCAGCATATCCATGCGCAGCGTGACGCCGAGGTTGCGGGCGAGCTGGTAGTTATCCTCACCGCCGGGGTTGCCGAGGCCGTCCCTGCTGGGATTGGACTGGTGGCAGCCGAAGGCGCAGCCGCAACCCAACGCGTCGCACTGGCTCTGGGTATGCGAGACCATCGTGTTGATGCCGTCCTGCGTCGCCGCGATCGCCATCGAGGGGGAGGAGTCCAGCAGCAGGTAGAAATCGATGTTCGGCGCCCCGCTCGATGTCGCCGTCGCCGTCACCGAGACCGGGATCTGGTTTTCGATGACCCCGAGAAAGCTGGCGCTGATCGCCGCGCTCGCCGTGACGACAACGGTGTAGGTGGTGCCCGAGGACGTCGCGTTCACGTTGGTGGTCACGGTGCCGCTCGGCGGCAAGTCTCCGAGCGCGTTGGTGATATAGGCGGTCGCGAGCGCCTGCGCGCTGCTCTGCGAGCCGGTGTTGAGATATTCCGTGGCGCCGGCGAGCGATGCGGCATCGACCGCCCCTTGCAGGGCGAGCTTGAAGTTGAGGCCGCGGGCGAAATCGACCGCCGCGCCGGTGGCCGCGGCCAGGGCGAGCAGCGAAAATGCCATCAGGATCATCACGCCGCCGCGCGATTCGCGGGCGACCTCGCGGGTCGTGCCGACGATCAGCTTGAGAAATTTGCTCACCTGGCCCTCTGGCGGATTGGCGCACAGGCTGCCATTCCGCCTAAAAGAACTTGCCAATCGGTTAAGGAGCGCCGCGCCCTAACCTAACTGCAGCTCTCGCCCGACCCGGTTGGCGGGCAGTCCAGTTGGAGGACGTTGCGAGGTATCGCGAATGCCTGGAACGTCATCGATATCGGCGAGGTGATGAAGTAGTTGAGCGCCGAGGTATAGCTATAGCTCGCCTGGACGACGACGACGCTGCCCTTGTTGACGACGAGCGTGGACGTGGCCGCCTTCAGGCTGGCATTGGAAGTCGCGCTCGCCCCGCCCCGCTGAACGTGCCAGCCGATGCTGGCCTTGCCGTTACTGCTGAAATTGACGCTGGCGATGTCGAGCTTCAGCCCTGCCCCGACGTTTGGCGACATGATGAGCTGGCCGGCCACATAAAAATTGTCGAAATCGGTGTTGCCGACGCCGGCCGAGGCGGCAGTGGTCTGGCTGATCAGGTCGGCGATCGAATTCGCCGCGTCGATCAGCTTGTAGTAGCAGATCACCGCCTGCGCCGTTTCGTACATGCCGAACACCATCATGCACAGGATCGGCAGGGCGAACGCGGCCTCGATCGCGACGACGCCGGCGCGATCCCCGAGGACCGCCATGAGAAAGCGGCGCAGCATCAGTAGGGCTCGTTCTGGAAAACGACGGTCGAAGTGAGCAGCGCGGAGCCGTAGCGGCCGCCGAGCAGTTGCGCCATCCACGGGGTAAAGAAGGAGTAGTTATAGGTGACCGTGACGACGACAATCTCGCCCGGCGAACCCCCGTCGAACCCGGTGCTCGTCAGATTGCCGCTGGCATCGCGCGTCAGCGGCGTATTCAGTCCGGTCTGGGCCTCGGACCATTGCCAAAAGGCTTCCGACTGGTAGCGCAGCGATGCGCACGGAATGAGCCATGACACGCCGTTGCACAAAAGGGTCGAGAACGTGGTACCGGGGTTGTTGGTGACCTGGACCTGGCCGGTGCGAAGCTGACGGGCGGCGTCGCGGGCCGCATTGTCCAGCACGCCCTGCAAAAAAACCATGTAGCCGACCTCGAGCGCGCCGAGGATCATCATCACATAGGCCGAGCCGATCAGCCCGAATTCGATGCTCGCCACACCGCTTTCGCCGAGGCGGACCAGAAACCGTCTCACCGTGCCCATCGAGCTCTCCTGCGTCGTCACGCCCGGGTCCAAAGAGGGCGGCGGCGACCGGTATCTTCGATAGTGCTCCCGGGATCGTTAAGGAACGGTAACGGGTTAGCGGACCCCGGGTTATCCCTTCGTTAACCAACTCGCCTCAGGATGCGCGCCGGTCATCAAGCCGGAGCTGTCTCATGTCGGCCGCGCTGCATTACCTCGCCCTCGCCGGCTTCGCCGGGCTGATGGTGGTCGCCGCGTTCGAGGATTTCCGGCGCTTCACGATCCCGAACTGGCTGACGGCAAGCATGGTCGCGCTTTGGCCGGCCCATCTGGTCGCCGCGCCGAGCCTGGCCGCCGCGATCGGCGGCGTCTGCTGCGGGCTCGCGGTCTTTCTTGTCGGCGCTTTCCTTTTCGCGCGCGGCTATATCGGCGGCGGCGACGTCAAGCTGCTCGCCGCCGCGGTGCTGTGGGCGGGTCCCGCAGGGGTGATGCCGCTGCTGATCGTCACCGGCCTTCTCGGCGGCGTGCTGGCGCTGATCCTCGTATCCCCGGCCGGCGCCTACCTTATCGCCGGCGCCCGCGCCCAACTCGGAGCCGGAGGCGGCCCCGACAAGGCGATCGCCTCGACGCCGGTGCCCTACGGCATCGCCATCGCCCTCGCCTCGCTGATCGTCGTCCTTCCCCCTCAGTTGAGCTGAACGAGCCATGCGCGCCCGCACCCTGATCCTTCTCCTCCTCGCCGTCGTCCTCGCCGGCGGCACCGCCCTATTGGCCCGCGCGTGGCTCGCCGCGCAGCGTACGCAAGCGACGGCGGAGGCGGCCCCGGTGGCCTTGCCCTCGCCGGTCAAATCGGTGCTCGTCGCGCACCATCCGATCGAGCGCGGACAGATCCTGAAACCCGCCGATTTCGCCTGGCAGCCCTGGCCCGATGGCGGGCTCGACAAGGCGTATATCGTGCTCGGCACCCGCACCCCGGAATCGTTCAGCGGCTGGGTCGCGCGATATCCCCTCGGCTCGGGCGAGCCGGTGACCGCGTCCAAAGTCGTGCCGCCGGGCAGCCGCGGCTTTCTCGCCGCCGTACTGCGGCCGGGCATGCGCGCCATCTCGGTGCAGGTGAACGCGACGACCGGCATCTCCGGCTTCGTCTTTCCGGGCGACCAGGTCGACCTTGTGATCACCTATCCGGTACCGAATTTCTCGCCGATCTCCGCGACCGGCACGCAGTACCAGCACAAGGCGTCGGAGACCATCCTGCGCAACGTCCGCGTGATCGGCATCGACCAGCGGCTCGGCGACAGCAAGAGCGGCGAGGCGGTGCTCGCCAAGACGGCGACTCTAGAAGTGACTCCAAAACAGGGCGAAGAAATCGCGCTCGCGCAAGAGATGGGCAAGCTGTCGCTGAGCCTGCGAAGCCTCGCCAAAAATGACGCCGCGTTCCAGTCGGCAAGCGAATCGGAGTCGAGTGATTCGCAAACCGAGGACCCAGCGCCGTCCTATACGCTCGACAGCGAGCTGAGTCCCTTGCTGCCCAAGCCCTTAACCGGCAATGAGAACCAGCAGACCGGACTCGTCACCATCTTGCGGGGCGGCGGCAAAGGGGGCGATTCTTCTGGCGCACAAGCTGCGCCCAGAGGTTCGTGATGCGAAGATTATTGGTTCTTGCTCTCGCAGGATTAGGTTTTATTGCTTTCGCCTCGAGTGACGCGGCTGAATTGGTGACTCCGCCGGCGTCAAGCGCGGCGCCGGCCGGCGCGTCCTCGAAGCCGGCGAAGGGAAGCGACGCCGCGCTCACCTCGCTGCGGCAGATCCCGCCCACCGGAACGCCGATCCTGCTCGAGACCGGCAAAGGCACGCTGCTTCGCCTGCCGCATCCGGCCGCGACGGTGTTCATCGCCAACCCCGACATCGCCGATGTCCAGGTCAAATCGCCGTCGCTGATCTATCTGAGCGCCAAGACGCCGGGCGAGACCGTCGTCTACGCCGTCGATTCCGACGACAACGTGCTGCTCCACGCGCCGATCCGGGTCGACCACGATCTGTCGCGGCTGCGCGAGTCGATGCACTCCCTGATGCCGGGCGAGCACGTCACGGTCGGATCGGTCGGCAAAACGGTGATGCTCGGCGGCAGTGTCTCGACCGCCAGCCGCGCCAAGAACGCGCTGCAGCTCGCGACGGCGATCGGCAAAGCGCAGGACAAGGACACTATCATTGACGATCAGATGTCAGTGGCGACCCCGAACCAGGTCAACATCCGAGTCAAGATCGCCGAGGTCAATCGGACCGTCCTCAAGGCGATGGGGATCAATTGGAGCGTGGGTATCAATCCATGCCTTGTATCGTCGTGTAAAAACGGCGCCAACTTTGGCATGGTTACAAACAACCCGGTCGTCAGCCAACAGATCACGCAACAGAACGTCTTTCAGTTTGGCTACACCAACGCCCTCGGCGCAGCCAATATTCAGGCCCAGATCGATGCGTTGTCGCAGGAAGGGCTGATCACCACCCTCGCCGAACCCAACCTGACCGCGCTCAACGGCCAGACCGCGAGTTTCCTCGCCGGCGGCGAGTTTCCGATACCGATCGGGGTACAGCCGTCGGGGAACACCGGCCCGGCCCAGATCACAATCGAATTCAAGACGTTCGGGGTGTCGGTCGATTTCACGCCGACGATCCTCGACGCCAACCACCTGAATTTGAAAATTCGCCCGCAGGTGAGCCAACTCACCTCGAACGGTGCCGTGCAGATCAATGGCTTCACGATCCCGGCGCTGACCGTCCGGCGAGCCGAAACCACGGTCGAGCTCGGCAGTGGGCAGAGCTTTGCGCTCGCCGGGCTCTTGCAGAACACCACGCAGCAAGA
>DASUIE010000121.1:0-35952 GCA_036273175.1 Allostellaceae bacterium
CGGGTCGCGCTCGGCCCCGAGCTGCCGGCGCTGTTCTGCAACGACGACGCGCTCGCCGCGGGCCTGCTCGCCAGCGGCACGGCGGAAGACGACCCGATGTGGCGGATGCCGCTGTGGAAGCCCTATCGCAGCAACCTCGACAGCAAGGTCGCCGACATCAACAACGTCTCCGAGGGGCCGCAGGGCGGGGCGATCACCGCGGCGCTGTATCTTCAAGAATTCGTCTCGGGTGTCCCCTGGGCGCATTTCGACGTGATGGCGTGGAACGGCCGCGGCAAGCCGGGGCGGCCGGAAGGGGCCGAGGCGCAGACGCTGCGCGCGGTCTATTCCTATATCGCCGGGCGGTTCGGCTGAGCGGCTACCACAGCCGCGCGACCCCATAGGCATCGAACGCCGTGTCGGCGGAAACGACCGTGAGGTCCGACACGATCGCCTGGGCCGCCAGCGCCCGCAGGAACGGGTCCGGTTGCAGCGGGGGCAGGCTGCCCGCGACCTGGCCGTGGCGCAGCGAGACCGGCAGCTCGGTGAAGCCCTGCCCGGCGATGATCGCGGCCGCGTCGCCGGTCAGGAAGGCGGCTTCCGGCAATCGCCCGACGCGGTGCTTGGTGGCGATCTCCCAGGTTGAGGCGGCGCTGACGAAGACCTCGTTGGCGGGATCGCCGATCGCATCGCGCGCCCGCGCCGGCAGGGCCTCGTCGCCGGCCAGCCACCAGACCAGCGCATGGGTATCGAGCAGGAGGCGCACCGCGCTACCGCTCCCAGACCTCGAGCTCGCCGGGCGGCAGCGGCTCGAAGAAGCGGGGCTCGACCGCGATCTTGCCGCGCAGGGCGCCGAACACGCGCCTCGGCGCCGGCGCCATCGGCACCAGCCGGGCGACCGGGGTGCGGCCGCGCGCGATGACGATCTCCTCGCCCGCCTCCACCCGCAGGATCAGCCGCGACAGATGCGTCTTGGCCGCGTGGATCGTGATGGTGTCGCTCATGACCCTAAAGTTTAGCTAAGCTTCTACCTAAGTCAATAAGCGGATGTCAGATGATCATCGAAACGCAACTGCCGCTCGGCAAGATCGATCCGGGCTTGCGCGCGTCGCCAACGCCGCTCGATATCGCCACGGTCGGTCGGCAGGCCGCGCTCGCCGAGGCGCTCGGCTATGACGGCATCGTCACCGAGGAGACCAAGGAGGATCCGTATATCGTGATGGCGCTGGCGGCACAGGCGACCAGCCGCATCGGGCTCGCAACTGGGGTCGCGATCGCGTTCCCGCGGGCTCCGGCCGTCACCGCGATGAGCGCCTGGACCTTGGCTAAGCTGTCGCGAGGCCGCTTCACGCTGGGGCTCGGCTCGCAGGTCAAGGGGCATATCGAGCGGCGCTTCGGGCTCAAATGGTCGCCGCCGGGGCCGTGGCTGCGGGACTATGTGCGGGCGCTGAGGGCGATCTGGTCGTGCTGGCAAAACGGGACCAGGCTCGACTACCAGGGCGAGCACTACAAGCTGAGCCTGATGGTGCCGCTCTTCGCGCCGGCGCCGATCGACCATCCCGACATCCCGATCCACCTCGCCGCGGTCAACCCATATATGTGCCAGGTCGCGGGCGAGGTCGCTGAAGGCATCCGCGCCCATCCGGTCTGCACCCCGCGCTACATCGCCGAGGCGATGTGGCCGGCGGCGCAAAAGGGCGCGGCCAAAGCGGGGCGCGACCTCGCCGGGTTTGCGATGGGGGCGATGCCGCTGATCGCGACCGCGCCGGACCGCGTCTCGCTCGCCGACAAGGTGCGCGACGTGCGGGCGCGGATCGCCTTCTACGCCTCGACGCCGGCCTATCTGATCGCGTTCGAGACCGAGGGGTACGGCGATGTCGCGCGCGAGCTGCAGCACTATTCGCGGGCTCAGCGCTGGGAAGAGATGCCCGCCTTCATCGACGACGCGATGCTCGACCGATACGCGGTGATCGGCACCCATGAGGAGATCGCCGAAAAGCTGCGTTCCCGCTTCGCCCGCTGCGCGACGCATCTGCAATTCGCGATCCCGGCCGCGACGGCGAACGAGCAGGCGGTGCTGAAGGCGCTGCTGGGCGAGCTGCGCCGTCAGTAGCCGCGCTCGGGATCGACCCGGTTGGCGAGCGGCCGCCCAGCCTCGAAATCGCGGATCGCCGCCTCGACCATCGCGATCGCGGTGGCCGGATGGGTCTCGGCGGCGACATGCGGGGTCACGACGATGCGCGGGTAATGCCAGAACGGGTGGTTCGGCGGCAGCGGTTCCTCGTGGAACACATCGAGCGCCGCGCCGGAAAGCTGGCCGGATTCGAGCGCCTCCAGCAGATCGGCCTCGACGAGCTGGCGTCCGCGCCCGGCATTGACGATCGCCGCGCCGCGCGGCATCCGGGCAAAGGCCTTGGCGTCGAGGATGCCTTCGGTCTCGCGGGTCAGTGGGAGGAGCGAGACGACGATCTCGCTTGTCCCGAGGATCGCGGCGAGGCCGGCGTCGCCGTGATGCGTCTCGAACCCGGGCACGGTCCGCGGCGAGCGGCTCCAGCCGGAAACGTCGAAACCGATCGTCTTGAGCTTGCGGCCCGCATCCTGGCCCATCGTGCCGAAGCCGAGGATGCCGACGCGGCGCTCGCAGGCGTTCTTTTGCGGCCGCTCGCGCCATTCGCCGGCCCGCTGCTGCGCCAGGTAGTCGAGGTCCTGGCGGTGCAGCCGCAATACCTGGAAGACGACGTACTCGCTCATCGCGTCGGTCATATAAGGGTCGACCAGGCGCACGATCGGCACCTGCCGCGGAAAGCTCGGATCGGCGAGGATGCCGTCGACGCCCGCGCCGAGGCTGACGATCAGCTTGAGGTTCGGGAGACCGGCCAGGAGGCCGCGCTCGGGCTGCCATACCAGCGCATAGTCGATCGCCGCCAAGTCGCCGAGCTTGGGCGAGAAGCGGAACTCGCGGCCGGGCATCGCCGCCAGCAAAAGCGGGCGCCAGCGCGCCTGGGCGGCCGGGGTGGTCCGAACGAGGATCGCCATCGCGCCGTGCTATCCCTATGGTGTGGCGCCATATGACCATGCGGCGGGGCGATGGACAACGCGTTCACCCGGGACGAGTGGATCACCTATTACTCGCAAAAGCGCATCCTCCATCAATGGACGCAGCTCTCGCTGTTGAGCCGCGTGCCGTGCCGCCGGGTGCTGGAGGTCGGGCCGGCGATGGGGCTGGTCACGGCGATGCTGACCAACTCGGGCTATGACGTGACGACCCTCGACCGCGTCGAGAAATCCTTTCATCGCCCCAAGGTGCCGCATCTGCATCATGACGTGACGGCGCTGACCGGGGCCGAGATCGCCGGGTTCGACGCGATCCTCTGCTGCGAAACGCTGGAGCATCTCGATTGGCCGCTCGTGGGCGGCGTGCTTGCCGCGTTTCGCGCCAGCGGCGCGCCGCACCTGATCGTGTCGGTGCCGTATATGGCGTTTCAGATGACCGCCGATTTCTATTTCAACCGCAAGACCGTCCGGCACTATTTTTCGCTGAAGAAGCTGTTGTGGCGGCGCGAGTTTCGGCGCGAGCCGCCCGGTGGGCACCAATGGGAGGTCGGCTACAAGGGCTTCCCGCTGCGCAGCTGGGAAGCCCGGCTGCGCGACAGCGGCTGGGCGATCCTGGCGCGCGAGTTCACCGCCCATACCCGCTCGGTGTTCCACCTGCTCAAGGCGGCGTAGCCGGCCGGTGCTGCGCCCAGGGCCGCGCCGCCTCGAACAGCGCCGCGGCGCGCAAGAGTTTCGCGTCGCCGAGATGCGGGCCGACCAGCTGCATCCCGATCGGCAGCCCGTCGGCGCCGAACCCGCAGGGCAGCGTCACCGCCGGGTTGCCCGACAGGTTGAACGGCAGCGTGTATGGATACCAGGCGTTGCGCACGGTATCGGTCACCTCGCCGTCGATCTCGATCGGGGCGAAAAAATCGTGGCCGATCGGCAGCGCGGTGCGCGATAGCGTCGGGGTCGCGACCAGGTCGTGCCGCGGGAACCAGGCCTGGATCTCGCGGAAGATGCGGGTCCGCTCGAACATCGCTTCCTGCAGCGCGACCGCGCTGTGCCCGGCGCCGCGCTCCATCTGGCGGGTCAGCGTGTCGCTCATGCGGTTGCCGAACTGCGCGACGTGGCGGCGGAACCGGGCGTTCCAGAACGATTGGGTCAGGATCAGCCAGATCGGTTCGGTGCTGGCGAAATCGTTCTCGACCGGCTCGATTTCGGCGCCGAGCTCGGCGAGCGCCGCCAGCGCCGTCTCGCAAGCGGCGCGCACCTCGGCAGACAGCTTGGTGTTGCCGAGATAGGGCCGCCAGGCGATCCGCACGCCCTTGAGGTTACCTTCGGCTCGCGCCGCCGCGACGAAATCGGGCGGGGCGAGGCCAAGCGAATGCGGGTCGCACGGGTGCGGGCCGCTCATCGCCTGGAGCATCAGCGCGGCGTCCGTCACCGTGCGGGTCATCGGCGTGATGTGCGACTGGTTGCCGAACCCGTCCGGGGTCAGATCGTGCGGCACCAGGCCGAGCGTCTGCTTGAACCCGACGACGCCGCAACAGGCGGCCGGGATGCGGCTCGACCCGCCGCCATCGGTGCCAATCCCGATCGGGCCGAGCCCCGCCGCGACCGCCGCGGCGGCGCCGCCGCTCGACCCGCCGCAGGTGCGCGACAGGTCCCACGGGTTGGCGGTGCGCCCGAAGAGCGGCGAGTCGGTAAAGCATTTGTGGCCGAATTCCGGGGTCGTGGTCTTGCCGACGAGGATCGCGCCGGCTGCCTTCATCCGCGCCACGCCGACGGAATCGGCGGCCGGGACGTTGTCCTCGAACACCACGGAGCCGAAGGTGGTCCGTACCCCGGCGGTATTGACCAGGTCCTTGGCGGCGAACGGCACGCCGCAAAGCGGCCCCGCCGCCTCGCCGCGGAGGACCGCTGCCTCGGCCGCGCGCGCCGCCTCTCGCGCCTCGTCGGCGCAAATCGTGATGAAGGCGTTGAGGGTGTTTTGCGACGCCGCGATCCGGTCCAGTACGGCATCGACCAGC
This sequence comes from Allostellaceae bacterium, assembly GCA_036273175.1. Lineage (GTDB taxonomy): Bacteria > Pseudomonadota > Alphaproteobacteria > ATCC43930 > CGMCC-115725 > DATARH01. The sequence goes on from DASUIE010000121.1 coordinate 5,046, forward strand.
TCGACCGGGCTCACCGCCTTGCGGGCGACCAGGGCGGCCAGGTCCGCGGCCGAGCTAAACGCGAAATCGGTCAATTGCATTCTCCCTTCGATCGCTGGCGCCGGGCCGTGACGACCGGATAAACTGCCACAGTTCGTGGGCTGGAGCACATTCATGGCCGAGACCGGGCTGAGCGCACCCGAGGCGTTCGTCCTATCGTCGCTGCCGCATTACGACATTCGCCAGACGCTGAAGCTGGGGTTCATGGGCCTCTTGGCCCAGGGCATTCTGCGCAGCGAGGAAGAAACTCGCCCCGGCGTACTGCGCACCCGTCGGATCGTGCATCTCCGGGTGGCGCCGGATACACCCCCGATTCTGCCGCCGATCGCCGCCTCGCTGGTGACCGTGGTGCGCGCGGCGGCCCAGCCGCGCGACGGGCTGATCGGCGATATCGTCAAGCAGGCGATGCGGGAATACGGGCGCACGCTGACCGGGTTCGTGCAGAAGCATGTCGGCCCGGCGCTGGTCGAGCGCGGTCTCGCCGAGATGCGCCGGCGCCGCTTTCTTGGCGTTTTCCCGACCGTCGCGCTGTATCGCACCAGCGCCGGCGACGCGGAAAAAACTCGCCTCGAAAACGCGCTGCACGAGGCGCGGGCGATCCCGCAATATCTCGACCGCGACCCGGCCCAGGCGGCGGCGCTGGCGGCGGCGGCGGGAAGCGCGATCCTGATGGTCGAGGAGCTGCGGCCGCACTACCAGCAACTGGCCGAGGCCTTCCGCCTGAGAGCCGGCGATGGATTCGACATTCCCGCCAATTTCGACGGGGGGCTCAGCTTCGATTTCGGCACCATCGATCTCGGCAGCTTCGACAGTTTCGGAGCCGGGTTCGACGGCGCCGCCGGCGGCAGTGACGGGGGCGGCGACGGCGGCGGCAGCGGCTGCTAGCCCGAATGCGCTAGGATGCCGCCGCTTTCCACGAATAGCGGGCGGTGTCGCATGGGCCGGATCGTCGTCATCGTCCTCGCCGTGATCGGCGGGCTGAGCATGCTCGCCTTTCTCGCGCTGGTCGGGGTCATTGTCGCCGCGATCCACCTGGCGCCGCGCGAGACGCCGCTGCCGGCCTCGATCGTGCTCCAGGCCGATCTCGACCAGAATCTCGGCGAGGGCGGCGGCGAGGGGCTCGTGTCGCGCGCCCTGTTCGGCGAGAAGCCGAGCCTTCGCGACTTCCTCGACGCGCTGGAGCGCGCCGGGAACGACCCGCGGGTCAAGGGCCTCTATGCCCGGCTCGGCGATGACGCGATTGGCCTCGGCCGGGTCCAGCAGGTGCGCGCGGCAATCGCGGCGTTCCGCGCCAAGGGCAAGTTCGCGATCGCCTTCGCCGACACGTTCGGCGAGTTCGGCCCCGGCACCCGGCCGTATTACATGGCCACCGCCTTCGACCAGATCTGGCTGCAGCCGATGGGCAGCGTCGGGCTGACCGGGCTCTATTCCGAAACCCCGTTCATCCGCGACGCGCTCGACAAGATCGGCGTCGGCGCCGATTTCGACCATCGCCGCGAATACAAGACGGTGATGAACAGCCTGACCGAAAGCTCGATGCCGGCGCCGCAGCGCGAAGAGATCGAAGGGCTCCTGACCTCGCTCGACGGGCAGATCGTCCGCGGCATCGGAACGGACCGGAAAATCCCCGAGGCGGCGCTGCGCGCCCTCATAGACCGCGGCCCGCTTTTCGCCGACGAGGCCCTCTCCGCGCATCTGGTCGACGGGCTCGGCTACCGTGACGAGGCGATCGCCGCCGCCGAGAAGCGGGCCGGCGGCAAAACCCGGTTCGTCTCGCTGTCGCGCTATCTCGACAAGGCCGGGCGGCCGCATGAGAGCGGCACCAAGATCGCGCTGATCTACGGCACCGGCTTGATCACCCGCGAGGGTACCGGCGGCTCGGTCGTCGGCGAGGGCGGGTTCGACGCCAACAAGGTCGCGGCCGCGATCCGCGCCGCCGTCCGCGACAAGGAGGTGCGGGCGATCCTGTTCCGCATCGACAGCCCGGGCGGCTCGGCGGTCGCCTCGGAGACCGTGTGGCGCGAGATCGACCGGGCGCATCGCGCGAAAAAGCCGGTCATCGTCTCGATGGGCGATGTCGCTGCCTCGGGCGGGTACTACATCGCCGCGCCGGCCGACAAGATCGTCGCCGAGCCGGCAACGCTGACCGGGTCGGTCGGGGTCGTCGCCGGGAAGATCGTGCTGGCGGGGCTGATCAAAAAGCTCGGGGTCAATTTCGAGGCCATCGAGCGCGGCGCAGACGCCGGCATGTTCAGCGCGATGAGGGACTTCACCCCGGCGATGAAGCAGCGCCTCGCCGAGATGCTCGACCGCACCTATCAGGGCTTCAAGAACCATGTCGGGGCCGGGCGCAGGCTCGAGCCCGAGGCGGTCGAGCAGATTGCCAAGGGCCGGGTGTGGACCGGCGAGCAGGCCAAGGCGAACGGCCTCGTCGACGCGGTCGGCGGTTACGAGGTCGCGCTCGGACTCGTCCGCGAGGCGATCAAGCTGGCGCCGAACGCGCCCCTCGACCTGGTTACGTTTCCGAAGCGCAAGGGCCCCGTCGAGGAGGTGTTCGACCGGCTGACCGGCGAGGACGACACTACCAAGACCGGGGTGATCGGCGCGCGGCTCGACGGCATTCTCGCCTGGTTCGGCCGGCTGCAGGCCCTGACGACCGCGCCGGGCACGGTCGAGATGCCGCGGATCGGCGAGGTCCGTTAGGGCCGGTGCAGCTCCGGGCGGGGGCGGGTCACGGTGCGGCAGCCGCGCTTCCACACCGCGAGCGGCTCGCGCAATTCGGCGACGGCCTGCTCGCGCGACTCGGCGTCGATCACCGCGAGATCGGCCGGGTTGCCGACCGCGAGCCCGTAATCGCCGAGGTTCAACAGCCGTGCCGAGCGCGTCGTCAGCATGTCGAAGCACTCGGCGAGGCGGTGGGCGTGGCTCACCTGCAGCACGTTGGCGTGCAAATTGGCCATGCGGATCATCGAGCAGTCGCCGAGCGGCGTGAACGGGTTGAGGATGTTGTTGCTGGAGATCGAGCAGTTGACCCCATGCTCGATGAGGAGGTTGGCGTCCGCGACGCCGCGGCGCACGGCGTGGTCCTGGTCGCGCCCCATCAGGAACAAATCGGTCGCCGGCAGCACCGTCACCGCGACCCCGGCATCGCCGAGCCGCCGCGCGATGGCCGCCAGCCGGTCGGGCGGCAGCACCGCCAGCTTGGTCATATGGCCGACAGCCACCCGGCCGCCCATGCCATAGGCCTCGGTCAGGTCGCAGACCAGCTCGACATCGAGGTCGCGCGGCTCGTTGCCGAAATCGAGATGCATGTCGATCTCGGCGCCGAACGCACGGGCGAGGGCGAAAATCTGGCGGATCTGGCCGGGATGGTCGGTGTCGTAGCCGGGCGCCGCGCCGACCGCCCGCGCCCCGCGCCGCAGCGCCTCGGCGATCAGCTCGTAGGTGCCGGGGTTGTTGGTCAGGCCCTCTTGCGGAAACGCGCAGATTTCCAAGTCGATCGCCCATTTGTATTCGCCGATCAGCGCGGCGACCCCGTCATAGCCGCGCAGGCCGATACCGGGATCGATCTCGACATGCGTGCGCATCCGAGTCGTGCCGTGGAGGATTGCCTGTTCGAGGGTCGCCCGGGCGCGGGCATGCACATCCTCGACCGACATCGTGTGCTTGACCGCGGCGACCCGGGCGACGGCGCGCGCCTCGCGGCCCTGCTCGGGGGCGCAGCGGTCGATAATCCGCGACTTGTCGAGATGGATGTGCGTTTCGACATAGCCGGCGCAGACCAGCCGCCCGCCGCAATCGTAGCTTTCGGCGATGTCGGGCAGCGACGGCTCGATCGCCGCGATCTTGCCGTCCGAGACGGCGATGTCGCGGGGTTGAGGATCGGCCCGGCCGGCAAGCCTGGCGTTGCGAAGGATCAGGTCCACGGTCATCGTTTCGCCATGTTATGATGGTGTGCAACAGAGACGAACAAACCAGGGGCGGGGAGTGAGACGCACGTTTCTGTGGCTGCTGGCGTCAACCGCGATCCTGACCGCCGGTTGCTCCGACGACAAGCCGGCGATTACTAGCGGCAACGAAGCCTCCTCGGCGGCTATCCTTCAGCGCGATTGCGCCAGCCCGCAATGGAAGAAGGAAAATCTCGGCCTGTGGTACTCGGTGTGCCGCCAGCCGATGAAGTGGTGAGCGGCCGCTAAAACTTCTTGAAGCACTCCTTGCCCTGGCGCGTATCGGCCAGCGCCGCGCAGGGAACCGAGACCGGGCGGCCGAGCGGGTCGATCTGCACGGCATAGCTGCTGCCGTCGAGACAGGCGACGCTCCAATAGGCATTGCCGGCCTCCGCCCCCGTGGTGGCGACACCCATCAGGAACGCCTGCGTGCCGATGCACCAGTACCCGACCATCTCGGCCAGCCGAGCCTCCTGATCGGCCGGCTGCATCTTCGACAGCGCGGCGCTATAGGCATTGGTCGGCGCCGAGTGCTTCGGCGCGGCGTTTGCCGTCACGCAACAGAACCCCGCCGCGAGCCATATCGCAACGCCCCACCCGATCCGCATCCCGATGCCCCCCGTTCGCCCTTGTTTTACCGCGATTCCGGGTGGGGTGGAATGACCGGAAGGACGAGGTGCGACGGCCGGGCGCGGTCGGCGAGAACCTGGGTCCGGGCGATCCGCGCGCCGTCGATCGAGCCCTCCGGCGCACCCGAATTCGGGTTGACGTCGAAATGGGGAAAGTTGCTGCCGGCGATGTCGAGGCGCAGGCGATGTCCCGGCATGAAGCGGTTGGCGATCGGGAACAGCGTTATCGATACGGCATAAATCTCGCCCGGAGCGAGCAGGCTCGGCCGCTCCCACGAATCGCGGTAGCGCAGGCGCAGCACCCCCTCGCAGAGGTTCATCGCAAAGCCCTTTTGGTCGTCCGGGGTGGGCGGATGGAGGTCGATCAGCTTGGCGTGGATGTCGGCGTCGGGGCCGTCCGCCGCGACCCATAGCCGCAACTCGATCGGCCCGGCGATCGTGAGCTCGGCGGCAAGCGGCGCGGTCTGCAAGGTCAGGACGTCCAGACGCCCGCCGCCCTGGTCGAAGGCGCCGCCGCGCATCACCGGCTCGCCCGACGAAACCGCGCCGCCCCGGGTCGGCACCGGGTCGCGCGGGTCGGCGGTGAAGGCCAGCGGCGCGCCGTCCCCCGCCGGTCCGCCGGGCCCGAGAGAGCGGTCGGCGTGCAGGTAAAAGCGGGTCCATTCGGTTTCGGGCAGCGGCCAGTCCGCGGCCTCGCGCCAGGCGCCGCCGTGCTCGATCCGCCCGGCGGCGTTGCGCTGGCCCGACCCGCCGCCCATGACAAAGACGCGGACCGCCGGCTCGGCCTCGACGCCATTCGCGACGCCGCGCAGCCAGCGGTCGAACCAGCGCCGGCGCAGATCGAAGAAATCCGCGGCGAGGTTGCCGTCGACCGGCGCGTCCGGCCCGAAATCGACCTCGCCGGCATAAGCGAGCGAGCGGTCGCCATGCGTCCACGGGCCGAGGATCAGGCGTACCGGCCCGCGCTTGCGGCGTTTGAGGCCGAGATAGTTCTCGGCCGCGGTCAGCGCGTAGGGGTCGTACCAGCCCGACAGGTGCACCATCGGCACATCGGCGTAATCGTCGTAATGGCCCTCGGCGTAAATTCCGGTCTGTCGCCAGAACGCGTCGAAGGCGCCATGCGACCACTGCTCGAACAGATAGTCCTCGTATTCCGGCGCGGCGCGCAGCGGCGAGCGGCCCTTGGCCCAGCCCTCTCGCGGGATGCGCGCGATCCATCGGGCGATATCCTCGGCGGCGAGCGCGGCGCGGACATTGTCGCTGCGCGCGTCGGCGAGGGCATTGCGGTAGGCCCAGGTCGCCTGCTTCAGATCGAAGGCGCCGCCGTGACGGATGCCGCTGCGATAGGCGTTGGAGAAGCCGCCGCAATCGAGGAATTGCGCGGCAAGGCCGGGCGGCGCCAGGCAGCCGATCCCCATCTGCGTATGCGCGGCATAGGAAAGGCCCATCGTGGCGACATGACCGTCGCACCAGCCCTGCCGGGCCAGCCACCCCACGGTATCGGCGCCATCCGCGGGCTCGCTGAGATATTTCGTGAACTGCCCGCCCGAGCGGTAGCGGCCGCGGCAATCCTGGTAGACGACGGCATAGCCGTGCGCCCCGAAATACCGCGCGACCTCCTCGCGCGAGCGCGGCTTGGGGTTCGCGGCGGTGATCTCGGAGCGGCTTGGCGCGGTCTTGTCATAGGGGGTGCGCTCGAGGATCGCCGGGAACGGACCGGAGCCGGGCGGCCGGTAGATGTCGGTGGCGAGACCGACGCCGTCCCGCGCCGGCACCATCACATCGCGCTCGATCTCCATCGCGCACCCTTTGCTTGCCCGCCGAGGGCGATTCGGCTACATCCTCGCCTCGCTTGCGAGCCGGGGATGGGCGCGTAGCTCAGCGGGAGAGCACTACGTTGACATCGTAGGGGTCACTGGTTCAATCCCAGTCGCGCCCACCATCCCCAAGGACCGCTAATCCTTGATCTCCATGTCCTCGTAGGACGGGAACGGGCTCATCCACACGTCGGTGATCGTGTGCTTGGTGACGCGCGGGCCGATCCCGTTCAGCGCGCGCAAATCCATCACCGGCGCGAACATGACCCGGTCGATCGTCAGTTGCTGGATCTTGTCGAGGATCTCGGCGCGCTTTTTGGTGTCGCGCTCGGTCGTCTGCTCCTGGAACAGCTGGTCGATATCGGGATAGCCGCCATTGGCGTAGGCGCCCTTCGACTGGATGAACGACTCGATACGGCTCGCCGCGTTGCCGGAACTGCCGGAGGCGACCATGTAGATGCCGTGCAGCTGGTGCTGCTGCCAGGCCGAATAAAACGCCGCCCGCTCCATCTGCTTGAGCGTGACCTTGATGCCGACCGCGTTGAGGTCGTTCATCACCGCCTCTCCGACGGTCGGAAAGCCGGGGATCGCGGCGAACTCGCCGGCATTGAACCCGTTCGGGAAGCCGGCCTCGGCGAGCAGCGCCTTGGCCTTCGCCGGGTCGTAGGGGATCGGCTTGACCTGCAGCGCGTAATCCATCACGCGCGGCACGATCACCCCGGCCGGCGGGCAGAAGCCAAGGCAGGCGGCCTGGTTGATGCCTTCGCGGTCGAGCGCGTAATTGACCGCGAGCCGCACCCGTTTATCGTGCCACGGCGATTTCGGGTCCCACTGTTCGCTCATCTCGACCCAGAAGATCGAGGCGTGCTTGGTCGCGACGATCTTCAGCTTGGGGTCGGCCTTGATACCCTCGGCGGTGGTCCCGTCCAGCGCATAGGCGATGTCGGCCTCGCCGGTCTGGACCATCAGCGCCCGCGTCGTCGCGTCGGGCACGCTGCGCATGACGATGGTCTTTACGTTCGGCACGCGCCGCCAGTATTGCGGAAAGGCTTCGAGCACGACCTCGATGCCCGGCTTCTGGCTGACGAACTTGTAGGGGCCGGCGCCGATCGGGTGCTTTTTGAACCCGTCCTCGCCGACCGACTCGAAATACTTCTTAGGCACGACGATCCCGGCCGCAGTGGCGGTGGTGCCGTAATAGGTCATGAAATCGGGCCACGCCGCCTTCAGGTGAAAGCGGATCGTCAGCGGGTCGACGATCTCGACATCCTTGACGTGCTCCTTGAGCGCCTTGGCGCCGGCGCCGTTATAGCGGTCCCACGAGAATTTGACGTCTTCGGTGGTCAGCTTGTCGCCATTGTGGAAGGTCAGGTTGGGGCGGAGCTTGAAGGTGTAGGTCAGCGCGTCCTCGCTCTCCTGCCACGACTCGGCGAGGCTCGGCCCCATCTTCTGGCCTGGGTAGGGGCGCACCAGCGCGTCGTGGATCGCGTACAGCATGCCGAACGGCGTGATTTGCGGCGGCGCGGCCGACGGGTCGAACCAGGACGGCGAAATCGTCACATGCCAGGCGATCGTCACCTTGCCGTGCGGCTCGGCGGCGGCGGCGCCGAAAGACAGCGAGGCCGCCAGCAGCAATGCCGCGGCAAACCGGCCGAGAAGCGAACTCATGGCGAACCCCCCGATTTTCTCTTACCGCGCGAAGATAACAGGAAGACCTCTCCGAAGTTGAATCGAAAACTCCGGTATGCGAGCTTCGGCGAGCTCTTTGCGAGGTGCCGCCGATGGCTCATTCCCATAGTGACCAGGACCACGACCATCAGCACGGCTCCGAGCTGTCGGAGATGCAGCTCAGGGTGCGTGCGCTCGAAACGATCCTGTCGGAAAAGGGCTATGTCGATCCGACCGCGCTCGACCGCATCGTCGAGACCTATGAGACCGAGGTCGGGCCGCATACCGGGGCGAAGATCGTCGCCCGCGCCTGGACCGATCCGGACTTCAAGGCGCGGCTTCTCGCCGACGGCACCGCGGCGGCCAATTCGCTCGGCCATGCGAGCCCGGTCGGCAGTCATCTGATCGCCGTCGAGAACACGCCGGAACAGCACAACATCGTCGTCTGCACGCTGTGCTCCTGCTATCCGTGGGAGGTGCTGGGCCTGCCGCCGGTCTGGTACAAATCGGCGCCGTTCCGCTCGCGCACGGTGATCGACCCGCGCGGGGTCCTCGGCGATTTCGGCGTGACGCTGCCCGCCGAGACCAAGATCAGGGTGTGGGACTCGACAGCCGAAACGCGGTTTCTCGTGGTGCCGATGCGGCCCGCCGGCACCGACGGGTGGAGCGAGGAGCGGCTCGCCGAGCTCGTCACCCGCGACAGCATGGTCGGGACCGGGCTCCCGAAGGCCCCAGCGGGACAATCCGCATGAGCAACACGCTGCACGACATGGGCGGGATGCACGGCTTCGGTCCGGTCGAGCCGGAGCCGAACGAGCCGGTGTTCCATGCCGAGTGGGAAGGCCGCGTGCATGCGATGCAGCGGGCGATGGGGGCGACCGGGCTGTGGACGATCGACGGCGGGCGCGCCTCGCTCGAAACGCTGCCGGTCGTCGACTATATCGGCTCGTCCTACTACCGGCGCTGGTTTCTCGGCTTGGAGCGCCGGCTGGTGAAATACGGTCTCGTCGGCGAGGACGAGATCGCGGCCGGCCGCTCGCTGCGCCGAGGGATCGCGCTCAACCGCACGCTCAAGCTCAGCGATGTGCAAAAGCCGCCGACCCGCGGCAGTTTCGAGCGGCCGAGCCGGGCGCCGGCCCGCTTCAAGGTCGGCGACGCGGTGCATACCCGCATGATCAACCCGGCGACGCACACGCGGCTGCCGCGCTATGCCCGCGACAAGCACGGCAGGATCGAGGCGATCCGCGGCTGCCACGTCTATCCCGACAGTGCCGCGATCGACGCCGGCGACGACCCCCAATGGCTCTACACGGTGGTCTTCTCGGGCCGCGAGCTGTGGGGCGAGGCGGCCGACCCGACGCTCTCGGTTTCGATCGACGCGTTCGAACCCTATCTCGAACCGGCGTGAACGAGTTTCCGGGAAAGGACCGGCCGCAATTCCGCGAGCCGTGGGAGGCCCAGGCCTTCGCGCTGACGATGACGCTTTACGAGCGCGGCCTCTTCACCTGGCCCGAATGGACCGCCGCGATCGCCGCGGAGATCAAGCGCGCGCAGGCGGCGGGCGACCCCGATACCGGCGAAACATATTACCGGCACTGGCTCGCCGCGCTCGAACGGCTGGTCGCCGCAAAGGGTGTGACCGACGAGGCGACCTTGTCCCGCACCCGCGACGCCTGGGACCGCGCCGCCGACCGCACCCCTCACGGCGAGCCGATCGTGCTCAAGCCGGCGGATTTCGCCTGAGCTAACGCGCCGGAACGCGCGGCCGGGCCAGCGTCGAGCCGTCCAGCACGGCGCGGAACTGGTGCTCGATCGCCCGGGTCAGGTCGCGCGACTGCTCGCTGTTGGCGATCACGTGCGGGGTCATCAGCATGATCAGCTCGGTGCGCGCCGCGCTGTTGTTGCTGTTGCCGAAAAGCGAGCCGATGCCCGGGATGTCGTGCAGGAACGGGATGCCGGAACTGTCGCGGTTGTCGGTCTGCTGGATGAGGCCGCCCAAGAGGATCGTCTCGCCGTTCTTGACGCTGATCGTGCTGGTCAGCCGCCGCTGGCGGAAGGTCGGCGAGTCGATCTGCGACGAGGTCGTGGTCAGGACGTCGCTGACCGACTGGTTGACGTCGAGCGTCACATAGCCGCCGGCATTGACCCGCGGCGTCACCTCGAGCTGAACCCCGGTCTCCTTGTAAGTGACGCTGTTGAGCACGAGCGGCGTGCTGGTGACGGTGCTGGTCGCCGACTGGGTGATGATCGGCACGACGTCGCCGACCTGGAGCCGCGCGGTCTGGTTGCTCAGCACCAGAAGGCGCGGGGTCGAGATGACCCGCGTCTGGGTCACCTCCGACAGCAGGTCGAGGACCGCGCGCGGAGAGAAATTGCCGGAGACCCATGACAGCGCGAAGCCCGGCACGCTCGGCGTGATCCCGGCCGCGCTGCGGGCGGTGGTCAAGAGCGTGTTGGTCTTGCCGGAGTTGATGAAATACTCGACGCCGTAGTTGAGCTGGTCGTTGAGCGCGATCTCGGCGACGGTCACCTCGATCAGCACCTGCAGCGGCGGCACGTCGATGCCTTCCAGCACCTGGCGGATCAGGTTGTAGTCGCGCGCGGTCGACGAGATCAGCAGCGCGTTGTGCGATTCGTCGGCTTCGATGCGCACGCTGTTGCGGCTGTCGCCGCCCTGTTGCGGTGGTGGATCGGCCTCGGGCGGCGGCGGGGGCGGCGGCTTGCGCGCCTCGGCTTTGGCGGAAATCGGTTCGGGTTTCGCGTCGCCGTCGCCGCCGATCCCGTCGCCGGCGGCCGCCTTGGCGCTCGGCGCGCGGAAGCGGATGTCCATCGAGGCCAGCAGCCCTTGCAGCTTCTGCCCGACCTGGGCCGCCTTGGCGTATTGCAGATTGTAGACGTAGACCCGCCGCTCGTTGAGGTCGCCGGCGCGGTCGAGCCGGGCGATCCAGCTTCGCGCCTGGTCGAGATAGGCGGCGGACCGGGTCAGCACCATGACCGCGTTGAGCCGGTCGATCGCCATAAAGCGGATCGTCTCGCCGTCGCCGGCGGATTGTTTGGTGCCGAAGATGTTGCGCAGCTCGTCGGTGATCGCCGAGGGGGTGGCGTTGCGCAGCGGGATCAGCGCCATCGAGGTGCCGCTGAGCTGGTCGACATCGAAGATGCGGACGGTTTCCTCGGCGAGGCTCAGCTCGGTCGGCGATCCCTGCACGGTCAGCATGTGCGCCTTGTCGTCGGCGCTGACGACCTGGCCCGCCGGCAGCACCTTTTCGAGCACGTGCTGCATTTGCGACGGCGCGACGAACTTCATCGGGAAGACTTCGGTGCGCTGCCCCACCGCGCGCGGCCCGGTGCTCTGGCCGATCGGCGCGCCGACGCCGGCCTTCCCGGCCTTGGCGGTCAGCATGACGCGGATGATCCCGTTGACCCGCACCATCGTCGCGCCGCGGCTGTTGAGCACGGCCTCGAGGGTCGGCAACAGCTCGGCGCGGGAGACCGGGCGGCTGACGTTGAACGACACCGGGCCGGTCACGTCGGGGTCGATCACGTAGTTGAGCTTGAGCGTCTCGCCGAGCACGGTCGAGACGACGTCGCGGATATCGGCGCCGGCGAAGTTGAGGCGCACATCGGCGCCCTGGTCGCCGGCGGCATCGGTCTGCGGCGGCGTCCGCGGCGACGTTTCCTTGCCGCGGACGACGACCGGCCTGGCCTGGCTGAGCGGCTGCCGGGTGGCCGGCATGCTGGCGACGGCGCGGCTCGGATCGGGGGTGTGCGGGACCACCGATTCGCTCAAATCGCCGGCGCCTTGCAGTGCCGGAGACATCGGACCCGATAGCGCGTCGCACCCCGCGACCGCGGCGAGCGACAGCAAGGCGAAACCCCACCGCCAGCGCAGAATCATGCGCAAACGACCCCTATCGCACCGCCCGAGGAGTCGCGGCGCGAGATGAAAGCGAGCGTGATCGAGAAGCTCCAGGATGGTGAAGTGGACTTTCGGCGCCTCCCGCCGGTAACCTGACCCGCCCGCGAAAACGGAGTCAAACACCCCCGGTTCGATCCCCGGAGTAGGTTATGAAACAGGCGATTACGGCGTTCGTTGTGGTTCTCGCGCTCTTCGGCGGCGGCCGAATCCAAGCCGCCGATTCGCCGACGCCGGTCCCCGCTCAATTGGCCGGCAACACGCTTTCGGCGGTCGCCTATGTGCCGTGGCGCCCGGGCCTTCCCGGCGGCGGCGAACTCGCGCGGCTGGTGGTGCAGGCCTATCTGCGCGCCGACGGCAGCTCGGAGATCCGCGAATGGGATCCCCGCCGCGACGCCTATACCGCGCCGGTCGAGCGGCGGTGGAGCCTCGACGGCACGCGGCTCTGCCTCGATCCGCCGAGCGGCCGGATTTGCGCCGACGTGCATGTCTGGGGACCGCGCATCGCCGGCACCGGCAGCCGCCCCTACGCGATGCTCGACGGCGATCTCAAACCGGGAAACAGGATTTCGCCTTCGAGGTGAATCCGGCTGGTGGTAAAACTATCGGAATGTTCGGTACCGTCGCGACGCGTGGTTTGCGCTTCGCCGCCATCGTTTGCGGGGCGGCGGCGCTCGCGATGCCGGCGCGGGCGCAGTCGCAGGCGCCCCCAAGTGTCCATCTCGGCGTCGCGAGCTGCAGCGGCGGCAACTGCCACGGCGCGATGGAGCGGCCGAAAGGGTCGGCGGTGCCGGGCAACGAGTACATAATCTGGTCCAAGAGCGACAAGCACCGCCAGGCCTATGCGGTGCTGCTGGAGCCGCGCAGCGAGCGGATGGCGCAGGCGCTTGGCCTCGGCCGGGCCGAGCGGGCGCCGCTCTGCCTCAACTGCCACGCCGACTACGTCGCGCCCGACCGCCGCGGCAATTTGTTCCAGCTTTCCGACGGCGTCGGCTGCGAGGCATGCCACGGCGGCGCCTCGGGCTGGCTCGGCGTCCATATTTCGGGCGCCACGCACCAGCAGAATATCGCCGCCGGCTTGTACCCGACCGACCGGCCGCTCGCCCGCGCCGAGAAGTGCATGAGCTGCCATGTCGGCGACGCGACGCATTATGTCGACCACCGCATCTACGGCGCCGGCCACCCGCGGCTCGCCTTCGAGCTCGACACCTATACCGCGAACCAGCCGGCGCATTTCGTCGTCGACCCGTCCTATGTCGCGCGCAAGGGGCGGGTGACGGATATGCAGGTCTGGGCGGTCGGCCAGGCCGAGCAGCTCGTCCGCCGGATGGAGGCGGTGACCGATCCGAAGCACGCGCCGCACGGGATGCTGCCCGAATACGCGCTCTACGATTGCCAGTCCTGCCACCATCCGATGAGCCCTGCGGCTAAGCCCAACGCGACGGGGCTCGGGACCGGCACGATCAAGCTCTACGACGCCAACGCAGTCATGCTGCGGATCATCGCGGCGCGCGTCGCGCCCGCGGCGGCAAAGTCGCTCGCCGCCCATATCGAGGCGATGCACAAGGCGAGCCCCGACGATTGGGCGGCGGTGCGGCGCGAGGCGGAGACGATCCGCGGCATCGCCGCCCGGCTCGTCCCGGTGCTGGCGCGGCACGAATTCAACCGCGACGACATGCGCGCGCTGGGCCTGGCGCAAATCGCGCTGGGCAGCTCGGCCGATGACTGGCAATTTTAGCATGGCGAGCAGATCGCGATGGCGCTCGAGGCGATTGTGACCAATCTCAAATCGGCCGGCTTTCTCGGCGACGGCAAGGCGCGGAGCGCGCTGGCCGGCTTGTCCGCGGCCTTCGCGGACGACGCGACCTTCGATCCGTCCGTTTTCGCGAAGGCGCTCAAGGCGCTGCAGCCGGTGTTCGGGCGATGAGGGGCGTTCTCGCCATCGTCGCGGCGGCGCTGCTGCTCACGGCCGGCGCGGCGCGGGCCGACGACGCGCGGCATATCGGGGTGGCGAGCTGCGCCGGCGACAATTGCCACGGCGCGGCCAAGCGCTTCCCGAACTCGACCGTCGCGCAGGACGAGTACCTGATCTGGAAGCAGAAGGATAAGCACCGCCTCGCCTACCAGGTGCTGACCGAGCCGCGCGGCGAGCGCATCGCCCAGCTTCTCGGGCTCGGCAAGGCCGAGGAGGCGCCGCTTTGCCTGTCGTGTCATGCCGACAACGTGGCCCCGGCGCTGCGCGGCCCGCGTTTCGACATTTCCGACGGGGTCGGCTGCGAATCGTGCCACGGGGCCGGCGGCGCGGCGTGGCTCGGGCTCCACATTTCCGGCGCGTCGCACAAGGAGAATGTCCACGCCGGGCTCTACGACACCGCCGATCCGACCGACCGCGCCGAGAAGTGCCTGTCGTGCCATCTCGGCACCAGCGAGAATTTCGTCAGCCACCGGATCATGGGCGCCGGCCACCCGCCGATGCCGTTCGAGCTCGACACTTACGGGGCGATCCAGCCGGCGCACTACAAGGTCGACAAGAGCTATGTCGAACGCAAGGGACGGCCCAACGACATCCAGATCTGGGCGGTCGGCCAGGCGATGGATCTGAAGCGGCGGATGGAGCTGATCCTCGACCCGGCCTATGCGCCGAAGGGGGTGACGCCGGAGCTGGCGCTGTTCGACTGCCAGGCCTGCCATCACGGGGTCAACGAGCTGCAATGGCAGCGCCGCGCCTCGACCGGGCTCGAACCGGGGAAGATCAGGCTCTACGACGCCACCGCGGTGATGCTCGCCATCGCGGCGTCGCGGGTCGCGCCCGACCAGGCGAAAGCGCTGCGCGAGCACCTTCTCGCGCTGCACCAGGCGAGCGCGGCGCCGCGCCCGGACTACTGGGAGGGCGTCAAGACGGAGGCGAAGGCGCTGCACGGCCTGGCGCAGGGGCTGGCCACGGCGATCCTGGCGCATGATTTCGACCGCGCCGACGCGCTCGCGATCGCCAAGGCGATCGTCGCCGAGGGCGATCTCGACTACTCGGGCGCCCAGCAGGAGACGATGGCGCTCGAATCGGTGGCCGCCGCGATGACCGCCCTGCACTTCGCCGACGACGCGCAAGTCAACGCGATCAACGCTTCGCTGGGCGCGCTTTACACCGCCGTCGCCAACGACCAGACCTATCGCCCGGAGAAGTTCGTCGCGGCCTTGCGCGGCGTGGAGGCAAGCCTGCCGCGCTGACGCGGAGCTTGCCTTATGGAGCTTGTCGATTTCCTGGTCGATCGCGGCCGCCTCGACGCGGTCCAGCGCGAGCGCGTGCGCGCCCTGCGCCGCGAACGCGGTGAAAGCGAAAGCGTCATCGTCACCCGGCTCGGCATGGTCGGTGAGCGCGATATGGCCGAGTGCCTCGCCGAGTACCTGACGATTCCGCTCGCCGGCGCCGACGACTACCCGGCGATGCCGCTTTGCGCCGAGGCGCTATCGCCCGATTTCATCGCCCGCGCCCGCGCCGTGCCGCTGCGCGAGGCCGAGGACGGGCTCGCGCTGGCGATGGCCGACCCGACCGACGATTACACGATCAAGGCGGTGCGGCTGGCGACCGGCCGCCCGGTCGCGCCCTGGGCGGCGGTGCCGAGCGAGCTGACCGCCGCGTTGGGCCGGCTCTACGGCGACGGGAAGGCGGCCGAGGCGATCGTCGCCGCGCCGGCGCGCGAGGATGTCCGCCGGCTCAGCGATTCGGCCAGCGAAGAGCCGGTGATCCGCTATGTGAGCTGGCTCATCGGCCATGCCGCGCAGCTTCGCGCCTCCGACATCCATATCGAGGCGAGCGACGACCGCGTCGTCCAGCGCCTGCGCGTCGATGGAATGCTGCGCGACATCCCGCCGCCGCCGGCCGGGCTGCACGACAACATCGTCAGCCGGCTCAAGATCGTCGCCGGGCTCAATATCGCCGAGCGGCGCCTGCCGCAGGACGGGCGGTTTCGCATGGTCGTCGAGGGGCGGGAGATCGATCTGCGCATCTCGTTCGTGCCGACACTGCACGGGGAAAGCGTCGTATTGCGGCTGCTCGACCGCGACCACGCGCCGCTCGACCTCGCCCAGCTCGGCTACGGCGAGGCGCTGCGGGCGCGGCTGGAGGCGCTGCTCAATCTGCCGAGCGGGATGCTGCTCGTCACCGGGCCGACCGGCAGCGGCAAGACTTCGACCCTCTACGCGGCGCTGAGCCTCCTCAACACGCGCGAGCGGAAAATCCTGACCGTCGAGGACCCGGTCGAGTACCAGCTTCCCGGGATCAACCAGATCCCGGTGCGGCCGGGGATCGGGCTCAATTTCGCGAGCGTTCTCCGTTCGCTGCTGAGGCAGGACCCGGACATCCTGCTGGTCGGCGAAATCCGCGACCTCGAAACCGCGCGGATCGCGGCGCAGGCGAGCCTGACCGGGCATTTGCTGCTGTCGACCGTCCACACCAACGACGCGGTCGGCACGATCACCCGCCTCGTCGATATGGGGCTCGAAGAATATCTTGTCGCGGCGGTGCTGAAGGGGGTCGTCGCCCAGCGCCTGGTGCGCTGCCTATGCCAGTCTTGCCGGGGCCGCGGCTGCGCTGAGTGCGGTGGCAGCGGCTATCGCGGACGCACCGCGATCGCGGAGCTGCTGCCGTTCACCGACCGGCTCGCGCGGCTCGTTGTCGACCGGGCCGATCCGGCCCGGCTGCGCGATGCCGCCCGCGACGCCGGGATGGTCGATCTGCGCAGCGACGGGATGGCCAAGGCCGCCGCCGGCATCACCTCGGAGGAGGAAGTGATGCGCGTGCTCGGAGCCGGCTGACATGCCGCGTTTCCAATACCGCGCCTTGCGGCAGAGCGGCGCCGAGATCGCCGGGGAGCTCGTCGCCGAGAACGAGCGCGACGCGGCGGCGCGGCTGCAGGCGATCGGCCACTACCCGATCGAGATCGGCGCCCCTGCCGGGATTCGCGCTCAATTTGGCCGCGCCCGGTTTGCTGTTTCCGGCGCCCGCCGGCTGCGGGCACGCGAGGTCGTGCTGTTCACCCGCCAGCTCGCGGCGCTGGTCGGGGCCGGGGTCGGGCTCGACCGCGCGCTAGGGCTGGTCGGCGGGCGGCTGGCGGCCGATCTTCTGGCGGCGGTTAATCGCGGCGAGAGCCTGTCGCGGGCCTGCGCCGATCATGCCGGCCTGCCGCGCCACTACGCGATGGTGATCGCCGCCGGGGAGGCGCGGGGCGACATTGGCGGTGCGCTCGACCGGCTCGCCGCGGTGCTGGAGCGCAGCCGCGAAACCAGCCGGGCGCTGGTCGGCGCGCTGGTGTATCCGGCGAGCGTGCTGGTCGTCGCTTGCCTCTCGGTGGCATTTTTGCTTGGGGCGGTCGTGCCGCGTTTCGATGCGATGCTGGCGGGGCTCCGGCACGAGCCGCCGCTGGCGATGCGGCTGCTGCTTGCCGGTTCGGCGGGATTCCGCGTCGCGGCGCTCCCCGCCCTTTTGCTGCTGCTTGGCGGCGGCGCGTTCGCGGCATGGCGCTGGCGCGACCCCGAGTTTCGGCTGGCGGTCGCGCGCCTTGTGATGCGAGCGCCGCTGCTCGGTCCGCTTCTCGCCAAGATCGAGGCCGAACGGCTCGCGTTTCTGCTCGGCAATCTGATTGGCGCGGGGGTGCCGCCGGCGGTGGCGCTGTCGGCGACGCGGGCGGCGAGCGGCAACGAGGCGGTGCGCGCCGGCCTCGCCAAGGCCGAGAGCGGCATCGAGCGCGGCGACGGCATCACCGACTCGCTGGTGGCGGGTGGGCTGCTCCCCGATCTGGCCGGCGAGCTGGTGCGCGTCGGCGAGGAGACCGGCGACCTCGCCGCGATGCTAATCAAGGCGGGCGACCTTTTGCGCCGCGAGGTCGAGGCGACCACCGGCACGATGATCGGGCTGATCACGCCGGTCAGCATCGTCGTGCTCGGCCTCATTATCGGCGCGGTCGCCTTCGCGCTGCTGGGCACGGTGATGGAGGTTTACGACGTTGCGGGGTGAGCGCGGGTTTACGCTGATCGAGCTCGCGGTCGTGCTGGTCATCGCGGGGCTGATGGCGGCGATCGCGCTGCCGCTGATCGGGTCGCGGGTGCAGGGTGCGACGCTCGATTCGGCGGTCGGAGAACTGCGCGCAACCCTGCGCGAGGCTCGAGCGACCGCGATCGCCCAGGACCGCTCGGTGGCGTTTCGCGGCGACCCGGCGGGCGGGTATTGGCTCGACGGCGAGCACCGCGTCGTGCCGAAGGGACTCCGCATCGCGACCGCCGCGCCAATTGCGTTTTTCGCCGCGGGCTGGTCTTCCGGCGGCCGCGTCATCGTCCAAAGCGGAGATGGACAGCGGCGGGTGCTTTCGGTCGACGCGGTTACCGGGCGGGCCAGCCTTGTCCGCTGAGCGCGGCTTCTCGCTGATCGAGGTGATCGTCGCGCTGGCGATCGTCGGCTTCGCGCTGTCCGCCGGCGCGGCGGCGATCGGCAGCGGGATGATCGGCCACGACGCCGCGCGCGACGCGGGCACGGCCCTTGCCGTCGCCGAGGAGAGGCTTGCCGCGGCCGGGGTCACCGCTCCGCTCGAGGAAAGCCGCGCCAAAGGAGTTTTCGCCGACCGCTTCGACTGGCAGATGACGGTCGCGCCCTATGACGATGCGCGGCCGTGGCGGCTTTACCGGGTCGCGGTGTCGGTGGCCTGGCGGAGCGGGCATCGCCGGCGCGAGCTGGCGCTGTCGACGCTGCGGCTCGGGCCGGCGCCGCCGTGAGCCGCCGCGCCGCGGGCTTTACGCTGATCGAGACGGTGGTGGCGCTGGCCCTCGCCGGGCTGGTCGGTCTGCTCCTGTTCCAGGGGTTGCGGATGACCGCCGCCGGCACCGAGGCGGTGACCCGGCACGCCGACCGGCTCGACGCGCGGCTCAGCTTCGAAGCGCTGCTGGACCGCGCCCTGGCGGCCGCGGTTCGGGCGCCCGGCTTTGTCGGAAAGCCGGACCGTCTGAGCTTTGTCGCCGCCGCCGATGACGGCGCGGCCGGGCTCTATCGGATCGAGCTGGGCCTGTCGCGCCACGATCTCGTCCTGACCCGCCGGCTGGCGGTGCCGTTCGCCGAGCCGCGCCGCCAGCGCAGCGTCGTCGCCGAGGCGGTGCGGCGGTTCAGCCTCAGCTATTTCGGCGCCGCCGGTCCGGCCGATCCGCCTTCCTGGCACGATTCCTGGGAGAATATGGCCGCTCCGCCGCTGCTGGTGCGGATCGAGCTCGATACCGCCGACGGCGAGCCGCGACCGCCGCTGGTCGTGCGGCTGTGGAGCGCCGGATGAGCCGGGAGCGGGGCTCGATCGCCATTGTCGCGCTGTGGGGCGTGGCGCTGATTGCGGTGCTGCTCGCCGCCGCCAGCGCGGCGACGCGCAGCGAGGTGTTCGTGGCCGGCAACGCGCTCGGCTCGGCGCGCGCGCGTCTCGCCGCGGAAGCCGGGACCCAGCTCGGCCTGGCGCGGCTGCTCCGCGGCGAGCGCGACCCGCAAACCTGGCAGGACGGCGGCACGGCGGTGCGGATCGCGATCGTCGACGAGGCCGGCAAGATCGACATCAACCTCGCGCCGCTCGACCTTCTGACCGGGCTTTTCACCGCCGCCGGCAAACCGCACGATGTCGCGGAGCGGCTCGCCTGCAACGTCCTCGACCGCCGCGGCGATATGGCACCGCCTTGCCCGCAACCGGACACGCGCCGGACCTATCGATTCGCCGCGATCGAGGAGCTGGCCGGAGTGCCGGGGATCGACGCGCCGCTCTACGAGCGCGTCGCCGATTGCGTGACGGTAGCGACCGGCGCCTCGGCGATAGACCCGAGCGTGGCGCCGCGCATGGTGCTTTTGGCGTTGCCGGGCGCGACCGAGGGGCTCGTCGATTCGTATCTGGACAGCCGGGGTTTTTGGGGCGGCCAGGCGCTGCCGGCGCTGCCGTTTCTGATGGCGAGCCCGCGCCGCGATTTCACGATCGAGGCGGTGGCGATCACGGCCGACCGCGCCCGCTATCGGGCCGACCTGCAAATCCGCCTGACCGAAACCCCGAGCCGCCCCTACCAGGTGATGGGGTGGCGCAATTCCTCTAGAATCCCGCCATCATGACCATCGCCGCCGAGAACCGGCCAAGGGTCCGCGCCTGGGTCGGCCGCGCCGCCGCCTGGTGGATCGGCGAGTTGGCCGCGATATATGGCGATATCGCAACGGCTTCGGGTCTCGGCCGGGGCGGGGCGCTGACCGTCGAGGCGGGCGAGCGATACTGGGTCCTGCGCCACCGGCACCGGGTGATCGGGCAGGTGGATCGCCAGTCGGGGGACGCCGATTCGCTCCCGCCGGCGCTGCGCGGCCGTCCCGTTACGGTGATAATTCCGCCCGAGCGCGTTCTGAGCCGGACCATCGCCTTTCCCACCGGCGCCCGGGCCGAGCTCGGCCGCATCGTCGAATTCGAGATTGGCCGCCACTTCCCGTTTCCGGCGGCGCGGATGTTCTACCGCCATCGCGTCGTCGGGCGGCCGCTTTCGGTCGAGATCGTCGCGGTGCCGCGCGACACGGTCGCGGCGATCCTCGCCGAGCTTGCCCGGTCGGGGATGCGGGTCAATGGGGTCGCGCTGATGGCGCGGGGCGACGCGGCGCCGCTGCCTTTGCCCGGCGCGGCGCTCGGTCTCGGCCGCGCGACGAGAGAGGTCAGCCCGGTGCTGGCCGCCGGGGTCGGCGTGCTCGCGGTCGCGGCGCTCGCCGCCTGGCCGCTGGCCCAACAATGGCGGATCGCCGCGCTCGACCGCGAGATCGCCGCGTTGAAGCCGGCCGGGGAGGCCGCCGCGCATCGCCGCAGCCGCGCGCAGGCCGAGGCCGACCGCACCGCGGCGCTGGTCAAGCTGCGCGCCGAGCGGCCACCGCTCGTCGCGCTGCTCGACCTGCTGACCCGCGCGGTGCCGGACGGCTCGTACCTGTTGTCGCTGTCGATCGCCGGGCGCGAGCTGACGATCGACGGCCTGTCGCCGTCGGCCGCGGCGATCGTGCAGGCGCTGCAGAAAAGCCGCGCCGTCACCGAGGTCGAGTTTCGCGCGCCGATCACCCGCGAGGGCAGCGGGCTCGAGCATTTCCGCCTCGGCGCGACACTCGTGGAGGCCGCCCGATGACCGCGAGCCGCGCCGGCGCGGCGGCGATCCTCTTGCTGCTGCTCGGCCTGTTCTGGGCCGGGCCGGTCGAGGCTTATTTCGGCCAGCTTGCGACCGGCTCCGCCGCGATCGAGCGCCGCGACGCGCTGGCCCAGCGCTACCGCGCGCTGACCGCGCCAGGGGTCGAGGAACGCGCGGCGCCGGCGGAAGCGGCCCTGCTGCTGCCCGACATCCCGGACGCGCAGGCCGCCGCGCTGCTGCAAGAGACGGTAAAGGCCGCGGCCGGCGCGGCGCAGATCCAGATCCGCGGGATGCAGGTGCTGCGGGCACAAGCGGCTTCGGGCGCGGTGCGCATCGGCATCCGCATCAACGCCGCCGGCGGGATCGCCGAGATCGGCCGGCTGCTCTACGCGGTCGAGGCGGCGCGGCCGGCGCTCTATCCCGACAACCTGCAGATCCGCGCCGGGGCGGCGGCGCCGGCGCCGCTCGAATTCCAGCTCGACGTGTTGGGCTTCAAGGCGGGGGCGTCGTGACCGCGTTGCGGGCCAACCACGCGCTGGCGGCTTTGGCGGTCCTGCTCGCCGGGCTCACGCTGTGGCCGTTCCTGCCGGGACGCGCGCCCGCGCCCAAGCCGCCCGCTCCGGCGGCCGCCCCGCCGCCGACGCTGGCGCCGCTGCCGCCGGCCGGGAATTTCGCCGGGATCGCCGAGCGGCCGCTCTTCGCGCCGTCGCGCCGCCCGCAAGCGGCGGAGAAGCTCACGGCGGCAACGCCCACGGGGGGCATCGAGACCCGCTATCGGCTCCTGGGCGTGCTGCTGGCCGGGCGCGAGCAGCGCGCGCTGCTGCTGGAAGGAACGCACCGGCTCGAACTCGGGGTCGGGGACAGGCTCGAAGGGTTTACGGTGGCGCGGATCGAGCACAGCCGCGTCGTGCTGACCTCGCCCGCCGGAGAGACAGAGCTGGTGGTGCGCCCGGCTGCTACCGGCCGCTAGCGGCGGCCGCCGCGGCGCGCGCGATCAGCCGATGCATCGCCAGACGCTGCGACGCGCTGAGCTTCTCGCCGCTTTTCTCGACGACGAAATCGCCCGAGTCGTCGATCGCCACCCCGCCATCGTCGAGCAGGCGCTGCAATTTCAGCAGCATCTGCTCGAAACCCGCCCCTTCCAGCGTCCAGTTGCGCACCGGGCCGCTGTCGAGATGGATGAAATGCGATTGCGGATACCAGCCGATGCCGCCGCGCTGCATCGCCCGCGCCATCTCCATCGCGTCGTCGAGCCGCGCCGATAGGGTGAAATCGACCGCACGGCCATAGATGTGCTGGCTGTGCTCGGCGACCCCGAAGGTGGTCCGCCGCAGCATCTCGTTGGTCTCGCGGGTGCGGTAGGCCGACAGCACCGAGGCGCGGGAGGCCCCGACCGAGTCCATCACCGTGGCGAGGAAATCGAGCATCGCGACATCGATCGCGATCGTCTCGCCGCAATGGAAATCCCGCAGGAACTCGGACAGATCGTCCATCGCCGCGGCGATCGGGCCGTTGGCGTCGCGATAGGGGCCGTTGAAGGTCTCGCGGGTATGCGCGTTGACGAGGTTGAGCCGCCGCGGCACCGGCATGGCCGGCGGGTCGGCCTTCGCCTGAAGCGGCATCGCCGAGAAACTGGCCGCTGCTCCGAGAAACCACCGCCGATCCATACGCGCATTAAACGCTATTTGCCGGCGGGCACGAAATCCTTGTTTTCTACGCGATCGGTGACGTGGAAAAGCCGGCCGCTCGGCCCGAGATAGAATTTCTGCATTTCCTCAAGGGTGAACGGCCGAGAGCCGATGCGGTCGAAGACCGCGATCTGATGCCCGGTCTCGTCGACGGCGCGGTCGCGCTCCAGCCCGCGCGACAGCGACAGCGCCGGCGAGGCGGTGTGTTTCCAGGCGATCGTCTGCGGTTTCGGCGCCGGCGAGAAGCCGTAGAAATCGGGCTGGGTCTCGGGCGAGGTAAGCTGGATCACCTTGAGCCCATAGGCGCCGTCGGCGAGGTAGGCGTAGAGCGAGGCGTTGGTCGAGGCCACCACCACGTCGCGCGCGTCGTCGCCGCCGCGGTCGACATATTGCAGGTAGAGGCGCGGGTGCTCCGGCTTTTCGATATCGAGGATCGCCAGCCCGTCCGGCCCGTCGGCGACATAGGCATAGGTCCGCGCGACGAACACCCGGTTGGCGTGGGCGAGCGGGATATGCGCGGTCGGGACGATCGCCGGGCGTTCCGGGTGGGTGATGTCGACGACATCGAACCCCGCCGCGTCGGTGACGAAGAGATAGCGGAATTGGACAAAGGTCGAGGTCGCGCCCTTGATCGGGATCACCGCCATCACCTTCGGGTGGAGCGGGTCGTCCATGTCGAGCTCGACGATCCCGGCATCGGCGGCGACGTAGAAATGAGTGCCGGCGATCGTCAGGTGGCGGGCGCCGTTGAGGATGCCGTTCTCGTTCCAGGTCAGGGCGCGGGTCAGGAAGTTGTTGCGCGGCTCCTGGTCCTGGAAGGTGTTGACGTTGGTCAGGATCAACCCCTCGGCCGCGTCGGTGATGTACGCGTAATTGTAGATCGGGTGCATCTTCTGCTCCTCGTTCTCCCCGCGCATGACCGCGCTGTAATCTTTCGAGGGGTCGAGGGTCTCGTTCTTGCCGGCGTTGCGCACCGGGTTGATCGGCTGGTTGGTCGGCAGGACGACGCAGGTCGCGTTGGTCGAGGCGATATGGGTGTCCTGGCCGAGCGGCGAAAACGGCGCGGTGACGATCCGCTCGGAGAAGCCTTTGTTGGCGATGCTGGCGACGTCGTAGACGCGCATCCCCTTCGCGCCCTCGGCGACGTAAAGGTATTCGCCGCGGAGCTGGATGCAGTTCGCCTCGCCGGATTTATGGCCGTGCGACTCCTCGAGCTCGCGGTTGGCGGCGAGGTGCTTGGCGTAGTCGTCGGGATAGGCGTAGCGCTCGAGATAGCTGCCGATCACGGCTTGTGGTTCGTCCCAATGCGTGACGCGCACCGCCTCGATGTTCTGCGCCTCGCCGACCCAGGAATTGTAGCCGACGAAATTGACGAAATCGGTTCCCAGCAAGAGGAGCTGGGCCATGATCGCGTTGTTGTCGTTCGCCGCCGAAACGTGGCAATCGGTGCAGGTCTTGGTCTCGGTGCGGCGCTCGGTATGCGGGTAATGCGCCGAGAATGCCTGGCTCGAATATCCGGATGACGACACCGGCGGCTGCTGCACGTAGATGTGCTCGCGGTTGATGTTGGTCGATGACAGGACGAGCGCCGAGCGCGAGGCGATCGGGGCGATGACGTTGTTCTTGATCGTCCCGGCGAGGCCAAGCTGGAACATGTCCTCGCGCGCGACCTGCGGGTTGTAGGTGGCGAAGTTGCGGGTCGTGCCGCCTTCGTAACGGTGACGCTCGGTGTGCTGGTTGGCCTCGATCGGCAGGTGACACCCGCCGCAGCTCGTCGTCCACGACAGGTGGCAGGTGTAGCAGGTCATCGTGTCGTTCGAATGGGCGAGTTGGCTCTCCGGCACGCCGGGTCCCCAGCGCATCGAGGTGCCGGTCGACATCAGCTTGGCCCGGGCGGCGCGCGGGTTGTATTTCGGGTTGCCGGGCGTCACCGTGTCCTTGACCAGCGTCATCTGCCATTCGAGGTCGGGATCGACCGCCGAGCGCTGGTAGAGCTTGCCATCGCGCCACTCGAACCGGGCGCGCCCGTCGGCGGTGCGCAGCAGCGACAGATCGGTCCCCTTCGGCGGCGCGGCCGGACCGTGGGTTTTCAGGTCGGGGTACTTCGTCGCGGTGCCGTGGCAGTCGGCGCAGGTGATCTCGATCGCGCCCTGCACCTCGGTGTAGAGGTGGCCGCTGCCGTGATTGTCCTGGCTGAAGTGGCAGTCGACGCATTGCATCCCGAAATCGACATGGATCGAATCGAGATGCACCGCCTTCTTGAACTTTTCGGGGTCGCTCGGCGGGATGATGTTGTTGGCGTCGTCGAGCAGATTGCCGTGGCGGTCGCGCTTGTAGACGGCGCGGAAGTTCCAGCCATGGCCGTGATAATCGGCGAACTGGGTGTCCTTGATTTGCGGGTTGAGGGTGCTGACCTCGGCGCTGAAATTGGGGTCGGCCCATTTGCCGCGCACCACCGCGCCTTCGGGGTTGCGCTCCAGCGCCGCGCGCATCTCGGTATCGGTCGGGTATTTCTGGTGCTTCGGCCACATTTGCGGCGCGGCCGTCTCGTAGTCCCACATCGTGTAGCCGAGCATGCTGTTGAGGAACAGGTTCGGCTGATGCATGTGGCAGATCATGCATTGGCTGGTCGGCACCGCGATCGTCATCCGGTGATGCAGCGGATGACCGGTCTCCCCGTGGCGGATCGTCGGGTCGGTCGATTGGCTGGTGCCGCGGTTGCCGAACCGGGCATAGGGCCCGCTCTCCTGTACGTCGCGGTCGTTGGCGTAGATCACGTGGCAGCTGGCGCAGCCGGAATCGCGGTAGTCGCCGGGGTTGTCATTGGTGCCGAGAAACCAGGTGGTCGGGTCGTTCAGCCGGGTCTTGGTGATGTTGAGGATCGGGATCGAGACTCGAAGCCCGGTGGCCGGCCCACGGTTCGATTGGCGCAGATCGGGGCGCCCGGGCTCGTCGAGCAACTCCAGCTCGCCGGTCGAGTTCGGGTTGCCGATCTCGGGGAATTGCGTGCCGATGGTCCGGCCGCCGCGCTCGAAGACGCGGAACACGTCGCCCGGCGGGATCGTCTCCCAGGCCGGCAGCGGGTAGAGCTGGGGCACGATGTCGTGCTTCAGCATCTCCGCCTCGGACAGATGCTCCGGCGTCATGATCGTCGCCGGCTTGCCGTCCGGCGTATAGGCTTCGCCGAGCAGGCTGCGCTTCATCGGCAGGATGCCGTTATTGTAGGCGCCGGCCGCCCAGAACATCGCGGTCGTCGCCATCAGGCTGCGCTCGGCCGCCTGCAGGATCGCGCCGTGGCAGACGCCGCAGGTCTGGCCGGCGACGCGGTAGTCGCTCGGGTTCAGGAAGCGGATGAACTCCGGCGATTCCTTGTTGAGGAGCGTGTAGGTGCGCGGCGGCTTGACGCTCGACGGATAGTTCCACTTCTCGGGGAAGCGCGGCTTCACATGCGCTTCGTCGAGCGCGTGGCGGTATTCGGCGCTCTCCCGCGCCGCGCCCGGCGGCACGAAGACCGCGGCGTTGCCGCCGTGGCAGTCGGCGCAGCCCAGCGTCACCCCGGGGCTCGTGTGCATCGTCACCGAGTCGGTCGTCGTGTGACAGCTCATGCAGCCGGCGCTCTTGGCCTGCATCTCGGCCGCGGTTTCCTTCTGCGGCGCGGGCGGCGACTCGGCCTCGGCCGCGGCGATGCCGAGCAGCAGGGTCAGGGCTATGGCGAGAAGCCGGATCATCAATAGGTCAGCACGACGTTGGCGAGGACGGAGTAGAGCACATTGCCGTTGCCGAACAGCGCCTGCCCGCCCGGCGAGTTGTACAGCGACTTGATCCCCGCGCCCGGCAGCAGCACGCCGCCCGACAGGCGCAGCACGATGTTGTTGGTGAAGAGCGGCCGGTAGGTCAGCGCCGCCGACAAATCGTAGCCGAGCGAATCCGGGATGTCGTCCTGGTGACGCAGGAATTCGAGCGGCGCGGTGGTCTGGAAGCGCAGGTAGTTGGCGTTGGTGCTCAGCCGCAACTCTGGCAGCAGGTCGAAATCGGCGCCGATCCCGACCAGCACTAGGCCGGGGTTGATAAAGTTCGACTGGCCCTCGCCCTTGGCCGCGCGCAGATCGTCGAGGATGCCGTTCGGCGTCGTCAGCGCCACCCCGCCGCCGCCGATCAGCGGGATCGACTGGCGGATCCAGAAGCTGGTGTCGGCGCCGGCGAATTGCGGGTTCTCCATGATCGAGTCGAAACCGCCGGCATGGCCGCCGGTCGGGTTTTTCTCGCCGCTCTGGTAGAGGCCGGAGAGGCGCACGCGGAACCAGTCGAAATCCATCGACGGCTCGACCGCGGCGAAAAAGGCGTTGATCGTCGCGCCGTTGTTGCCGGCCGGGCCGAACTGGTTGTGCGAGAGGTCGCCGATCGCCCAATAGGCCGAAGTCGTCAGGTTGAGCCGGCCGAAATGCCCGTCGCCGTTAAAGCCCAGATAGTTGACGCTGTAGTTGTAGCCGCGGTTGTCGCCGATTTGCGCCGGCCGCACCAGAAAGCCGTTATTGTCGTAGTAGAACTCCTTGCCCTCGCTGTTGTCGTTGCGGACATAGGTGAGCTGCGAGGTGAAGCCGGGGACCGGGAAGTCCTGGCGGTAGAGGTTGGCCAGCATGACACGGTCCTGGCGGATCTTCTTGCCGAGATCGTTGAGGCCGCTATTGGTGTCCTTTTCCAGGCGCTGGAAATAGGCGAGGTTGTACTGCCAGCGATTGGCGTCGCGGTCGCCGAAGAAGCGCAGGCCGAGCTGGTTGTCCTGGAACAGAAAGCCGCGGAAATCGGCGTTGAACGGCTGGATGCCGACACGCACCGAATCGAAGTCGTAATACTCCGACACGTTGCGGATGTGGTAGTCGATGAAGCCTTCCTGGAGGCCCAGAAACGAGTCGTTGCGGATCGTCCCCTTGGCCGGGTTGATGTTGATGAGGCCGAGCTCGCCGACCTGGGTGTGGTTGAAGTTGAAGGCGGGCGTGATGCGCAGCTCGAAATCGGGCGGCTTGAACGCCGTGTTTCCCTTGATCAGCGACAGGCTGAGGATGTCGGTCTCGGTGACCAGGGTGCGGCCGTAGCGCCCGAAAGTGTTGTTGACGTTGGGGCTCAGCGTGTATTGCGCGCCGACCCCGGTCGGCACCCGCGCCGGCTCGTAAAGGGTGTCGGCGATCGCCCCGACATTGATGAACCAATCCTCGCCGAAGATCGGCTTGTCGGCCTTCAGCGTATTGGTGTTGTAGGGGTCGAGCGGGTTTTCGTCGCGGCCGAGCGCGTCGAGGATGCGCCAGCGGTCGGGCACCGGCAGGTAGCCGCCCTCCTCGAACGGCTTGGGGGTCGGCAGCGCCTCCGGGTTGACGATCGGCTCGACCGCCGAGGCCGGCGCGCGGCGGCCCGGGATCATGCGGCCTCCCGCCTGCGGCCGCTCGGTCCCGATCGCCGCCTCGATGCCGCTGCGGTATCGCTTCCAGTAA
Source organism: Allostellaceae bacterium (assembly GCA_036273175.1). Classification (GTDB taxonomy): domain Bacteria; phylum Pseudomonadota; class Alphaproteobacteria; order ATCC43930; family CGMCC-115725; genus DATARH01. Next base: position 33,386 of record DASUIE010000121.1, read on the forward strand.
TCGGCCTCGGCATGAGCCTGCGCCGCCATCGCCTGCAGCGTCGCGTCGGGCAGCTTTTTGTGCAGCGTGCGTTCGAGTTCCTCGCGCAGCACCGAATCCGTCCGCGCCTTTTCGAAATTGGCGGCGTCGCTGCTGGTCGCCTGATAGAGCTCGTCCGACATGCGCCGGTAGCGGCGCAGATCGTCGCCGCCGACGCTGGCCTGCGCCGCCGACGCCAGCCCCATGGCCAGCACAAAAACCGGGGCGCGGATCAGCACGGGTTCTGCACGTTGTTGTTGATGAACGGCGCCGCCGGGCAGTTGACGTAGCGCAGGTGGATGCCGCCCGGTGTCAGCAGGTCGGCGCGAATGTTGACGGGCGCGTTGTTGAGCGTGGTCGGGCCGTTTTGCAGCCCGAGATACGAGACCATGCTGTCCTGCTGGATGCCGTCGCCGGAGACGCCGATGCCGCCGACCAGCACGTTGCCGCGATAGATCGGCGAGCTGCCGGAAAAGATCTGCAGCCCGTTGGCAAGCTGCGTCTTGCCCCCGGAAAGCGGCGGCAGCTCGGGAAGGCCGCCGATCCCGGTCGCGGCGCAGCCGGCCGCTGGCTTGGCGCCGGTCGTCGCGCCGTTGACGATGTCCTGGGCGACGAGGTCGAGCTGGAGCCCGGTCGAGAAGACGCTCCAATTCGGGAAGGGCAGGCTCAGCGAACCCGGCCCGTCGGCGTCGATCCCATCGGGGTAGAACGGGCGGGCGATGTCGCCGACCGCGACCTCGGACCAGGCGGTGCCGTCGGCAAAGACATTGGGGCCGACCAGCGCCTGCGAGCGGGCGATATAGTTGGCGAAGGTGTGGTCGCTGGTGCTCGGCGACGGGGCCGCGATCCCGCTGATCTTGGCGGCCGCGTCGGTGCGCGAGAAAAAGACCGCGGTGCGCGCCTTCTGCCGCGACACGTCGGCGCCGAAAACGGGCGCATCCGGCGTGCGCGCCTGGGCCAGCACATTGCCGTCGAGATCGACGATGGTCACCGTCACCTGGGCAAAGCTGTTGGTCGGCACGCGGATCGCCGCGCGTGCCGAAAAGGCGACGTTGAGCGCGCTGACCATCAGCGAGCGGGCCTCGTCGGCGGTGATCGCGCCACTGGCCGGGGCGAGGCCGGCTGTCGGCTGGTACAGCACGGTCCCGGCGCCGTCGGTGAAGACGAAGGCCGGCGTGGTCGTGCCCGGATAAAGCACCGGCCCAATGGCGCCGTCCTGGACGACTCCGGAGGCGGCCACGCCGTAGGTGAGGCCGGTGATCGCGGTGTGCCCGGCGGCCGGGCCGGCGAAATAAAACGGGGCGGTAACCGGCGAGAGGCTCCCGGTGGCGGCGACCGGCGTCGCCAGATTGGCGCTGGTCGCGTCGGTGTAGCGCAGCGTCAGCCCGTTGACGGCGATGTTGTCGGCGCGGATTTGCGCAGGCGCCTCATAGCCGGTGGTTCCGGCGATCGCGATCACCTCGTCGTCGTCGAGGTCGACATTGAAGATGTTGGCGTCGAGCGAATAGGTGGTCTTGGTCATGATGCCGATCCCGCCGACCAGGAGGCCGTTCTGGTAGATCGGCATCCCGCCCGAATCGGCCGAGAAGCCGAGCGGCGAGCGGTGCGGACCGGCATTGGTGGCGCCGGGCACGGCGCTGGCGACGGTGTTGAAGTCGGAGCACGAAAGCTGGCTGAACTGGACGCCGAACAGCGGCCCGCCGGGAGTGTTGGTCACGCCGGGATCGAAATGCTCCTGGATGATCTGGCTGGCGGTGCGGCTCGAAAACGCGTTTCCGTTCGACGACAGATAGGCGCCGGTCAGCGCCTTGGCGATCGCGGCCTCGGTCGAAGGCACGAGCCCGCCCGGCAGCACCGCCGGGTTTTCGAGCCCGGTGGTGACACCGCGGTTCGAGGTGATCTGGGCGGTCGTCGGCGCGCCCGGCATCTGGGTCAGCGCCAACACGTTGCCGACACGGTCGACGACGGCGATCGTCGCCGGCTTGCCGCGCGCATTGGCCTCGTGCACCGCCTGCAGCACGATGCGGTTGACATCGCTTTCGGCGAGGTTGGTCGGGCTCGCGGTCGGCGAGTTCGTCGGGTTCGAGGAGAGCGGGTTGGTCGCGCTGCCGCCGCCGCCGCATCCGCCCGGCGCCGCGCACCACAGCGACAGCATCGCGATCGCCGCCCGGAATACGGGACGCGACAAGAGCCCAGCTGACCGCCCCCCGGTCATCGGTCGAGCCATCGTCAGTCCCCCAACTGGCGTTCAGGCCTCTTAGTGTAACGCGGCGGCGGTCTCGCGCATCGGTCCGAATTCGGTGTGGTGGAACGCGTGACAGGTGACGCAAGTCGATTGCGTCGATAGCGCGGCGTTTTCGCCACCGTGGCAGCGCACGCAAGTCTCCTTGCCGGGGATCAGAACATCCGCGCTGGTGTCGGATTGGCGCGCGTTATGGCAATCATCGCAATTACTTGCCAGGTGCTTCGCGTGATCGAACTGAGCTTTGGGGAGGAACCGTATCCGCATCGAAACCGGTGCGACAATTTGCACGGTCGTTGTCGGCGCC
>DASUIE010000122.1:0-13827 GCA_036273175.1 Allostellaceae bacterium
GTCGCGCAACCCGCTCCGACACGGTGGCCTATGAACGCGGTGCTTTGGCTCATCAACACGCTCATCACGATCTATATCTGGCTATTGATCGCCCAGGCGGTGCTGTCCTGGCTTTTAGCGTTCGGGGTCATCAACCGCTACAACCGCGCGGTCGCGGTGGCCGGAGATTTCCTTTATCGCATCACCGAGCCGGCGCTGAGGCCGATCCGCTCGTTCCTGCCCAATTTCGGCGGCGTCGATATCTCGCCGATCATCCTGATCCTGGTCCTGCTGTTTATCGAGCGGCTGCTGGTCTACGACGTCGCCCCGTTTTTCTACCGCTGGTGATTGGCGAAAATCAGCGCCCCGGCCCGGCAGCGATCCAGGCGGCGATGCGCTGGATGACCGATGCCTCGATGCCCATGTAGCCGTGCGGCGACAGCGCGTCGCAGGGTGCCGAGCGGATCGCGCCGCTCTCGAACAGGATGACCTCCTTGCGCGGCGAAGCCGGCATCGACGCGAGCAGGCCTTGGGCGTCGCCGGGTGGGGTTGCCGGGCACGTGTCGCCGCTATTGGCGACGACCAGCACCGGCACCGCTATCGCGGCGGGCTCCGCGGACGCGACGGTCTCGCCGGAGCGGCTGTTCCGCGTCACCGACGAGGACAGCACGACCCCGGCCACTTTCGCGCCGAGATGGGCGGCGCCGTTCACGGCGGCGATCGAGCCCTGGCTCGTCCCGACCAGCCAGACCGGCACGTTGGCGCGCGACCGGGCAAAATCGACGGCAACGCCGAGCGCCTGCGCATAAGCGGGCGTCGCGCGCCGGCCCAGCAGCGAGGCGTTGCCCGGCGAGCCGAGGATCAGGGCGTCGATCCCGTATGCCGCCCACATCGCCCGGGTGCGGATCAGGAAATTTTGGTTGGCGGTTTCGCCGCCGGGACCGATCGCCACGATGCCCGAGCCCCCGGCGAGCAGCACGACCGTCGCGCGCGCGCCCGGCGCCGGCAGGAACGCCGCCCGCTCCGCCCCGAGCGGGGTCGGCAGGTCGGCGACCACGGCCTGCGCCTGCGCCGCCGCCGCCCAGAGCACAAGGACGGCCGCGAGGCGCCGGCGCATCGGGCTAACGCCGTCGCGCGGCGAGCCTGAGGCGCAGCGCGTTGAGCTTGATAAAGCCCTCGGCGTCGCGCTGATCGTAGACCGCGTCTTCCTCGAAGGTCACGTGGGCCTGGCTGTAGAGGCTGTTCGGCGATTGCCGGCCGACGACCCTGACCGCGCCCTTGTAGAGCTTGAGACGCACCCGCCCCTCGACCCGCTCCTGGCTCTTGTCGATCAGCGCCTGAAGCATTTCCCGCTCCGGCGAGAACCAGAACCCGTTGTAGATCAGCTCGGCATAGCGCGGCATCACCTCGTCCTTGAGGTGCATCGCACCGCGATCGAGACACAGGCTCTCGATGCCGCGGTGGGCCTCCTGCCAGATCGTGCCGCCAGGGGTCTCGTAGACGCCGCGCGACTTCATCCCGACAAACCGGTTTTCCACCAGGTCGAGGCGGCCGATGCCGTGCTTGCCGCCGAGCTCGTTGAGGCGCGTCAGGACCCCGGCCGGCGACAAGGCCACGCCGTCGACCGCGACCGGGTCGCCGCCCGCGAAGTCGATCTCGACATATTGCGGGCTGTCGGGCGCCTCCTCCGGCGCGACGGTGCGGCTGTAGACATACTCCTCGGGCTCGGACCACGGGTCTTCGAGCACCTTTCCCTCGGCCGAGATGTGCAAGAGATTGGCGTCGACCGAAAACGGCGCCTCGCCGCGCTTGTCGCGGGCGATCGGGATCTGGTGCAGGTCGGCGTAGTCGAGCAGCCGCGTGCGCGAGGTCAGGTCCCATTCCCGCCACGGCGCGATCACCTTGATGTCGGGCGCGAGCGCATAGTAGCTGAGCTCGAAACGGACCTGGTCGTTGCCCTTGCCGGTCGCGCCGTGGGCCACCGCGTCGGCTCCGACCTGGCGCGCGATCTCGATCTGGCGCTTGGCGATCAGCGGCCGTGCGATCGAGGTGCCGAGCAGATAGCGCCCCTCGTAAAGCGCGTTGGCGCGGAACATCGGAAAACAGAAATCGCGGACGAATTCCTCGCGCAGATCGTCGATGAAAATCTCCCCGACCCCCATGTTCTCGGCCTTGCGGCGAGCCGGGTCGAGCTCCTCGCCCTGGCCGAGATCGGCGGTGAAGGTCACCACCTCGCAGCGATAGGTCTCCTGCAACCACTTGAGGATCACCGAAGTGTCTAACCCGCCAGAATAGGCGAGCACCACTTTCTTCACCGTCTCGGCCATGCTTTATTCCCTCGCGCCCAGACCCATTCGCGGGGGGACGCTATGCGCGCCTTGTTTTGCATATGCCTGGCGGTATCGGCAATCACGATCGCGGCGGCCGGACCGGCCAGCGCCCAGACTGCTTACGACGGCACCTATGTCGGCGGGTCGGGCACCCTGACCGGGTCGATGGGAGGACGGGCCACCGGCTGCCCGCCGACGACGGCGCTGGCGCCGCTCGTCATCTCGGGAGGCCGCGCCCAGAGCCAGTGGAGCAAACAGCCGATGGAAGGAACCGTCTCGGCGCAGGGCCTGGTGATCATGCACAGCGCCGCTACCGGCAAGCTGACCGCCCAGATCGACGGACAAGGCGGCGTCACCGGCAGCTATTCGGGCGGCTGCTATTACAATGTGACCTGGCACAAGCGCTGAGCCGCGCTACGCGGGAGCGGCGACCGCGCGCCGGGCCCGCACGCTCTCAGATTTGAGCTGACCGCAGGCCGCCAGGATGTCGCGGCCCCGGGGCGTGCGCACCGGCGCCGAGTAGCCGGCGGCGAAGACGATGTCGGAAAAGGCGGCGATTGCCGTGTCCGACGAGCACTCATAGGGCGAGCCCGGCCACGGATTGAACGGGATCAGGTTGACCTTGGCCGGGATGCCGCGCAAGAGGCGGACCAGCTCGCGCGCCTCGGCCGGGCTGTCGTTGACGCCCTTGAGCATCACGTATTCGAAAGTGATGCGGCGCGCGTTGCTCGATCCCGGGTAGGTGCGGCAGGCGTCGAGCAGCTCGGCGATCGGGTATTTGCGGTTGAGCGGCACCAGCCGGTCGCGCAGCTCGTCGGTAACCGCGTGCAGCGAAATCGCCAGGTTGACCCCGATCTCGGCGCCGCAGCGCGCGATCGTCGGCACGACCCCGGCGGTCGACAGGGTGATTTTGCGCCGCGAGATCGCCAGCCCCTCGGGGTCCATGACGATCTTCATCGCGGCGGCGACGTTGTCGTAATTGTAGAGCGGCTCGCCCATGCCCATCAGCACGATGTTGGTGAGCTGCCGGCCCTCGGGCGGCGAAGGCCATTCGCCAAGCGCATCGCGCGCCGCCATGATCTGGCCGACGATCTCGGCGACGGTCAGATTGCGCACCAGCCGCTGCGTCCCGGTATGGCAGAAGGTGCAGTTGAGGGTGCAGCCGACCTGCGACGACACGCAAAGCGTGCCCCGATCCTCTTCCGGGATGTGGACCATCTCCGCCTCGTGGCCGTCGCCAAAGCGCAGGAGCCATTTTCGGGTCCCGTCGGCCGAGACGAGAGCCCGGCTCACCTCCGGGCGCGACAGCGTGTACGCCTCGGCGAGCTCGTCGCGGAAGCCCTTGGCGAGACTCGTCATCGCGGCGAAGTCGGTCGCCCCGCGATGATAGATCCAGTGCCACAGCTGGCGTGCGCGAAACGGCGCCGCGCCGAGCCGCGCCAGCTCCGCCGCGAGTCCCTCGCGCCCGATCCCGGCGAGGCTGGCCGGCCCGTCAGCGCTTGACACCGCAGGCCTTGTCGATCAGCGCGAGAGCCTTGCCGAACCCGGCGAGCGAATAGGTGTCGGTCGTCGCCGGCCCGCGCGCCGGCGTGCCCTTGACCACCGCCGTCCGCGCACGCGCAAGCGCGCCGACGATCTCCTTGTCGAGATCGGACGTGCGGGCCCAGGCGCTGTCGTCCTTGGTGAAGAGCTCGAACTTGCCCTTTCCCGCCACCACCGATACGTCGCTGCCATCCTTTAGCGGATAGCCTTCGACAAAGCTGACCACGTTGGCGATGTTCTCCTGCGGCCGGTGCGTGATCATCGCGCTCGGCGGTTTGCGGCGAGCGGAGCGCGGCGCGCTTTTCTCCGGCTGGCCAACCAGGTAGCAGACCTTGCCGGTCCGGTCCTCGGAGACATAGGCGGTCCACGACCCATCCGTTCCCAGCACCCGCGAGGCGGGCGGCGTCCCGGCCTTGTCGGCGGCGCGGGCGCCGGCCGCCGCGGCGATCCCGGCGGCGGTCATCACCGCGCCGATCCATAACCCATTCCGTTTCATGACCTAACCATACACGATGCGAGCCTTCCCCATGCGCCGCAAAAACGGGCAGAATGAGGCGGCATGGACACGATCGCGATCAGGCCGGCCCGTCTCGACGACGCCGCGCGCATTGCCCGGCTCGATGTCGAGACCTGGCAAGCCGCCTATGCCGGGATCCTGGCGACGCCGTATCTCGTCGGCCTGTCGGCGGAGCGGCGCCAGCGGGGCTGGGCGGGGCTGATCGGCCGCGAGCCGCGCGACGTGCGCGTCGCGGTCGACGCCGGCGGGGCGATCGTCGGGTTCGGCAGCTGCGGCGGCTGCCGCGACGACAAAAGCTTTACCGGCGAGGTTTTCACCCTCTATGTCGCGCCCGACTGGCAAAACCAGGGCATCGGGCGCCGGCTGCTGCTGGCGCTGTTTGCCCGGCTGGTCGAGCTGGGCCACGATTCCGCGGTGATCTGGGTGCTGAGCGACAACCCGGCGCGGTTTTTCTACCGGCGGCTCGGCGGCAAGGAAGTACGGCGCAAGACGCTGCCCGTGGGCGGCGCGCAGGTCGGCGCGACCGGGTTCGGCTGGCGCGAGCTAAGTCTTTTGGTGGCGCCGAAAGAGAACGAATCCTAGGGTTTTCGCTCGCCTTCCTGCCAGCGGCCGGCTTTTTTCAGCGCATCGGCGACTTCCGGCGGCATGTATTTCTCGTCGTGCTTGGCGAGGACATTGGTGGCGACGAACCCGCCCTTGCCGTCGAGCCGTCCCTCGGCGACGACACCCTGCCCCTCGCGAAACAGGTCGGGAAGGATGCCGTCATAGGTCACGCCAAGGTCGGTCTTGTTGTCGGTCACCTTGAAGCGGACGGTGTGGCCTTCGTGCACGACGCTGTTGGCCTCGACCAGCCCGCCGATTCGGACCAGGCGCCCCGGCGCGATTTTCTTTGCCGCCAGCTCGGTCGGCCCATAGAAAAACACGAGATTGTCGTTGAACGCCGACAGCACCATCGCGACCGCCGCGGCCAGCGCCGCCATGCCGCAGACGACGATCAGAAGGCGGCGGCGCTTGCGGGTCATTCGCCTTGCAGCTCCTTGAGCGCCCGCCGGCTCGCGCGATAGCGGCGCCACGAAGCAAGCGTGATGCCGCCGAGGACGATGACGGCGATCGCATAGGCCGGCCAGACAAAGGCGGCGTACCCGCCCATCGCGAAATAGTGGGCCATCAGCCTTGCAGCCGTAGCGCCCGGACGCGGCGCTCGTTGAGCATCGTGCGCATGCGGACGAGCAGCAGCGCGGCGAAAAGCAGCATGAAGCCGACCGCCATCACCAACAGCGGCAGCAGCATCGAGATGTCGATGGTGGGGCCGCCCATGCGGATGACGCTCGCCGGCTGGTGCAAGGTGTTCCACCAATCGACCGAGAACTTGATGATCGGCAGGTTGACGACGCCGACCAGCGCCAGCAGGGAACCCGCCCTCGCCCCCCGCGCCGGATCGTCGAACGCGTTCACCAGCGCGATGTAACCGAGATAGAGGAAGAACAGCACCAGCACCGAGGTCAGCCGCGCATCCCACACCCACCAGGCACCCCACATCGGCCGGCCCCACAGCGAGCCCGTGGCAAGGCACACAAGCGTGAATGCCGCCCCGACCGGCGCCGCCGCCTGGGCCGCGATCTCGGCGAGCGGATGGCGCCAGACCAGCGCCACGACGCTCGCGGCGGCCATCAGCAGGTAGACAAAGGACGCCATCCACGCCGCCGGGACGTGGATGAACATGATCCGCACGCTCTCGCCTTGCTGGTAATCCGGCGGCGCGAAAACCAGCGCCCAGGCAAGCCCGACCGCGATCGCGATCGCGGCCAGTATCGAGACCCAGGGCAGCAGCGCGGCGCTCATCCGCATAAAGCGGGCCGGGTTGGCGAAACGGGCGATCATGATGCCTTGTACCACCTCGGCCTCACTCAAGCGCGTCACGCAACGCCGCGGCTGTCGCGAGCGGCGCCAGCACCGCGGCCGCGAGGCTGAAGGCGCCGAGCAGGAGCAAGTGCGCCCGCCCTTCGCCGCCGCCGAGCCGCGCCGCCACCGCGCCGGTCCCGAAGATCAGCGGCGGGAGGTAGAGCGGCAGCACCAGCAGCGCGGAGAGCACGCCGGGGCGGCGCGCGCCGAGGGTGAGGGCGGCGCCGATCGCCCCGATCAGGCTCAGCGCCGGAGTTCCAATCAGCAACCCCAGAGCCAAGACCGGCATGTCCGCCGGATCCATGTCGACGATCAGCGCGAGGGCCGGGCTGACGACCGTCAACGGCAAGCCGGTGGTCAGCCAATGCGCCGCGCACTTGGCCAGCACCGCGGCGGCGAGCGGAAGCGGCGACAACGCCATCAGATCGAGCCCGCCATCGGCATGGTCGGCGGCGAAAATCCGGTCGAGGCTCGCCACCGCGGCGAGCAGGGCCGCCACCCAGATGATGCCGCCCGAGACCCGGCGAAGCAGCTCCGGCTCGGGGCCGACGCCGAACGGAAACAGCACCACGGCGAGCACGAAAAATCCGACCGCGAGGCCGATCTCGCCCCCTTGCCGCCACGCCAGCAGCAGGTCGCGCCGCACCAGCCCGAGAAACCCGCTCACCGGGCGAAATCGCCAAGCGCAAGGCTTTGCGCGCCCTCGATCGCGAGGCTTTGATGGGTGGCGACCGCGACCCGGCCGCCCGCCGCGCGGTGCGCCGCGATCATCGCCGCGAGGCGCGATTCGCCCTCCGCGTCGAGGGCGGCGCTCGGCTCGTCGAGCAGCCAGATCGGCGCCGGCGACGCCACCAGACGCGCGAGCGCCAGGCGGCGGCGCTGTCCGGCGGAAAGCCAGCGGCACGGCCAGGTCGCGGCCCGCTCCAGCCCCAGCGCCGCCAGCGCCTCGTCGGTCCGGGCCGGCCGGCCCCGCATCCCGGCCCAGAACCCGAGGGTCTCGCGCGGGGTCAGCGCGGGTTTGATCGCATCGAGGTGGCCGACATAGTGGATCAGCGCGCGATACGGGGCCGGATCGGCGGCGACCGGCGATCCGTTCCACAGAAGCCGCCCCGATTCCGGCCGCAGCAAGGTCGCGAGCAGCCGCAACAGGCTCGACTTGCCGCTGCCGTTCGCGCCGGTCACGACGAGCGCGCCGCCCGCTTCGAGGGCAAAGGACAGGCCGGCAAAGATAAAGCGCTCCCCCCGCCGGCAGGTCAAATCCTCGCCGCGCAGCTCGACATCGAGCTTAGTCACAGACTAGCCTAAACAAAAAATGCGGCTCCGGAGGGGGAGATCCGGAGCCGCCATTGCTCCGGCCGAACCAAAAGCCGGAACGAGGTTTGGGGGACAAACCTGTAAGGCTGAACCTTACGCATACGATATTTGTGCCCGAATGGGTCTTTGGTATGAAGGAAATGGGGCGATTCGATGAATTTCACCCGATGGGCCGCCGGTCCTCGATGACCTTTCCATCGTCGGGCAGGCTGCCCGCCGGCACCCGCGCGACGCCGCCGCGCAGCTTGGTCACCGCCTGAATCGACGCGACGATCGCCGCGTCCTCGTCTTGGGAGGCGGCGGTCTCGATGTGGAGCGTCATCACATCGGCGCTGGCCGGACGCTCGATAACAAGCCGCGCCTTGGCGATCGACGGATGGCGCCTCGCGATCTCGCCGACCTGATTCGGATGCACAAACATGCCGCGTACCTTGGCGGTCTGATCGGCGCGGCCGAGCCAGCCGCGGATGCGCTGGTTGGTGCGCCCGCAAGGGCTCGGCTCGGGCAGCAGCGCCGACAGGTCGCCGGTGGCGAAGCGAATCAGCGGATATTCGGGGGTCAGCGTGGTGACCACGACCTCGCCGACCTCGCCGGGCGCCACCGGATCGCCGGTGCCCGGGGCGACGAGTTCGAGGATGACGCCCTCGTCGAGAATCATGCCGTCGCACAACGCGCCGTCGGCGCCGGTGGTTTCGTAGGCGATGAGGCCGAGATCGGCGGTGCCGTAGCATTGCAGCGCCGCCACCCCGCGCGCCGCGAACTCGGCCCGCAGCGCGCCGGGATAGGCTTCGGCGCCGACCAGCCCCTTGGTCAGGGACGAGACGTCGATGCCGAGCTCGCCGGCGCGATCCAGGATGATCTTGAGAAAGGACGGGGTGCCGACATAGGCGCTCGGCCGGAGATGGGCGATCGTCGCGACCTGCTGCTCGGTCTGCCCGGTTCCCGCCGGGATCACCGGACAGCCGAGCGAGGCGGCGGCCCCCTCGGCCATCGCGCCGGCCGGGGTCAAGTGATACGAGAAGGCGTTGTGGACGAGGTCGCCCTGGCGAAAGCCCGCGGCGAACATCGCCCGGGCCATGCGAAAGAAATCGGGCCGCCGCGCCTCGAGCTCATAAATCGGTCCCGGCGAGGCGTAGAGGCGTCCGAGAGCCGCGACCGGCACCGCGTTGAACCCGCCGAGCGGCGGGTTCTGCCGCTGCAGCTCGATCAGCGCCGACTTGCGGGTCACCGGCAGCCGCGCCAGCGCCGCGCGGCTCGCGATGGCGGCGGGATCGACCGCGGCGAGGAGCCGCCGATAGGCCGGCGCCGACTCCCTTGCCGCCCCGATCAGCTTTGGCAGAGCCGCCATCAGCGCCACCTCGCGCGCCTCCGCGCCGCGGGTTTCGAGCGCGTCGTAAAATGCCGAAACAGCCAAACCGCGACCCTTCTATCGATCGACCGGAGATTGCGCCGCGCGCCGCGCCGCTTCAAGAGGATCGCTGCCCGCGCCTTTTGGGTAAAACCAGAGGTAATGCCATAACCTCGTCAAAGTGCTATCCTGTACCAATGGGGTGGAAGATCGCCGGGTAAAGGCTGCCTGTCTATCGAATCACCGGTCGGAATATAACTGGGGCAGCGATCATGGGCTCGTCGATGCGCCTGAGTGGATACGGCAGTAATTTCTGGGAAAAGGCGGCGCGAGTGGTTGGCATTTGCCTGGCGCTGGTGTTGGGCGATGCGGGCGCGTTTGCGCAAAGTTCATCGGATGGCGGCCAAGCCCAGCTAGAACAAAGAAAAGCCGAGCTGTTCCAGCGGATGCTGCGCGACCCGTCGAACCTCGACGTTAGCTTCGCCTATGCCGATGTCGCGGCCAAGCTGGGCGACAACGAAGGCGCGGTCTCGGCGCTCGAACGCATGCTGCTGTTCAACCCAAACTTGCCGCGAGTCGATCTCGAGCTCGGCGTGCTCTATTTCCGCATGGGCTCGTTCGACATTGCCCGGAGCTATTTCGACAAGGCGCTCGCGGCGAATCCGCCCGACGCGGTCAAATCTCGCATCGCCGAGTACGAAAGCCGAATCGCCAGCGAGCAGTCCGGGACCCAGATCGCCGGCTCGCTGTTCTTCGGCGCGCAGTATCAGTCCGACGCCAATGTCGCGCCGGCATCGCCGCTCGTGCACTCGCCGATCGGCGACGTGCTGCTGTCGCCGCAATTCGTCAAACGCCACGACATCAATTTGTTCGCCGCCGGCAACGTGGCCTTCAGCTACGACCTCGGGACGCAGGACCGCGACACGCTGGAAGTCGGCGCCAACAGTTTTGTCAACCACTACTTTCGCGTCGGCCGCCTCGACCTCGATTTCGGCGAAGTTACCTTTGGGCCGCGTCTGCGCTTTCCGGAGCCAAATCTGCCCTGGGCGCAGTCGGCCACGTTGAAGCCGTACGTTATCGTCAACGAGGTCGGGTTGGGCGAGAACCAATACTTTCACACATACGGAACCGGGCTCGAAGGGACGGCTGTCTTCCCCGAAGGCATCCAAGTCAGAAGCACCTTCGAGTTCCGCCAGAAATATTTCACCAACGCCCCGGACCGCCCGATATCGACCGGCCTCGACGGCAGCGACAAGCTGGTGACCTTGTTCGTCTCGAAATCGCTGACGCCGAACTCGGCGCTGGGGGTCGAGCTCAACTATCTCGATCAGGACACCCGCTTCGCCTTCTATGCGAACAAGAGCTACTCGGCCGCGCTCAGCTACCATGTGCGCTACGACGACCCGACCGGGTTCATACCCGGCCCGTGGGAGACGACGGTGTTCGGCAGCCGAAGCTGGGCCTATTACAACGCGCCCGATCCCTGCTGCAGCACCAGCGGGGTGCTCGGCGCACCGGGGTTCAGCGACCGGTTCGACCGTCACTGGCGCGCCGGCGTAACCCAGACATTTCAGCTCACCCCCACCTTTGCGCTCGTCGCGCAGCTCCAGCGCGACATCGTGTCGTCCGACCTGCCGATCTATGCCTATACCGGCAACTCTGCGCTGATCGGCGCGCAGATCAAATTTTAGGAAGCATGCGATGCCCCCGGCTCCCCGCTCGCTCTGGCTCTACTCCGCGGCGATGGCCGCGGCCGTCTCGGTGTCATGGTCGGCCGCCGCCCAGCAGGTCGGCGTCAGCAGTGCGGTCAACCCGGCGGCACAGTCGCTCAAGCCCGGCCAGACCCAGAAGCAGCTTCTGGTCGGGGAAAACATCGTCTTCAACGAGCACATCACCACCGGCGCCGACGGCCAGACGCAGATCCTGTTCGTCGACGAATCGGCGATGAGCATCGGCCCGAATTCGGACATGACGATCGACGAGTTCGTCTACGACCCGAAGACCGGCACGGGCACCGAGGCGCTCAGCGCGACGCGCGGCGTGTTCCGCTATGTCGGCGGCAAGCTCAGCAAGGCGACGACACCGGTGACGATCAAGACGCCGGTGGCGACGATCGGGATTCGCGGCGGCGTCTTCCTCTTGGATCTCGACGGCAAGGGCAATCTCGAGGTCATCTTCCTCTACGGCAAGGGCCTGACCATCACCGGGCTCACCGGCCTCGTCGAGAGGATAACGCGGCCCGGCTTTGGCGTGACCATCGCCAACGGCACGATGTCGAGCCCGTCGCAGGCGCCAAAGGGCAGGCTCGCCTCGTTCATCGCCGCTCTCGACGGCAAGGCCGGCAGCAACGGCGGCAGCACGAACGTGCCGACCGACGCGACGGTCGCCAATAGCGGCATCTCCGACACCGTGTCGAACAACGTCGTGGGCAGCATCCAGCAATCGATCCAGTCGCAAGGCGGTTTGCAGACGCAGACCTTCAACAACAATCTTCAGACCACGCTCAACCTCAACACGACGGAGAGCCAAGGCCAGCCGGCCCTCAACAATTCCTCCACCGACAATTCCTCGCAAAACACCGGCGAGCCGGACAATAACCAGAACAACCCGCCGCCGCCCCCGATTTTGCCGCCCAATAGAACCAACCTTTCGGGCGGCACGACCGGCGTCAATACAGCCAGCGACAGCAGCGGGTTCACCGGCCAGCTGATCCCCTACAGCAACGCCTCGATCCAAGACGGCGTGTTCACGGCGAATATCGGGACCAACCAGATAACCTTTAACGTGGCGCAGGGCACCGGCACGATCGCCGGCAACGGACCGATCCCGACCGGCCCGTTCACCGCCACCGCGGTCATCACCCAGGACGGCACCTTCTTTTACGCCGATGCCGCGCTGGTCAGCGATCCCAGCAAGGTCGGCGTCATCTATGGCGGAACGCCGGTCTCGCAAAGCGCCTATGCGAATCCCAGCACCCCGCAATTTCTGGCCTTTAGCCTGCAGAAGGACGGGGTCTTGCAGTCGCCGGTGCCGTTCATCACCAAGCAGCTCGGCGGCGGCCTCGCGAACCCGGATGTGTCGCCGATGTTCCTGGCGGTCTCGCCCAACACCGGATTCCACACAGGATCGAATCCCGGCAGCGCCTATCCCAAGGCGCTGCAGGCCAGCCTGGCGATCAACGGCACCGGGCCTGGCCAGAGCTCGATGCTGATGGTCGCCGCCGGAAACGCCTTCCCCACGACGGGCAATCCGGGGCAGACGACGGCAAGCCCCGTGTTGAACGGGATCGCCGAGGGTTCGTACCTGGCCAACGGCACCTCCCCATCGACACGGATCAATACTGCCTATCTGACCGGCGTCGATGGGGTCGGCAACAGCTTTTACGGCGGCAATTCCATCGAGGGGTTCGCGCTGACCCCGAATAATTGCTGCAATTCCGACGGCAGCCAGACCCCGGGGCTCGCCAGCGCGACGAATACGCAGACCGGCGCGACGGCCAGCTACGGATTTGTCCAGCCGGCGCTCGCCACGACGCCCCCGGCGATCGCCAGCGGGCCGCAGACTCAGCAGACCCTGACCGGCTTTATGGGCGGCACGATGACCGCGTACCAGAACGGGACCGGGACGCCCTACGCGGTTGTCGGCGCCACGACGATCGCGACCGATCCGACGAACCTGCAGATGCTGGCGACGATGGCCGGCACCGACCCCTTCGCGCAGAACAACGGCACGACGGTCGGGCTCTCCTATGGCTCGCTCACCCCGGGCGGCACGAACGCGCGGCAGGGCTACATCAACGACAATCTGTTCGGGTCGCTCGAATCGCCCGGCGGCGCCGGCTCTTCGGTCAACGGCAACAACGCGGCGCCTGCTAACCTGTACATGGTCAACGCCAACGCGGTGCCGAACAACCCCCTCCTGCCGAACGGCCTCTGCCAGTGCCAATATCTGCAATGGGGGTACTGGGGCGGCGAGCTCGATACCAACGACAGCGGAGGCGCCCGCGCCGACGTCGCCCATATCAACAGCTGGGTCGCCGGGATCCCGACCTCGCCCACCGATATCGGCAACTTGATCACGATGGGCGCGACGGCGAGCTATGCCGGCAACGCGTTCGGCGCCGTCAACAGCAATGGCGCCAACTATCTGGCGTCGGGCGCGTTCACGCAAAGCTACAATTTCGGGACCCAGACCGGGACGGTCGCGGTCAACAATTTCGACGGCCGCAACTTCAGCGGCAGCGTGACCGGCACTCGGTCCGGTCCCGCGTTTGCCGGCACCCTTTCGGGAACCAATCTGAGCGGAAACACCCTCGGCAGCTTTTTCGGCCCGAACGCGGCGGAGACGGGCGGGACCTTCGCGGTCAAGTCGACCACCGGTCTCCCCTATGTGGCGGCCGGCGTGTTCGCGGGCAAAAAGAACTAAGCGCGCACGAAGCGGCCCTGCCTATTCCGGCGACAAGCGCGCCGTCCCGCCGCGGTCCGGCGGTCGCCCGGACCCGAGGCCGCGGGGGCATCTTGACCTTCGCACCTTCCGCAGCCGGCGTGGCTCCAGCCTGACGCTCTCGGTGACAAGGGGATTGCCTGGCCACGGTCGGGCGGCCACCCGACGAACCGCATAGAACGCTCCGCAGGGAAGTGGAGCGGGCGGGCGCTGACAACCGGCAACCCGCACCGCCGGTGCCGGCCCGGCGCGCACAAGCAAAAACCCGCCGGCGGTCTGCCGGCGGGTTTCTGTCTTAGAGACTGGAAGAACGGATCAGAAGCGCACAGCGACCTTGCTGATGAGCACCTGTTCGGTCTTGTCGCGCGGGCCGGTCGCAACCGCGACGACCTGGCGATTGCCCCACATGTATTCGAGGCCGACATCGACGAACGAGACCGGGTTCCAGATGA
>DASUIE010000123.1:0-7505 GCA_036273175.1 Allostellaceae bacterium
GGGTAGGGGGTGTGGCTGTCGACCGAGAAGCGCACGGCGCCGCAGCGGCACGACCCTTCGAGGCGCATCGGCATCGGTTCATCCTCGCACGAGGGATTTCTGCAAAAAGATGCGGCTGTGTCCCGGCGGCAATTGGATCGCGCCGAACGGGACGTAACCCTGCTTCTTATAGAATTCGGGAGCCTGGAACGAGAAGGTATCGAGCCAGGCCGAATGACAGCCGCGGCTCACGGCCTCTTGTTCGGCGCCGTTCAGAAGCTCGCGCCCGACGCCGCGCCGCCGCAGATCGGCGTGGACCCACAGCAGCGCGACAAACAGCCATTTCGCATAGACGTGGCCATCCAGCCCGGCGCGGATTTCGCCGGCCTCGTCGCGAACGAAGAGGCCGATGCGGGAATACGCGGTTTCGCCGAGAAAACCGCGATTGTAGACGTCGAGGTTCAGCCCCAGAAGCTCCGCATCCGCTTCATCCGTCCGATCTTCGGCGAAGAGGCGATGGCCTGGAGGCAGTTCCATAACGTATCCCCATATATCGCATAATATATATTATGGAAAATATTGTTCCATAATATTCAGAATGTTAGAGCCTTTGTCATGAAGACGCGGTTGTAGCCTTGCTGCTCGGCTCGACCGGTTTCGGCGAAGCCGAGATGTGTGTAGAGCGCGATGTTCTCTATCATCGTCCGGTGGGTGTAGAGGCGGATTTCGTTGAAGCCGAGGCGTTTGGCTTCATGTTCGGCGTGGGCGATCAGCGCGCGGCCGAAGCCGCGGCCCTGCCGGTCGGGCCGCACGGCGATGTTGTCGAGCAGCAGATGGTCGGGTTTGGCCAGCAGCACGATCAGCGCCGCGATCTCGCCGCCCGCCTCCTCGATGACCGAGACGGTTCCGTCCGCGATCAACGCCGCGTAGTCGTCGAGCATCGGTCCGGGCGGCTTGCCGATCCGCGGGATATAGACGGCATAGGCGGCCCGCACGATGCTTTCGATCGCCGCGCGGTCCTCGGGCTCGGCGCGGCGGATCACGGATCGGGCAGCTCGATGACGAGGCCGTCCTGGCCAGGCTCGACGCCCTCCGGCAGCTCGGCCGCCAGTTTCGCGTAGTCGAGCGTATGGTCCATATGCGTGAGGATCGCGCGGCGCGGCTTGACGCGCGCGATCCAGCCGAGCGTCTTTTCCAGGTGGCTATGTGTCGGGTGTGGCTCGCGGCGGAGGCAATCGACGATCCAAACCTCAATGCCGGCAAGGGTTTGAAACGCGTTGTCGTCAAGCTCCGTGACGTCCGTCGAGTAGGCGAATTCGCCAATCCGCAAGCCTTGCGTCGTGCTGAAGCCATGGTCCTGGGCAAACGGTACGACCGGGATACCGGCGGCCTCGAACCGCCCGGCGATCCGGTGCGGCACCAGGGTCGGCTTGTAAAACGGCTCCTGGGCCTCGGGCGACGCCAGCACATAGCCGAAGCGGACTTTGACCTCATCCAGCGTCGCAGTATCGGCATAAAGCGGAATTGGCCGCTTCATCAGGCGGTTGACGGCGCGAAGATCATCGATGCCGTGAAGATGATCGGCATGGGCATGGGTTAAGACGACCGCATCGACCCAGGCAATGCCGGCGTCGAGAAACTGCTCGCGCAAATCCGGTGAGGTATCGATCAACAGCGATTTGCCGCGGCTCTCGATGAAGAGCGAGGCGCGTCGCCGGCGGTTGCGCGGGTCGGCCGGATCGCAATCGCCCCAGCCGACGCCGATGCTCGGAACCCCGGTCGAAACGCCGCAGCCAAGCACCGTTATCTTCATGCCGGCGGCGCCGCCTTCGCGAAAAGCCGGAAGAAATTTTCCGTCGTCCCGGCCGCCAGCGTCTCGGGCTCGATTCCGCGCAGCGCGGCGACCGCGGCGGCGGTCGCGGCGACATAGGCGGGCTCGTTGCGGCGCCCGCGATACGGCACCGGCGCCAGGTACGGCGCGTCGGTTTCGACGAGCAGCCGGTCGCTGGGGATATCGCGCACGATATCGCGCAGATCGGCGGCGTTCTTGAAGGTGACGATGCCGGAGATCGAGATGTAGAAGCCGAGCGCGAGTGCCGCCTCGGCGAGCCTCCGGCCGCTGCTGAAGCAATGCAGGACGCCGGGCGGCGGCCGGGTTTCGGCGAGGATCGCGGCGATCGCCTCGTCGGCCTCGCGGGCATGGACGATCAGCGGCAGCCCGGTCGCCCGCGACGCGGCGACGTGGGCGCGGAAGACGCGCTCCTGCGCCTCCGCGGGGCTCAGATTGTAGTGGAAGTCGAGCCCGGTCTCGCCGATGCCGATAACGCGCGGATGCTCCGACAATTCGATCAACCGCTCGGCGGTCAAGGTAGCGTGATCGGCGGCCTCGTGGGGATGGGCGCCGACCGAGCACCAGATTTGCGGGTCGGCTTCCGCGATCGCGCGAACCCCCTCGAATTGGTCGAGGCGGGTGCCGATCGTCAGCATCGTGCCGATCCCGGCGGCGCGCGCCCGGGCGATGACCGCGTCGCGCTCGGCGGCGAAATCCGGGAAATCGAGGTGGCAATGGCTGTCGACGAGCATCGCCCTACCCCGCGGCCGCGCCGATCGCGAAGAAGGCGCCGAGGATCGCCTGCTTGCGGTCGAGATTGAGGCCGTCGGCCCGGGCGAAGCGGCTGGCGAGGTCGTCGCGCAGCGCGGCCCAGCGCGAGGCCGGCGCACGCACCCGCCGTGACGCCTCGCCTTCGTCGCCGGACAGTGCCTCGCCGCGCGCGGTCGCGACCGCGAGCTTGGCCAGAAAGCGCCCCAGCAGATCCTCGACCACGCGATAGGTGTCCTCGGCGTCGGCGCGCGCGAGCTTGTCGGCAAAGGCGTGCAGCGCGGCGAGATCGAGTTCCCGCGCCGGACGGATCAGCCCGAGCGCGTCGCGGTAGAGCGCGATGCCGCCGGCCTCCGCGAGGTCGAGCGCGGTGCCGATGCTGCCGCCGGACAGCGCAACGATGGCGTCGGCATCCCCGGCCGCGGTCTCCGGCCGATGGCGCAGCAGCAGCGCCCGAACGGTCTCCGTCGCCAGCGGCGCGAGCGGAAAGCGGCGGCAGCGCGAGCGGATGGTCGGCAGCAGCCGGCCGGCGGCATGGGCCACCAGCACCAGCAGCGTCTGGCGCGGCGGCTCCTCAAGGATTTTGAGGAGCGCATTGGCGGCGTTGCGGTTCATCGCGTCGGCGCCGTCGACGATGACGACGCGCCAGCCGCCCTCGGCCGGGGTCAGATGCAGGAACGCGCCGATCTCGCGCGTGTCGCCGATGACGATTTCGCTGCGCAGCCGCTTGCGGCGCGGGTCGAAGGCGCGCTCGACGGTCAAGAGGTCGGCATGGCCCGCGGCGGCGACGCGGCGGAACACGCCGCTCTCCGGGTCGGTCCACAGCCCCTCCCCGGCCCCGCCGCCGGCGAGCACGAACCGGGCGAGCCGGAAAGCGAACGTCGCCTTGCCGATCCCGCGGGGGCCGCTGACGAGGAGCGCATGCGGCAAGCGCCCGGTCTCGAACAGCCGGCGCAATTCGCGCTCGGCCGCTTCGTGGCCGACGAGGTCGGGATTGGCGCGCGGCTCGGTCATGCGAGGTTAACGCCGAGGCGGGCATCGATCGCCGCCAGCATCGCGCGGCGCACGGTATCCACGTCGCCGGCTGCGTCGATCACCGCGCAGCGCTCCGGTTCGCGGGCGGCGATCTCAAGAAAGCCGTGGCGCAGCCGTTCGTGGAAGCCATGGTTTAGGCGCTCGAAGCGGTCGGCCTGCCCTTTCCGCGCCGCCGCGCGGGCGAGCCCGGCCTCGACCGGAAGATCGAGGATCAGCGTCAGGTCCGGCGCGAAATCGCCGAGCGTCAGGCGCTGCAGCGTGGCGAGTTCGGCGAGCGGTACTCCCTTGCCGTAACCCTGATACGCCACCGTCGAGTCCGCGAACCGGTCGCAGGCAACCCACTCCCCGGCCGCCAACGCCGGCCGGATCACCGTGGCGACATGGTCGCGGCGGGCGGCGCATAAGAGAAACGTCTCGCCAATCGCATCCCAGCGCTCGTCCTCGCCTTCGAGCAGGAGGCGGCGGATCGCCTCGGCGCCGGGAGAACCGCCCGGCTCGCGGGTGCGGCGCGCGACGATGCCGGTGCGGTCGAGCGCGGCCGTCAGGAGGCCGAGCTGGGTAGATTTCCCGGCGCCCTCGCCGCCTTCAAGCGTGATGAACCGACCAGTCAGTGACGGTTGCCCCAAATCAGATAGGCCGCCACCGTCGCCATGCGGCCAAGGGTTCCAATGCGCGCGACACTGCCACCAGTATAGAGCGGCAACTCGATCGAGGTCACGTCGGGCGCCGCGATCGCGACCTTGCCGACCTGCTGTCCCTCCCGGACGGGGGCCTCGATCGGCTTGGTGTAGGACACGGTGACCTTCATATCCTTGCGCGAGCGGCGCGGCATCGTCACCACCACGTCGTGTTTGACGACCAGCGGCACCTTAGGCGCCTCGCCGAGCCAGACTTCGGCGTCGTCAACCTTGTCGCCGGCGCTGAACAGCTTGTAATTGTTGAATTCACGGAATGCCCACTCGGCCAGCCGCGCGCCCTCCTGGCCGCGAGCCTTCATCGACGGCAGCCCGGCCTCGACCAGGATGATCCGCCGATCGCCGCGCGCCACCGAGGCGGTCAGGCTATACCCCGATTCCTCCGTGTGACCGGTCTTGAGCCCGTCGGTCCCGGGTGTCGTGTAGAGCAGCGGATTCCGGTTCCCCTGGTCTATGCCATTAAAGGAAAAGTCTTTTTCCGAGTAATAGTGATAGTACTCGGGGAAATCCTGCATCGTCCTGAGGGCCAGGATCGCCAGATCGCGCGCGCTCATCCAATGGTCGGGATTGGGCAGCCCGTCGACATTGGCGAAATGGCTGTTGGTCAGTCCGATTTCCTTCGCCTTGGCGTTCATCATGTCGACAAAGGCGTCCTGGCTGCCGGCCAGGCCTTCGGCGAGAACGACGCAGGAATCGTTGCCCGACTGCACGATCATGCCGCGGATCAGATCGTCGATCTTGATGCGGCCGCCGACGGGCACGAACATCTTGGAGCCGCCGAGCTTCCACGCCTCCTGGCTGACCGGCAATTCGTCGGTGAGCTTGGCCCGCCCCTCCTTTAAGAGGCTGAAGACGACATAGGCCGTCATCATCTTGCTCATCGAGGCGGGCGGCATTCGCTCTTCGGCGAGCTTGTCGAACAGGACCGTGTTGGTCTCGGCCTCGACGATGATCGCGTGCTTGGCGTCCGTCGCGATCGGGCCCGTGGTCGGCGCCGGAGCCGGCGCGGGCCTTGCCGCTTGCGGTTTCGCCTGCGCCGGCCTGTGGCGCGGCTTCTCGGCGGCGACGACCGCCGGCACCGCCAGCAGAACCGCCACCAGCACCGCGATGCCCCGGTAAAGCCAGCCCCGTCCCGTTCGACGCAAAGCGTGCCCCTAATTGCCGATGATCCGCGCTTCCCGGTAGCCGCCGCCGACCAGCCGCGACCGCAGCCGTTCCGCTTCCCTGTCGCTCGCGACCGGGCCAAGCTGCACGCGGTAGACCGGAGTGCCCCTCTCGGAAATGGTTACTATCGCGACGCCGCCCAAGTGCGCAATCGCCATGCTGGCCTGCAGCGCGTCCCGCTGGTGGCGGTACGACCCGGCCTCGACAAACAGACGCCGCTGCTGGCGGGGCGCCAGGGTCTGCGGATACGACATGCGCGGCTCGGCGCGGGCGAACATCGTTGCCGGCGCGGGGCGCGGGCGGCTCAGCGCCTCGGCCAGGACCGCCGGGTTCTGACCGCTTTCGCGGATCACCTCCTCCGCGACCTTGATGCTTTCGTCGCGCAGGATGCGGACATGCACCTCGGCGGTGCCGTTGCGTTCGAAGCCGAGAAGCTGGGCGGCGCGGCGCGAGACGTCGATGATCCGGTTATAGGCGAACGGACCACGGTCGTTGACGCGCAAGCGCAGCGTGCGGCCATTGGCGAGGTTGGTGACTTCGACGATGCATGGCAGAGGCAGCGTGCGGTGCGCAGCAGTCAGCTTGTTGAGGTCGTAGACCTCGCCATTCGCGGTGTACTGGCCCTGGAACGCCTCGCCGTACCACGACGCCGGACCGGTCTGCTCATAGCCGTAATCGGGCACCGGCGTGTACCAGACTCCCTTGACCTCATAGGGCGCGCCGACCTTGAAGACCGGATGGGGCGCCTTCGCCGCGCCGCTCCCTCCGATATAGCCGCCCGGACCGCCGCAGGCCGCGAGCAGCAGCGCTGCCGCCATCAAGAGCAACAGCCGCGGCAACGCCGTCAGCCCTGACCCAGGCTGTCGGCGAGGTATCCGACCGCGGCGGCGAAAAACGTCGATTTGTTCCACCGCATGATCGTGCGGAAATTGTCGGTGACGAGCAGCGCCTGGCCGCCGACGCCATCGGGCAGCACGAGCGAAGCGAGGTCTTCGCGCCCGGCCGGCATCCCGCCCTGGGCGCTGCGCACGCCGAGCTGCGCCCATTGCGCGATCGGACGGCGGTATTCGAGGCCCGTGTAGCGCGTGTCGAAATTGGCCGGCACCGTCGCGGGCTGACCCCAACCTTGGTTGCCGCGCCAGCCGAGCTGGGCGATGTAATTGGCGATCGAGCCGAGCACGTCGGGCCGGTCGCCCCATATGTCGCGGCGGCCGTCACGGTCGAAATCGACGGCGAATTTGCGGAAGGTTGACGGCATGAACTGGCACTGCCCCATCGCCCCGGCCCAGGAGCCGAGCATCTTGGCGGGCGCGATGTCGCCCTCGTCGACGATGCGCAGCGCCGCGATCAGCTCGTCGCGGAAGAGCGATCCGCGCCTGCCGTCGTAAGCGAGGGTAGCGAGCGAGGCGGGCACGAAATAACTGCCCATGAACTTGCCGAACCCGCTCTCGACCCCCCACAGCGCCACGACGAAGCGCGGTTGCACGCCGTACGCGCGGTGAACCTGTTCGAGCAGCGGCCAATTTTCCTGAAGCGCGCGTCGCCCGTCGGCTTCGCGTTGCGGGGTCACCGCCTTGGCGATAAATTCCGCAAAGGTCTTCGTGTGCTCAGGCTGAGCGCGGTCGAGATCGACGACCTTGGGCAGATATTCGACATAGCGAAAGACGGTATCGACGGTGCTCGCCCGAACGCCGTGCGCGACCGCGTCGCGCCGCACGCCGGCGAGAAACCCGCTCCACTCGCCTTCCGCCGCCGCCGCTGCCTTCCCGCCCCCCAGCGGGATCGCCAACAGCGGAGCCGCGAGCATCGCTCGCCGGCTCGGGCGGAGAGGCCTCATCTAGTGCCCCCCGCTTTACTGTTCCCCTGTGGGAGTTTTGCCACGAAAACCCGGAGAAATGCAATATTGGCCGCAAGTTTGTCTTGCGGTCGAACCGAACGGTTAAAGATGTGGCCGGCTTGGCAACCGCCAGGATATTATTCGTGTGCCCTCTTTCCCTTGGTCGAGAACGGTTAATCGTCGGCGGCGGCGGGCA
>DASUIE010000124.1:0-13957 GCA_036273175.1 Allostellaceae bacterium
CTGACCCGGTTCGACATCGTCGTACCGCACCGGGAGGCGGTGCGCGCGAGCCTCGTCGTCCTGGCGATGCCGCCGCACGCCGCGCTCGCCGCCCGGCTCGTCTATGAGACGGTCGACGGCATCTGGTACGCCGCCGGCGACAAGGCGGCCGATTTCAGCTTCTACACCAAGCGCGCGACCCTCGCCGCGCTCTACGGCGCGGCGGTCCTCTACTGGCTCGACGACCGCTCGGAGGGGTTTACCGACACGGAGCGCTTTGTCGACCGGCGCCTCGACGATCTTGGCCGCGTGGCACAGTTTCGCACCCGGATCGACGAGATGTTGGCGCGGTTTCCCGATCCCTTCCGCTTTTTCCGCGCGGCCCGGTAGCGTCGCGGCTCAGAAGCAGGTGGAGCGGGTCGCGGGTGCCTTACCGCTTCGGCAGCAGGCGGGTAACGTGGCCCATCTTGCGGCCCGGTTTCACTTTGGTTTTGCCGTAGAGGTGCAGCTTGGCGAGCGGGTCCGCGATGTGCTCGCGCCAGGTCAGGACCTCGTCGCCGATCAGGTTTTTCATCACGGCGTCGGAGTGGCGCTCGGTCGAGCCGAACGGCAGGCCGCAGATCGCCCGCACCAATTGCTCGAACTGGCTCGTGTGGCAGGCGTCGATCGTCCAATGACCGGAATTGTGCGGGCGCGGGGCGAGTTCGTTGACCAGGAGCCGCCCGTTCTTGCCAACAAACATCTCGACCGCGAGCACCCCGACGAGGTCGAGCCGCTCGGCGATGTGGCGGGCGATCGCGTCGGCCTTTCCGGCCACCGCGGGCGGCACGTCGGCAGGGGCGATCGTGGTATCGAGAATATGGTTGACGTGGCGGTTTTCGACGGCGGGATAGGCGGCGATGGCGCCGTCTCCGCCGCGCGCGACGACCACCGAGATTTCCCGCTCGAAATCGACGAAGGCCTCGAGGATGCCGAGGTCGCTGCCCATCGCGCGCCAGGCGGCATGGCTGTCCCCGGCGGCGCGGATCATCACCTGGCCCTTGCCGTCATAGCCCATCCGCACGCTCTTGAGCACGGCCGGAACGCCGAGTTCGGCGAGCGCCTTATCGAGCGCGGCGGGGTTCTCGATCGCCCGGAACTCGGTCGTGGCGGCGCCGATCGAGCGCAGAAACCCCTTCTCCTTAAGCCGGTGCTGGGCGATTTCGAGGATTTCGGGTCGCGGTGAGACAGGCACGGCGGCGGCGACGCGGCGCACCGCCTCGGCCGGGATGTTCTCGAACTCGAAGGTGGCGATATCGACCGCCTTCGCAAAGCGGGCGAGCGCGGCCGCGTCGGTGAACGGCGCGACGGTCGCGCTGGCGCAGACCTGGGCGGCCGGGGAGTCGGCCTCCTCGGCGAAGACCTGGCAGCGATAGCCGAGCGCCGCGGCGGCGAGCGCGGTCATTCGGCCGAGCTGGCCGCCGCCGAGAATCCCGATCACCGCACCAGGCGCCAGCATCATGTATTGACCGGGCGCTCCGCGACGTTGGCGGTCTGGTTGCGGCGCCACTCCTCGACCGCGGCCGCAATCCTGGCGTCGCCGAGCCCGAGGATGGCGGCGGCGCACAGCGCGGCGTTGGTGGCTCCGGATTGCCCGATCGCAAAGGTCGCGACCGGGATGCCCGCCGGCATCTGCACGATCGACAGAAGGCTGTCCATGCCCTTCAGCGCGCGGCTCTCGACCGGCACGCCGAGCACCGGCAGGCGGGTCATCGCCGCGGCCATCCCCGGCAAATGCGCCGCGCCGCCCGCGCCGGCGATGATGATTTTGAGCCCGCGCTCCACGGCCGTGCGGGCGTATTCGTAGAGCCGGTCGGGGGTGCGGTGCGCGGAGACGATTCGCGTCTCATGCGGAACGCCCAGTTTGCCGAGCGTCTCGGCGGCGTGCCGCATGGTCTCCCAATCGGACTGGCTGCCCATGATGATGCCTACGGCCGGGCCGGCTTCGGGCATGAAGCTCCTTTCGCGATCGGGTCGGAAACGGGCCGGAAGAGGCGGCATTATAGGGGCGCGCGCCCACGGTACAAGGCGCGCCCGGCGAGAGCACGCGACCCGGTGCGCGGGTGGAATCTTCAGGCCTTGCATCCTTTGTAGACAAGCGCGTCAAGGCGTTGTCGAATCGGCCCCGGAGTAGGGGAGGGTAGGCCAGCACATGGAGACCGGCGCGACGAGGTCGGCAGCGGGACCCGAGCGGGCGCCTCGGCGGAGGGCGACCGATCCCGGCCCGGCCACGACCGGCGATCGCGATATGTCCCCGGAAATGCACGCGCTGGTCGCGGAGCGCGAGGCGCTGCGCCGCGAGCTTTCGGATGCGCGGCAGCAGATTGCGCAGCTCGAACGCCTGGCCGATGAGGACGCGCTGACGCCGATCGCCAACCGCCGGGCCTTCGTGCGCGAATTGACGCGGATGATCGCCTTCACCAAGCGCTACGGCGTCCCGTCGAGCGTCGTCTATTTCGATGTCAACGGCATGAAGCAGATCAACGACAATCACGGCCATCCGGCCGGCGACGCGGCGCTGCGCCTGGTGGCGAAGACGCTGCTCGACAATGTCCGGTCGAGCGACATCGTCGGGCGGCTCGGCGGCGA
Organism: Allostellaceae bacterium; assembly: GCA_036273175.1. Taxonomy (GTDB): domain Bacteria; phylum Pseudomonadota; class Alphaproteobacteria; order ATCC43930; family CGMCC-115725; genus DATARH01. The sequence continues at coordinate 2,608 of DASUIE010000124.1, forward strand.
TGAATTCGGCGTGATCCTCGCCCATACCAATCAGGAACAGGCCAACGCCAAGGCGGAAGCCCTCGGCGCGGCGATCGGCGCGGCGCCGCTGCGCTGGGGCGGCGCGGATATCCCGCTCAGCGCGGCGCACGGTGTCTATTCGTTTTCCGGCGGAGACGACGCGCACGTCGCGATCGAGGCAGCCGACCGCGCCATGTACGAGCATAAACGGCCGACCGCTAGGCGATGATATCGGGGAGCAGCTCGCTCTCGATCTTGAGGATCTGATCCTTCAACGCGAGCTTGCGCTTCTTCAGCCGCTGCAACTGAAGCTGGTCGAACGGCGCCAGTTCGCCGATGCGCGCGATCACATCGTCGAGATCGCGATGTTCGCTGCGGAGAGTGGCGAGCTTGGCCTTCAGGGTTTCGACGTCGACGTCCATCGCTGAGGCTCGCTGACTGATGCACCATAGCATGAAATCGGCCGGAGAGGGGGAGGCGTTCTGGCGGTTTTCACTGGCATTTTATGCCCAGCCGGGGGTCGCCGCCGCCCTCATCGAGCTGCAGGACCGCAGCGGGCGCGATGTCAATGCGATGCTCTACGGTCTGTGGCTCGCCGTCGTCCGCGGGGAGACGATGACGGCTGCCGCGGCGGCCGCGCCACCCGCCGATGCCGCCGTCGAGTTGCGGGCGCTGCGCCGCCGCTTGCGCGCCGATCCCGAGCCCGACATCCAGGCCTTGCGGCGGCGCGTCCAGGCGGTCGAGATCGCGGCGGAGCGGGTGGCGCAAGCCCGCCTCGCGGCGTCCGCCGGCCAGCCGTCCAAGGCGGCCGACCGGGCCGAGGCCGCGGCGGCGAATTTCGCTCTCGCTGCCGGAGAGCCTCCGCCCCAGGCCGTGGCGCGGGCGATCTGGAGGTTTACTCGCCGTGCTTAGCCGGGCGCCGGCGCGGCTCCTCGCCCCAGCGCCGCACCGTGCCGGCATCGAGGCCGAACAGATCGAGCATGCGCCCGAGGGTCTGGTCGACCATCTCGTCGAGCGATTGGGGCTTGGCGTAGAAGGCGGGCACCGGCGGCGCGATCACCGCGCCCATCTCGGAAAGCGCGGTCATCGTGCGCAGATGGCCGGTGTGGAGCGGCGTCTCCCGCACCATCAGCACGAGCCGGCGGCGCTCCTTGAGCACGACGTCGGCGGCGCGGGTCAGCAGGGACGTTGTCGCGCCGGTGGCGATTTCGGCCATGCTGCGGATCGAGCACGGCGCAACGATCATCCCCATCGTCTGGAACGAGCCCGAGGAGATCGAAGCGGCCATGTCGCCAATCGGGTGTACCACGTCGGAGAGTTCGCGCAGATCGGCCGCCTTGAGGTCGGTTTCGAGCGCGAGCGTCACTTCGGCGCTTTTGCTGACGACCAGGTGGGTTTCGACCGGCAGGGGCTGCAACAGCCGCAGAAGCCGTGCGCCGTAGACGATTCCCGAGGCGCCGCTGATCCCGACGATCAGGCGCGGGTGCCCGCCAGTTTGCCGCATATGCGCCCTTGTCCCGATTTGTCCTTTGATCCTGTCCGATGCGGCATATCTCGATGCATGAGGCGTGACAATCCCTGGTCGACTTGCGGCCGTGGGCGTACCATTGCCTTCGTGCAGTCCGTGTAAGGAGAAATGCGCATGTCAGAGACCGATCGCGTCGGGACGCTCAAGGAGCAGCATGCGGCGCTCGAACGCGCGATCGACGAGGAAACTGCCCGCCCGCTGCCCAATCGTGCCGCGGTCGCCGATCTGAAGCGGCAGAAACTACGGATCAAGGACGAATTGTACCAGCTCGAACGCCACTAGGACCTTTCATAAGCGGGGGCCATTGCCCGCGCGACGGGATTGCCCGGCCGCGCACGGAATGACAGTGTGTCGGTGTTCGGAGGAGGCCAGCCATGACCCTGTTTCGCGATCGGAGCGGACCCCGCATCAAGCATGTCGTCGATGAGGGATCGCCCTATGAGACGATCACGGTCGACAAACTGACCCCGATCATCGGCGGCGAGATCGCCGGCGTCGACCTCGCCAAGGACATCAGCAACCGCCAGATGGATGAGATCCACCGCGCGCTCGCCGACAATCTCGTCATCTTCTTCCGCGATCAGCATCTGAGCCCCGAGCAGCACCTCGATTTCGGTCGCCGCTTTGGCGAGCTGCATATTCACCCGGCGGCCCCCGCCGCCGAGGGCCATCCCGAGCTGATGGTCATTCATGCCGACAAGGATTCGCCGCGCGCCAACGGCGAGGGCTGGCACAGCGACGTGTCGTGCGATCCGGAGCCCCCGATGGGCAGCATCCTCTACATCCGCAAATGCCCGCCGCGCGGCGGCGACACGCTGTTCGCCAACATGTACGCGGCCTATGACGCGCTGTCCGACCGCATGAAGACCTATCTCGAAGGGCTGACGGCGCGGCACAACGGCGAGCACTATCGCGGCCAATACGCCAATTACGGCGTCAAGGACAAGGAGAGCTACCCGCACGCCGACCATCCCGTCATTCGCACGCATCCGGTGACCGGCAAGAAAGCGCTCTATGTCAACGAGGGCTTCACCCGGTACATCAACGGCATTCCGCGCGACGAGAGCGCCGGGATCCTGAGCTATCTCTACAAGCACATGGCCAACCCGCTCTTCCAGTGCCGCTTCCGCTGGCAGGAAAACTCGATCGCGTTCTGGGACAACCGGTGCGTCCAGCACCACGCGATGTGGGACTACTGGCCGCACACCCGCTCGGGGAACCGGGTGACCGTCAAGGGCGACCGGCCGGTCTAGGCCTTCACCGGCCTTCCGCCGCGGCCTGCGATGTCGGACGCGGCTCCCGCCGAAATCACCCAGCGCCCGGCAACCCCGGGTGCGGCGATATTGGCGCTCGGCATCGTGTTCGGCGATCTCGGGACCAGCCCGCTTTACGCGCTCCCGGCAGTGATGGAGACGCTGGGCGGCCCGGTCACGCCGCAGGCGGGGCTCGGCATCCTCTCGTTGATCGTCTGGTCGCTGATCGTCATCGTCTCGATCAAGTATTGCGTGTTCGTGATGCGCGCCGACAACAACGGCGAAGGGGGCATCCTGGCGCTGATGTCGCTTGTCGTGGGGCGAGGCTTCGAGCGCGCCCCGGTGCTGGTGGCGATGGGGCTGTTCGGCGCGGCTCTGATCTACGGCGACGGCATCATCACCCCGGCGATCTCGGTGCTAAGCGCGATCGAGGGGGCCACGGTCGCGAGCAGCGCCCTACAGCCCTACGTAATGCCGATCGCGGTGGCGATCCTCTTTGCCTTGTTCACGGTGCAGCACCGCGGCAGTGCGCTGCTCGGACGTGTCCTCGGCCCGATCATGCTGGCATGGTTCGTGGTGATAGCGGCGCTCGGCGTCGGCGGCATGGTGCGGCATCCCTCGGTCGTCGCGGCCATCGACCCGCGATACGCGATCGAATTCCTGGCTCATGACGGGTGGCGCGGATTTGCCCTGCTCGGCGGGATATTTCTGGCGCTGACCGGCGCGGAGGCGCTCTACGCCGATATCGGCCATTTCGGGCGCAACCCGATCCGCGCGTCGTGGTACGCGATCGTGCTGCCGGCCCTGCTCCTCAATTACGCCGGGCAAACCGCGCTGCTGATGGACGGGGCGGGCGCGGACGGGAGCCCGTTCTTTCGCCTTTGCCCCGATTGGGCGCTATACCCGATGGTGATGCTGGCGACGGTGGCGACCGTCATCGCCAGCCAGGCGATCATCACCGGGTCGTTCTCCCTGACCCGCCAGGCGATGCAGCTCGGCTGGTTTCCGGGCCTGAACATCCGCCAGACATCCGATACCGAGTATGGGCAGATCTATGTGCCGTTCATCAACTGGACGATGATGCTTCTGACCATCGCCCTCACCGTCGGCTTCGGCAGCTCGGCCCGCCTGGCAGGCGCCTACGGCACGGCGGTGTCGACGACGATGCTGCTGACGACGGCGCTGCTGTACCGCCTCATGCGCGAGCGGTGGAAATGGCCGATCGCGGCGTCGGCGGCGGTCAGCGGCATTTTCCTCGCGATCGATCTGGCGTTTTTCGGCGCCAATCTGCTGAAAATCGCGGAGGGCGGATGGATTCCGCTGGTTCTCGGCGCCGTCATCTTCACCATCATGACGACCTGGCACGCCGGGGCGCGGGCGGTACAGCAGCGCCAAGCAACGATCTCGATAACGCCGGCGATGTTCCGACGCCGGCTCGGCGCGAAGGGCGTCGCGCGGGCGCCGGGAACGGCCGTGTTCCTGACGCGGATGACCGGCAAGGTGCCGCCGCAGATGGTGCGCCACCTCGATCAGTTCCATGCCTTGCCGGAAACGCTGATCGGGCTGACCGTCAACTTCGCCAACCGCCCGCGAGTGCGGCCGCAAGACCGGTTGGAGGTGCAGGAGTTGTTCCCAGGCTATTGGGGGATCACAATCAATTACGGGTTTGTCGAGATGCCCAACCTGCCGCTCGCGCTGAAGGGCGCCAAGGCACGCGGCTGTCCCGCCGATTTCGCCAAGGCGGTCTACATCGCCGCGCCCGACCGGGTGATCCGCGACCGCAGCAGCCGGCATCTGTGGCGCTGGCAGCTTCCGCTCTTCTCGTTCCTGTTCCGCAACGCGGTGCATGCGGTCGACCGCTTCAACCTGCCGCCGGAGAACTTTGTCGAGATCGGACGCGAGATCGAGATCTAGGCGCTCCCCGCTCACTCGGCCTTTGCGCGTTCCCGGAGGACGAATTTCTGGATCTTGCCGGTCGAGGTCTTCGGCAGCGGCCCAAAGATGACGTGGCGCGGCGCCTTGAAGCGGGCCATGCGGGTGCGGCAGAAGGCGATGATGTCGTCAGCGCTCGCCTCCGCCCCGTTTCTGAGCGTAACAAAGGCGCAAGGCGTTTCGCCCCATTGCGAGTCGGGGCGCGCGACCACGGCGGCCTCCATCACCGCCGGATGCCGGTACAGCACGTCCTCGACCTCGATCGTCGAGATGTTCTCGCCGCCGGATATGATGATGTCCTTCGAGCGGTCCTTGATCTCGACATAGCCGTCCGGATGCGTGACCGCGAGGTCGCCGGAATGGAACCAGCCGCCGGCAAAGGCCTCCTCGGTCGCCTTGGGGTTTTTCAGATAGCCCTTCATGACGATATTCCCGCGCATGAAGATCTCGCCCATCGTCTCGCCGTCGGCGGGGACCGGATCGAGGGTCTTCGGATCGGCGACCATCAGCCCTTCGAGTACCGGATAGCTGACGCCCTGCCGGGCCTTCAGCCGGGCGCGCTCGTCGGCGGTGCGGCTGTCCCATTCGTCATGCCAGGCGCAGATTACCGACGGGCCGAACACCTCGGTCAGCCCGTAGACATGGGCGATCTTGAAGCCGAGCTCCTCCATGCCCTGGATCACTGCCGCCGGCGGCGCGGCGCCCGCGGTCATCATGTTGACCGGCCGCGGCAGCTTGTCGGCGGCGTCGCGGCTGTTGAGGAGCGTGTTCATCACCACCGGCGCGCCGCACATATGGGTCACCCGGTCGCGCTCGATCGCATCGTAAATCGCGCCGGCCTCGACGCGCCTCAGGCATACATGCGTCCCCGCCAGGGCGGTCACCGTCCACGTGAAGCACCAGCCGTTGCAATGGAACATCGGCAGCGTCCAGAGATAGACCGGGTGTTGCGGCATGCTCCAGACGAGGATGTTGCCGATCGCCTCAAGATAGGCGCCGCGGTGATGATAGACGACGCCTTTCGGATTCCCGGTCGTGCCCGAGGTGTAGTTGAGGGCGACCGCGTCCCATTCGTCGCGCGGCAGGATCGGCGCGAAGGCGGGGTCGCCGGCCGCGATGAAGGTCTGGTAATCGGTGGCGCCCAGCCGCTCTCCGCGGGGACCCTGCGGGTCGTCGATGTCGATTACCAGCGGCTTCTCGTCGAGCAGCGACAGGGCCTTGGCGATCACCGGGGCGAACTCGGTGTCGGTGATCAGCGCCTTGGCCTCGCCATGCTTCAGAATGAACGCGATGGTCTCGGCGTCGAGGCGGATGTTGAGCGCGTTGAGTACGGCGCCGGCCATCGGGACGCCGAAATGAGCCTCGAAGGCCTCGGGCACGTTCGGCGCCATCAGCGCGACCGTGTCTCCGCGGCCGATGCCGTGCGCGGCGAGAGCGCCGGCCAGCCGATGGCAGCGCTCCTGCGCCTGCCGCCAGGTGTAGCGCCGGCTGCCATGCACGACGGCGAGGCGGTTCGGATAAACCGAGGCGGTGCGCCCTAGAAACGCGATCGGGCTCAGCGGCACGAAGTTGGCGGCGTTTTTGTCGAGGCCGGAATCGTAGGGGCCGCTCATGGTCAGCCGCCAATCGGAAGGTTGGCGGGACGCGGGCCGGGGTAATGTTCCTTTGCCGTCGCGACGCCGAGCCAGGGGTGCATCGCATCCTCGTAAGACGAGTATAGCGGCGGCGGAAATTCGGGGTCGGCAAAGCATCCGACAGCAATGCCGTAGTGATCGGGGCCGCGGTCGCCCTCCCAAAACACGCTCGACCCGCAATTCGGGCAGAAGTGGAAGCGAATCTCAAAGCCGCTATCGGCGGGCCGACCGTAGACCTTGTGCTCCCCCTCGATGCGCACCTGGCTCTTTAGCCAGCGCGAGCCGGAGTGAACGACCGCGCCGGTGCGACGCTGGCAGGATTTGCAATGGCAGACATAAACGCGCTCGGGTTCGCCCGAGGCAATCGCCCGCAATTTCCCGCAATGGCACTCGGCCACCCGTTCCATGCCGATCCTCCCCGAATACTGGCGCTCATTTTCCTCTCCGCCGGGGAGCGAGTCGAGCCGCTTGGCAAGCCGGCTCATCCGGGCGCAAATTCGGCAAAACGGGCCGAGAGGACACGATGAAGCCTTCCTATGCCGAGACCTTTCGCCGGTCGCTCGACCACCCCGAGGAGTTCTGGGCCGAAGCGGCGGAGGCGATCGACTGGGACCGGCGCTGGGACAGGGTGCTCGACGATAGCCGGCCGCCGTTCTACCGGTGGTTTGCGGGGGCGCGGCTCAATACCTGCTGGAACGCGCTCGACCGCCATGTCGCGGCGGGGCGGGGCGAGCGGGACGCGCTGATCTTCGACAGCCCGGTCACCGACACGATCGCGCATTATACCTATCGCCAGATGCGCGACTGGACGGCGAAGTTCGCCGGGGTGCTGCGCGGGCTCGGTGTCGACAAGGGCGACCGGGTGCTGATCTACATGCCGATGGTGCCGGAGGCGGCGGTCGCGATGCTGGCCTCGGCGCGCATCGGCGCGATCCATTCGGTCGTGTTCGGCGGGTTCGCCGCGCACGAGCTGGCGACCCGCATCGACGACGCCAAGCCCAAGGTCATCGTCACCGCGTCTTGCGGGATCGAGACCAACCGGGTCATCCCGTATAAGCCCCTGCTCGACGCGGCGATCGACGAGGCGAAGTCGAAGCCGGTTGCGTGCGTCGTGCTGCAGCGGCCGATGTGCGAGGCCTCGATGGTCGCCGGGCGCGACCGCGATTGGGACGAGCTGATGGACGCCGCGAAGCCGGTAGATTGCGTGCCGGTGCTGGCGACCGACCCGCTCTACATTCTCTACACCTCGGGTACGACCGGCATCCCGAAAGGCGTCGTGCGCGACAATGGCGGGCACGCGGTCGCGCTGTCGTGGTCGATGAAATACGTCTACGGGGTAGATCGCGACGAGGTTTGGTGGACCGCCTCCGACATCGGCTGGGTGGTCGGCCATTCCTATATCGTCTACGCGCCGCTGATCTACGGCTGCACCTCGATCATGTACGAGGGGAAGCCGGTCGGCACCCCGGATGCCGGCGCGTTCTGGCGGGTGATCTCGCAGCACAACGTTGCCGCGTTCTTCACGGCGCCGACCGCGTTTCGGGCGATGAAGCGCGAGGACCCCGACGGGAAGTTCATCAAGGCCATCGATCTTTCGCGGTTCCGCACGCTGTTTCTCGCCGGCGAGAGGGCCGACCCGCCGACCGTCGCCTGGGCCGAGGAAATGCTCGACAAGCCGGTCATCGACCATTGGTGGCAGACCGAAACCGGCTGGCCGATGGGAGCCAATTGTCAAGGCCTCGTATCGCCCGGGGTCAAGCACGGTTCGTGCAGCTTCCCGGTGCCGGGCTCGGATGTGCGCGTGCTCGATCCCGAGCACGAGGGCGCCGCGGTCGAGGTCAAGCGCGGCGAGATCGGCGCGATCGCGCTCAAGCTGCCGCTGCCGCCCGGCACCCTGCCGACATTGTGGCAGAACGACGATCGCTACATCTCGTCATACCTGACGGCCTTCCCCGGCTACTACCAGACCGGCGACGCCGGGTTTATCGACGAGGACGGCTATCTCTACGTGATGACCCGCACGGACGACATCATCAACGTCGCCGGGCACCGCCTCTCGACCGGCGGAATGGAGGAAGTGTTGGCGGCGCATCCCGATGTCGCCGAATGCGCGGTGATGGGCATCGCCGACCAGCTCAAGGGCCAGGTGCCGCTCGGCCTCATCGTGCTGAAGGCGGGCGTCAACCGCCCCGGCGGCGAGATCGAGCGCGAGGCGGTGGCGTTGGTGCGTGACCGGATCGGCCCGGTGGCGAGCTTCAAGGCGGCGCTGGTCGTCGACCGGCTGCCGAAAACGCGCTCGGGCAAGATTCTGCGCGGGACGATCCGCCGCATCGCGGATGGCGAGGCCTATACCGTTCCGGCGACGATCGACGACCCGGTCATCCTCGACGAGATCACCGGCGCCCTGGCCAAGGCGGGCTACCCGGAGCCGCACTAGGCCGGCCTTGAGCCGCTCCACGTGTTCTCGCAGGCCGAGATCAGGTGCTGAGGGCGGGTGCGGCAATGGGCAGCGACGGTCGGCGGGCGACCCGCCGCTCGGATATCCGGCGGACCTACTCTTCGACAGTCTCGCCTTCCTCTTCGAAAATTTGCTCGACGACCGGGCGCGGCTTGCCGCGCAGGGCGCGGGCGATCGCGTGGTCCATCTCGTCGAGCGTGCACAGCCCGAGCCCGACCGGATGGCGCGTCTTGATGTTGGGGCTGTTCCAGTGGGTGCGGTCGCGCACCGCGTTGATCGTCGGCTTGGTCGTGCCGATCAGCTTCGAGATTTGCGCATCAGACAGCTCGGGGTGGCTGCGCAGCAGGTACATGATCGCATCGGGCTTGTCCTGGCGCTTGGCGATCGGGGTATAGCGCGGCCCCTTGTGCTTGACGAATTGCTGAGGGATCGCGGTCTCGGACAGCTTCAGCCGCGCGTCCGGGTCGGCCTGGCAGCGCTCGATCTCCGCGGCCGTGGTCTGGCCGTTGGACACGGGGTCGAGCCCCTGCATCTGGTTGGCGACCTCGCCGTCGGCGATGGCCTGCACCTCGAGCGCGTGGAGGCCGCAGAACTCGGCGATCTGGTCGAAGGTGAGGGCGGTGTTCTCGACCAGCCAAACGGCGGTCGCCTTGGGCATCAATGGAGTCGACATGAATGTTGTTCCCAATCGAGCGGCGTGACGTTACGCGCCGCTGCACGCACTATATCATTCCCCCGATATAATGGGCGGGCGCGTCAGTTGGAAGCGCCAGCGAGGAGAGGCGGGAATGGACGAAGAGGAATTGTTGCCGCAGCGGCAAAAACCGAAGCCGCGCGACCTCAGCCTCATGGGCGTCGCCGAGCTCGAGGAATATATCGGCGAGATGGAGACCGAGATCGCCCGCGTCCGCGCCGAGATCGCCGAAAAGCGCAAGCACCGCGGCGGCGCGGAGGCGCTGTTTCGCCGTCAATAGAAGTGATATCATGCTATCGTTATCTCGATGATCGCAGACATTGCGATCGCCCATCACGCGACGCTGGCGACCCGCAACACCCGCCACTTCGCCGATCTGCCCTTCCCGGTCGTCGATCCCTGGGCTCCTTGAGCTAGCGGGCGCCGATCGGCGGCAGGCCCCGCTCGGCGCGAACCTCGTTGATGATCTGCAGCACCCGCTCGCGATAGGGGCGGAACTGGATGCCGAATTCGGTGACGACGCGGCTGTTGTCGATCATGAAGTTGCCGGAGAGCTCGCGGCCGCCGGTCTCCTTGTCGAAGGTGATCCGCGCGTCGGGGATGAACTCGCGCACGATGTCGGCGATCTCGCCGAGGCTGATGGTCTGACCGCCGGTGTTGTAGACGGCGTGCTCCGGCTTGTCCTTCATCGTGACGCGGGCGAAGATCTCGGCGATCTCGTCGACATGCACCGGCGCGCGCATCGAATCCTTGTAGGGCATGCTGACCGGCTCGCCGCGCGCCGGCTTGGTGACGATGAAGACGTGGTCCACCGAGCCGAAAATCTTGTCGGGGCCGGTCACGTTGGCGGGGCGGATCGTCGTGATCTCCATCCCGTGCTTCTCGCGGTAATCCTGGGCCTGCCACTCGTTGAAGATCTTGTGCATCGCGTATTGCACATGGCCGTGCTTGAAGTCGGTCTCGTCGACGAGGCGCTCGCCGTAATGCTTCTGCTCGCCGGAAACGGCGACGGAGCTCGCGTAGACGACGCGGTTGACGCCGGCTAGCCGCGCGGCCTCAAAGCAGTTGTCCATGCCGAGCACGTTGAGCTTGAAAGCGACGCGCGGCGGCAGATCGCTGCCGATGTAGTAGGCGAGGTTGACGATGCGGTCGGGCTTGGCCTCGACTATGCGGCCGAGGAAATCGTCGAATTGGCTGACATCGCCGCGCACCACCCGCACCTGCTTGCCGTAGGACGAGTAGTCGGCGGTCTGGGGGTTGATGTCCATGACGACGACCTCCTCGCCGCGCTGGACGAGAAGCGGGATCAGACGACGGCCGATAAAGCCGGTGCCGCCGGCGACGAAGGTGGTCATGGGGGTCCCTCCCGATTGGTCGGACCGAAGCGTAGACTTGGATCGGTCTGGCGCGCAACGAGCCTCACAGGGCCTTGCACGCGCCGTCGCATTCGTCGGCGAAGAGGCTCCGGCCGCAGCCGCAAGGCCCGCGGTGTCCCGACGGCAGCGGGGCGGCCCCTTCGGGCTTCCGCTCCCGCCGCAGCTCCTCGAGGCGGGCGCGGATCGCCGCGAAATCGTCGGCGGCTCGGGGTTGTGCCATCTAGTGCTTTGCCGCCGCGGCGCTGCGGGGGTTGAGGCTCTGGATGTGGCCGCTTTCGGTGCCGGCGGTCGGGTCGATGACGGCGTTGATCAGCGCCGGCTTGCCGGAGGCGAGGGCCTCGGTCAGCGCCCGGGTCAGGCTCGGCGTGTCGGTGCAGTGGTAGCCCGTGCCGCCGAAGGCCTCGATGATCTTTTCGTAGCGGGCGTCGCGCAGGAGGCCGGTCGGGGTGTAGGGCCGGCCTTCCGGGTCGCCGCG
>DASUIE010000125.1:0-6255 GCA_036273175.1 Allostellaceae bacterium
GTTCAGCAGCCTCGAAATCAGATACGGCCTTCGCGTGCGCCGTTCGGCGGTTGGACAGGTCGTTAAGCTCTCGATCAGCTTCGTCTAGGTTCTTGAAAGCGAGCAAGATTCTGTTTGCGGTATCAGTTGACGAGCGTAGCCGTTGAACCTCGTCCTCCAACAATTGCTTGCGCCGCTGTAGGTCGACCGACTTCCTACGGACAATGCCATCCAACGTCACGAAGTCCCTAAATTCAGGTGGAATTCCATCTGTCTTGCCGATACGTAGCACTGCGCCGTTGTCCAGCGCCCGGTGCGAAGTTGTGAGGGTCTCGCAGAGGTTTGTCAGAACCTGGTCGACGGCTTGATTGGTATTCGAGCAAATGAGGATTCGTTTATCGGCGTCATACAGCATCTCATTCAGAGTGCTGAGCGAACGTGTCTTTCCCGTTCCAGGAGGTCCCCAAAGATAGGTGACAGAGTTTACAATCGAATGACTAACGAATTCCTTTTGCTGTGTATTCAATTTACGATCGGATTGAGGTAGATTGACGTTTGTCGATAGCAACTGAGACTCGCGATTGTCCAACACGTCGTCAGCCAAGGTGAGGTTCAGCTTCGCCTCGCCGCTCCGCACTTTGTCCAGCCGGTCAGCCAGCGCATCGATCATCGCCGTGTTGTCAATGCGGAGCACACAGGTCCCAATGGTAGCACCGAGGTCCTCGTCGAATGACACTACGAGCCATTGGCTGGAGACCGAAACGATCCGGCCATCAGACGTCCGATTGCCAACCGCAATGGTGACCTTCGCGCCTTCGAATAGTTCGGCGTCGCCGTCATATGGAAAACGGTAGCCCCGCTCACGACCGTCCAGTGCGACCGCCTCGCCTTGTTCAAGGGTTACTGTGCGCATTCCGCTGCCGCGTCGCCGCATGTCTTTGACGAGCGCCCGTAAGGCAGCGATGTACCTCTCAAGCCGTGTAGCGTTCTTACCGACCTCAATCTCAAAGTCGCGCTTGTCCGGAAATATCCAACGGCTCGGCACGCCGGCAATTGCGCCGCACGGCCGCATGGACCCGACTTTTCCCCGAATTGGCTCGGTGCGGTCGTCCGCGCCGTCGCGATAAGAGGGGGGCTCTGGAATGTCGTGACGGGCTGCGCGCACTGATCTCAGCGGGGATGCCTCGGCTGAGGCAAGAGGCAACTCGGGCTGGGATGGGTTAGTGATCGGCCGCGCCTTGATTGCAGGCACCGCCGCAGCCTTCGCGATTTCAGCTAAAGCCTCGTCGACCTTGGTACGAAGGTTGCGCATGGTCGGCGTTCCGCGGTGCACCAGTTCGGAACGAAGTGCCCTTAGTGACTTCGCATCGTCTTTGCTGGACCGGAACACCTCTAGGAGTTCTTGGCCTCTGAGGTTGAGATAAGGACGAGACGCCATGCGACCTCATTCAGCGCCCAGGGCAGCCAGCGCACGTACAGCAACCCGGTAGACATATCATAACCCGCATACGTGGTATGCTGCAAAGCAACCGGAGAGCACCAGCGCCGTTCCCATATGAGGCGAAGGTCCTTAGCTGGTGGGGTAAATGCCCTTTCAGGCTGAGATTAGTCGCCTGCGGCGCTCGTATTAGGCAGTCTTCCCCAGCCGCTCGAACCCCCGCGCCAGATCCGCCTTCAGATCTGCCGGGTCTTCGAGGCCGATATGGATGCGGATGCCCGGCCCCTCGGCCGCCCATCGCGTCGCCGTGCGGATGCGTTCCGGGTACATCGGCTGTATCAGGCTCTCGAAGCCGCCCCAGCTCGCGCCGATGCCGAACAGGTCGAGCGCGTCGATCATCGCGTAGACCGCTTCCTTCGAGGCCGGCTTGAGGACGACGCCGAAAAGGCCGCAGGCGCCGAGGAAATCGCGCTTCCAGATCGCGTGGCCGGGGTCTTCCGGGAGCGCCGGGTAAAGCACGCGCGAGACCTCCGGGCGGGTCTGCAGCCATGTCGCGACGTCGAGCGCGTTGCGCTGGTGACGCTCCAGCCGGGCCGACAGGGTGCGCATGCCGCGCAGGGCGAAGAAGACATCGTCGGGCGCGGCGCAATGGCCGATCTGCGCCGTCGCGCTGCGCACCGGCAGGAACGTCTCCTCGTTGCAGATGACCGCGCCGAGCATCACGTCACTGTGGCCGCAGATGTACTTGGTCGCGGCGTGGATCGACACGTCGACGCCGTGCTCGAAGCTGCGGAACAGGTAGGGCGTGCCCCAGGTGTTGTCCATCAGCACCTTGGCGCCGTGGCGGTGCGCGACCGCGGCGATTGCCGGGATGTCCTGGATCTCGAAGGTCAGGGAGCCCGGCGACTCGCAATAGACCACCTTGGTGTTGGGCCGCATCAGCTTGGCGATGCCCTCGCCGACGAGCGGGTCGTAATAGGTCGTCTCGACCCCGCATTTCTTGAGGATGCCCTCGCAGAAATTGCGCGCCGGACCATAGGCGCTGTCGACCATCAGGCAATGGTCGCCGGCGCCGAGCAGCGCCTGCAGCGGCGCCGTCACCGCGGCGAGGCCGGACGACATCAGCATCGCGCGGTAGCCGCCCTCGATTTTCGCCAGCAGCTCCTCGAGCGGGAAGGTGCCGGGGGTGCCATGCAGGCCGTAGCGCACGCCGCTGAACGGCGGCGCCTCGCGCTTCGCCTCCCACTCCGCCATGTTTTTCGAGAGGATGGTCGAGGCGTGGTAGACCGGCGGGTTGACGACCCCGAAATTGGCCTCCGGGTTGCGGCCGGTATGGGTCAGCAGTGTGTCCTTGCGGTAATCGCGTGGCCGGTCGTCGTTTTTCATCGCGGCAAAATCCTTGGCGTCTTGCATTCCGGGCGGCAGCGACTTTACATCCGTTTTCCGGTTCCCGCGCAATGCCGAGGAGGCAGGCCATGCCCACCCCGCTGACCGTGATCCACGAAGACGAGCGGCCCGTCGTCGATTTCCCCGGCGGCGCCACCTACCGCACGCTGATCGGCGACGACAACGGGGCGGACATCCCGCTGCGAACCGGCATCCAGACCTCGGAGCCGGGCTATGCGACGCGCGAGCACTCGCACCCGTATGTCGAGGTGCTGACCGTGCTGTCGGGGCGGGGAGAGGCGTGGCTCGACGGCGAGGCCGGCACCGTGAAGATGGAGCCGGGGGTGACGATCTCGATCCCCGCCGGGCGCGTGCACGGTTTTCGCGTCATCGGCGGCGAAAGACTGGTGACCTACGGCATCCACAGCTTCGGCAAGCGCATCGTCAACTACAAGTAACGGTCGGGAACCGGGCCGCGGCACCGGATGTTTTTCCAATGTGGCTCGCTTTCGGACCGCCTGTCTCCTGTGCGCGACGCTCGCCGGGATCGCCGGGGCCGCGGCACGCCCGTCCGACAACGCCGACCCCACCTTCTACGGCTGGTTCGAGTCGCTCCGGCAGCCGGGAACCGGAGCCTCCTGCTGCTCGATCGCGGATTGCCGGCCGACCGAGTACCGCCTGGTCGAAAGGGGTTACGAGGCGCGGCTCGACCAGGAATGGGTGCGCGTGCCGGCCGAGCGCATCCTGCGCGGACATCCGAACCCGGTAGGCCGCGCGATCGTGTGCCGCTCGCCGGTTGACGGCTCGATCCTCTGCTTCGTGCCGGCGAGCGAAACCTAACGCCTTCCCTTCGGCGGGAGGCCGGGCCAAACTGCCCCGCGCCATCGCATAAACGGAGGGAACCCCCAATGGCCGATATCCGCCGCATCGAGACCACCCAGCCGCCCGGCCCGCGCATGAGCCGCGCCGTCGTCCGCGGCGACAATGTCTATCTCGCCGGGCTGACCGCCTCCGACACGAGCCAGGACGTCGCCGGCCAGACCCGGCAGATCCTCGACAAGATCGACCACTATCTGAAGGAAGCCGGCACCAACAAGTCGAACCTCTTGACCGCCAATCTGTGGATCAAGGACATGGCCCTGTTCTCGCAGATGAACGCGGTGTGGAACGACTGGGTCGATCCCGCGAACCCGCCCTGCCGCGCCTGCGTGCGGGCCGATCTGGCGCGGCCGGAGGTGCTGGTCGAGATCATGGTGACGGCGGCGAAATAGTGTCGTCTCGATCGGGCGGGGAGGGTTGGGCCGGCCCGCTGCGGGGCGTGCGGGTCATCGACCTGACGCGCGTGCTGGCCGGCCCGTTCGCGACGCAAAATCTCGGCGACCTCGGGGCCGAGGTGCTGAAGATCGAACCGCCGGGCGGCGGCGACGAGACCCGCCGCTTCCCGCCCTTTCTCGACGGCGAGAGCCACTATTTCCTCGGCATCAACCGCAACAAGAAAAGCCTCGTCGTCGATCTCCAGCACGACAAGGGCAAGGAAATCCTGCGCCGGCTTGCCGCCGACAGCGATATCCTGGTCGAAAACTACCGGCCCGGCGTCATGGACCGGCTCGGGCTCGGCTACGCGGCGCTGTCGGCGCTGAACCCGCGCCTCATCTACTGCGCGATCAGCGGGTTCGGGCTTTCCGGGCCGCTGCGCGACAAGCCGTCCTTCGACATCGTCACCCAGGCGATGTCGGGCGCGCTCAGCATCAACGGCGAGCGCGGGCAGCGCGGGATCAAGCTCGGCATCCCGCTGGGCGACATGGTCGGCGGGGTGTTCGGCCCGATCGCGATCCTCGCGGCGCTGCACGAACGGGGACAGACCGGCAAGGGGCGGCTCATCGATATCAGCCTGCATGACGGGCTGATCGGCATGCTCGGCTATTTCGCCCAGCTTGCCTTCATCACCGGCGAGGATCCGCCGACGATGGGGTCGAGCCACCCGAACATCGTACCCTACGGCAGCTTTCCGACGTCGGACGGGGCGATCATCATCGCGGTGCTGTCGGAATCGTTCTGGGGCAAGCTGTGCGAATGCATCGGGCGGCCCGAGCTGACCAACGACCCGCGCTATGCCAGCCCCGCCCTGCGGCGCGAGCGGCGGGACGAGGTCGACGAGGCGATCGCCGCGGTTACCCGCACGCGCACGACCGCCGAGTGGCAGGCGCGGCTCACCGAATACGACGTGCCCAACGCGCCGGTGCTCGGCGTGACCGCGGCTCTCGCCCACCCGCATGCGCTGGCGCGCGAGATGGTCGTCGAGGCGGAGCACGCCGCGATCGGGCCGGTCAAGGTCGTCGGCCGGCCGATCAAGTTCCCCGGGGCGAAGCAACGCCCGGTTTCCGCGCCCCCGACGCTGGGCCAGCACACGGCGGAAGTGCTGCGCGAGCGGCTCGGCTACAGCGAGGCCGAGATCGACGCGCTGCGGCGCGAAGGGGTCATCGACCGCACCGCGCGCGGCTGACGGCTGTCACATCCGGTAACAACTTGAAACCGGTAAAGCGTTGCACCCGAAGGTGGCGAAACCTATGGTTAATTCGCCCAAACGGGGACTATTGGCGCGTGACCGACGATCTTCAGGAGGCGGATATTCCGAGGACCGGCGACCGGCCATCCCCGACGGCGGGTTCGGCGGACCGGGTCAATGGCGGCCGCGACACGCTGATCACCCTGAGCGATAAGTCGACGATCCTGTTGAAGGGCGTCAGCCGCGTCGGAGCGACCGTTTTCGCGGCCGGGCTCCTACCTAGCTTTGGTTAGGGCGAGCTTTGGCTAGCGAGCGCCAGTTGGCGCCGAGATAGGCGAGCACCGCCAGGGCGCCCATCGCCGGCGGGACCACGGCGAGCGCCGTCGCCGCGTCGGCGAATACCGAGCAGAGCGCGGCGCCGACAAACCCCATGCCCATCTGCAAGCTGCCCATCAGCGCCGACGCCGAGCCGGCGTTGCGCGGGAACAGCGCCAGCGCGGCCGTCGTCACGCCCGGCATGATGAAGGCGAAGCCGAGCATCCACAGGCACATCGGCGCGACGATCTCGATGACGCCGATGCCGAGCATCGTCACGCCGAGGCACAGCAGGAGCGCCGCGACCAGCACCATCAGCGCGCCGGCGAGGACCAGCCGCGCCATCGTCACGACGCGCAGCAGCCGGTTCGTCGTCAACGAGCCGACCAGGTACGAGGCCATCAATGTCGCGGTGACGAGCCCGAAGACCGGGCTCGACAGCCCGAGCCGGCCCATCAGCACGAATGGCGCCAGCGTTTGCGAGGCATAAAAGCCGCCGACCGCGAGCGAGGTCAGCACGACCTGGCTGATAAAGCCGCGCGAGGTCAGCAGCGTCGCGTAATTGACCACGATCGAGCGCAGCCGGGTCGCGCGGGGGTCGCGCTGCGCGTTGGTCTCGGGAAACCACCAG
>DASUIE010000126.1:0-7005 GCA_036273175.1 Allostellaceae bacterium
GAAGATTTCGCCGAGGCGGCTCAGCATGTCGCCCATCTGGATGCAGACGCGGCCCTCCGCGGCGTCCATCATCAGGCTGGTGGTGCGGTCGGCCTCGTGCTCGGTCTGCATCGCCTCGAGCGCGAGCGGCACGACGGAGCGGATTTCCGCGGCGGCGGCGACGATGTCCTGGCACAGCTTGGGATTTCGCTTTTGCGGCATCGTCGAGCTGCCGACCGTTCCGGGTGGCACCGGCTCCTCGACCTCGCCGAACTCGGTCTTCATCAGCGTGTAGATCTCGCGGCCGATCCGGCCGCAGCTCGCCGCCAGCATGCCGAGGATGCAGATGTTCTCGCCGAGGTGGTCGAGGATCACGCGCGACGGCACCCGCATCGAGCCGAAGCCGAGACGCCGGCCGATGCCGGCCTGCACCTGTGGCCCGTTCTCGCCGAGCGAGGCGAAGGTGCCGGCGCCGCCGCCGAGCATCGCGACGAAGATGCGCGGCGCCGCCTGCTTCAGCCGCTCGACATGGCGGATCAGCTCGTCGATCCAGATCGCGACCTTGTAGCCGAAGGTCGCCGGCAGCGCGTGCTGGCCGTGGGTGCGTCCGGCGATCGGCATGTCGGCACCGCGCTCGGCGAGATCGGCCGCCGCCGCCAGCGCCTCGCCGATCAGCTTGAAGAAGATGCCGTGCGCCTGGCGCAGCACCAAGAGGTCGCCGGTCTGGGTGATGTTCTGCGTCGTCGCGCCCCAATGCACCCAGCCGCCATGCGGTTCGCCGGTGACGCGCGAAAGCTCCCACACCAGCGGCACGATCGTGTGACCGGTGCGGGCAAATCCTTCGTCGAGCCGGGCGCGGTCGAGCAGCTCGTAATGCGCCGCCTTGGCGATCGCGTCGGCCGCGTCCTGGGGGATGATGCCGAGCTCGGCCTGCGCATGGGCGAGCGCCGCCTCGACATCGAGCCAAGCCTGCCACCGGTTTTCGAGGCGATAGAGGGCGCGGATGCCAGGATCGGAGACGCGGGCGGCAGTCGGCAGTTCGTCGCTCATCAGGTTTCCTCCAATCGCTCAACAATGGCGACCGCCGATGCGGCCAGGCCGTTTAGGTAGGTCGAGATATTCGCGGGCAAGTAGGCTGCAGCCTGGGTGCCAACCAAATTGTTCGCCAAAACCGGGCCGCCATTGATGCGCTTCAAGACCGCTTCGGAAATGCGGAGACTTGGTGCGTCGGGAAAAGTGCGAGGCTCGCGCGGCAAGACTGCCCACGGCAGCTTCAGCCATTGCTGGTGGCCGGTGCCGAGCGGATTTGGGTTCTCGGCGATAAGCGGCGACCCGAAGAGAACACCGAGCGCGGTCAATTCACGGGTCATCCATTGGAGGGCGCAGTCCGACAGTCCGCTTTCGTTGTTGCTCGTGGTGTAGCCGCCGCCGACATCGGCATGGCCGCCGGGGAACAGCACCTGGACGATCCGTGCCCGGTCATCGTCCCAGAGAGTCGGGGTGAAGTTGCTGCGCCGCTCGTCTACGGACACGGCATGGCGGCCAAATTTAACGTTTAGACTCAACGCCGTGTCGGCGAATTGAAACGCGTCGACAGCAACGAAATGATCGGTGAACTCGGGAATCCCGAGCGCGCCGACGGTATCCCAGACTGCAACCGCTTCGATTGGCGCGGGCACCATGGTCGCCGCGTCGGGCGGATGCTGCAGAAAATGCGGTAGGTCGAAGACGATTTCTTGAAGACGGACAAGCGACGGACTGCCGATGAGGGTCTGTCGGCGCCAATCGTACCAAACCGCCGAACCGGCGCGGTACGACGCGTCCTTATCGTTTGGATCGGCCAAACCCGGCGGCAGCAACCCCTTGGCCGAGATCAACCCTGCCAGCGCTCGCGCCGTATACGCGCCGCGGCTGAACCCCGCGAGATAGATGCGATCGCCTGGCCGGTAATTGCGTGAGATGAAGGTATAGCCACGCACGATCCGGGCGATCAGCCCGGTGCCGACGCCGCCCCCCAGCAACCTGGCAATGAAATTCTTGGAATCGCCGACACCGTGCAGGTATTTCGCGACCTGCACGGTCTCGCCGGAGACTGTCAGAGAGCGTTCTTGCTCGTTGGCGAGCCGTGTCGTATCCGCGACATCGACGCCGGCGAGTTTCAGGAACAGCTTGAAGACATTGCTCGCCGTTGGGGCCTCGTCGGTATCCGCTTCGCCGGGGCCGTTCCAGGTGCCGTCGGCGCAGAAAACGATGTTCTTAGCCATCGAGCCCTCCGATGAAGGCGGCGACGATTTCCCCGATCGGCCGCCGCAGGATTGTCTCGTTGGTGTGCAGCGCGTATTCGCCGGAAGCGCGCGGGGCGCGGATCAGGATGCCGTCGTCCGCAAGGCGGTTGGGCAGGTCGGGCGCGTCGGTGCGGATCGCGGTGACGTTGGTGGCGGCGGCCGGACGGATCACCTCGACGCGGTTATCCCGGCGCAGCGCGTCGATCAGCGTGTCCGCGGCGGCGACGGCGCGGGCATAGCGTTCGCCGAACCCGTCGAGGTAGTGCAGCGCGACCGCCGCGAAAGGCCACACATGCGGCAGCCCGCCGCCGAACATGCGGCGCTCGTGGTAAAGCTCGTCGAGTAGATCGCGCGGTCCCGCCAGGATCGCCCCCGACGCCGCGTTCAAATACTTGTAGAGCGAGACATACACGGTGTCGAAAAGCGCGGCGTATTCTGCGGGTGCGATCCCGGTATAGGCGCATTCGATCAGGAGGCGCGCGCCGTCGAGATGGAGCCCGACCCGGTGCGCGCGAGCATGGGCCGAGATGCAGCGCAGCTCCGCCATGTCGACCGCTTCGCCCGAGAGCCGCCGCACCGGCGTTTCGATCGAGATCGCGCCGACCGGCACCCTCACGCGGGCTTCGGCCGGGCCGGAAATCTCGGCGGCGACCTCGTCGAGGCTCGGCGTCGCCCGGCCGCGCGCCAGCGGCACGAGGTTGAAGCCGCTGAGGATTTGCGCGCAATCGCCCTCGTCGTTGTAGAGGTGGCTGTCGGCCTGGACGAGGATGCGCTTGCCGTTGCGCGCGAGGAGGCGCAGCGCCAGATGGTTGGCGAGGGTGCCGCTCGGCATGAACACCGCCGCTTCCTTGCCGAGCAGCGCCGCCATCCGCGCTTCGAGCTCGGCGACGACCCCGCCGCGCGAATAATCGTCGGGCTCGGCGGTGGCGGCGAGCTCCGCGAGCTTCGCCGCATAGTCGGCCGGCGACAGGGAAAGCCCGTCGGAGCGAAACTGCACAACCGGCCGCATCTTTCGCCTCCCGCCCGATTTGCGGCAAGCTTAGCACGCACTCTCGGCGGGGGACGACATGGCCGACTACGATAGCGACGCGCACGCCACCTTGCGGCTCATCGGCCCCGACCCGGCGAACTGGGTGCCGGACCGGCCGGACATCGACCACAATGTCGCGATCGTCGGCGGCGGGCAGAGCGGCTGCGCGCTCGCCTATGCGCTGCGCCGCGCCGGGATCGGCCGGGTCACGGTGATCGACCAGGCGCCGGGCGAAGCGGCGGCCGGCATCTGGACCAATGCGGCGCGGATGAATGTGCTGCGCACGGCCAAGAACCTGCCGGGACCGGAGATGGGCGTGGCGGGGCTCGGCTTTCAGGCCTGGTACGAGGCCCGGCACGGCCAGGCGGCCTATGAGGCGATCGGGCGCATCCCGCGCCTCGACTGGGCCGAATATCTCGCCTGGTTCCGCCATTTCCTTGCCGTCGAGGTGCGCTACGGCACCAGGCTCGACCGCATCGAGCCGGCGGGCGGCCGTTTTCGCCTGCATCTGTCGTCGGGGGTCGAGACCGCGCGCAAGGTGATCCTCGCCAACGGGTTCGGCGGCAATGGCGGGCCGTATGTGCCTCCGGTCATCGCCGAGAGACTGCCCCGGCGGCTCTACGCCCATACCGGCGACGACATCGATTTCGCGGCGCTGCGCGGCAAGGCGGTCGGGGTGGTTGGGGGCGCGGCTTCGGCCTTCGACGCGGCGGCGGTCGCGCTGGAGCACGGCGCCGGCTCGGTGCGGCTGTTCGCGCGCCGGCCCAAGCTCGCCTCGATACCGATCAACCGGGTGCGCGGCTATCCCGGCGCCTACGACAACTATCCGTTCCTCCCCGACCGGGTGCGCTGGCACCAGGCGATCCGCTATCGCCGGGCCGGCTCGACCGCACCGGCCGACGCGATCGCGCGGGCGACGGCCTTCGCCGATTTCCACCTGCACCTGGCGGCGCCGTGGACGGAGGCGCACGAGGAGGACGGGCGCATCGTCGCGACCGCGGCGGGGACCGAATACCGCTTCGATTTCGTCATCGCCGGCACCGGCTATTTCGTCGATCCGGGCGCGCGGCCCGAACTGGTCGAGATCGCGCCGCATATCCTCTTGTGGCGCGACCGCTATGCGCCGCCGCCCGGCGAAGAGGACGCCGAGCTCGGCGCTCATCCCTATCTCGGCGCCGGCCACGAATATCTGGAGAAGGCACCGGGCGCGGCGCCGTATCTCGCCGATATCCATGTGCAGAACCCGGCCGGGTTCGTTAGCTTGGGCTTCCCGGTCGGCGACGTGCCGAGCATGAAGCGCGGCATCGCGGCGATCGTCGCGCGGATCAGCCGCGACCTCTTCCTCGCCGATCTCGACGCGCATGAGCGGCGGATGACCGCCGATGTCGCGCCCGAATTCGGCGAGGAGCTTTATGCCGGGTCGGTGCGGCTACCAGCCTAGACGCTGGCGGAGGTGGGCGCCGGCCTCCAGGTGCCGCTCATGGTCGCCGGCAAAGCGCAGCATGATGTGGCTGGCGCCGGCCTCGGCATAGGCGGCGAGGTAGTCGGCCGCGCCGGAAGCCGGGCCGGCATAGGTCGACTGGCGAGCCCGCATCTCGGCGGCGGGGCGGCCGTAGTAGTTTTCGAGATAGGCGTTCATCCGCCGGTCGGCGCGGTCGGCATCGTCGTCGAGCGTCAGCGTCAGGTAGATCGCGCCGGTCAGCGTCGCCGGGTCGCGGCCGGCCTGGCGGGCGAAATCCCGCACCTGGCCCCAGTTCTCAGCCCAATACGGCGCGTCCGGCCCGTTGGGGAACCAGCCGTCGAAGAACCTGCCGGTCCGCTCGATTGCCGCCTTGACCATGCCGCCGATCCAGACCGGCGGGCCGCCGGGACGATGCGGCGTCGGCCCGACGGTCCCGGCATCGATTTTCCACAACCCGTCCCACGTCACCGGCTTGCCGCTCCACAGCGCCCGCATCAGCCTGAGCCCTTCGAGCATCCGGCCGACCCGCTTTTCGAACGGGACGCCGCAAGCCACGAACTCGGAGCGGATGTTCGGCACGTCGCTGGCGATGCCGACGCCG
Organism: Allostellaceae bacterium; assembly: GCA_036273175.1. Lineage (GTDB taxonomy): Bacteria > Pseudomonadota > Alphaproteobacteria > ATCC43930 > CGMCC-115725 > DATARH01. The sequence goes on from DASUIE010000126.1 coordinate 5,358, forward strand.
AGGATGAAGCGCCCCTCGCTGATCCGGTCGAGCGTCGCGATCTGGTGCGCGAGCACGACCGGGTTGCGCAGCGCCGGGAGCAGGACGGCGGTGCCCAGCTCGGGCCGCCTGGTGCGCGCGGCCACCGCGGCGAGCAACGAGATCGGCTCGTGACGCGGCCGGGCGGTGATCGAATCGCCGACCCACAGCGAGTCGTAGCCGAGCGCCTCGGCTCGTTCGGCGAGGGCGAGCATCGGACCGGTCTCGGGCTCGCCGCTCATCACCCGCTCGCGGGTCGGCAGCAGGTATCCGATCTTCGGCATCAGAACTCTCCCCTCGTTCGGCGGCGCCAGCGTATCATGCCGCGATGGACGATCCCGAGGAAGCCGTCGAGCTTGAGCGCATCGCCGATTGGCGGATCAAAAAGCTCGGCGAGGATTCCTCAGACGCGGTCAGCGCAACGGCCGCCAAGCTCTTGCAAAAACTGGCCGACGAGCTGCGAGCCCTGACCGGGTCGCCGGCCTATGCCGAATACCGCGCGATCTGCGGCTGGCTGGACGAGTACGATGGGAGGGAAGACTTCGCCGAGCGGGCGCATGGCTACCGCCTCGGCATCGGCGTCGAGCATTTCCCGGCCAGCGGCGAAGAGTACCTGCGCGCGCTGACCGGGTTTGCCAGGGAGACGTTCGGGGGCTAAAGCCCCATCAGCTTCGCCATCGTCCCGCCGAGGATCTTGATCCGGTCCTCGTCGCTGAGGCCGGGGATCGACAGGATGTGGTCGACCGGGTTGGTGTTCCACGGGAAGGGATAATCGGTGCCGAGCACGACCTGGTCGATCCCGGCCTCGGCGATCAGGTGGCGCATCCCCTCGCCGGTGAACATGATCGTGTCGAAGAGGAGCTGGCCGCCGCGGATGTATTCGGTCGGCTTTTTCTTCGGCAGCGGCCCGACCCGGTTCGGGAAGGTCGTGCACACCGCGTCGGACCGGGCCGCATAGGAGGGCAGGAACCCGCCGCCATGCGCGGCGCAGATCTTGAGCCCGGGGAAGCGGTCGAGCGTGCCCTCGAAAATCAGGTGCGACAGCGCGATCGTCGTTTCGAGCGGGTTGCCGATCGTGTTGGTCAGCAGGCCGTTGCCGGCGAGGCGGCCGCTCGGCTCCAGTTCGCGGGTGCCGAGCGGGTGCATGAAGACCAGCACGCCCAGCTCCTCGCATTTCTGCCAGAACGGGTGGAATTTCGGATCGGCGAGGTCCTGACCCGCGCATGAGCCGGCGACGCCGACGCCCTTAAAGCCCTGATGCTTGACCGCGTGCTCGATCTGTTGCGCCGCGAGGTCGGGGAATTGCAGCGCCGCCGTAGCGAAACCGACAAAGCGGTCGGGATGGCCGGCGCAGAACCCGGCAAGCTGCTCGTTCTGGATCTTGATCAGCTGCTCGGCCTGGTCACGCTCGGCGCGGTACCAATAGGGGTTGATACTCAGCGCCTCGACATCGACCCCCGACTTGTCCATGTGCGTGAGGCGATCCCCGACATTCGACCAAAGCAGCGCGGGTGCTTCGAGCGGGTGATTGATCAGCTTCGCGGCGTCGGGAACGATGCAGTGCGCGTGCACATCGACGGTCTTGATCCGCTTACCGGCGATGACGACCTCCCAGCGTCGATGCGCGTGG
>DASUIE010000127.1:0-6428 GCA_036273175.1 Allostellaceae bacterium
CGGCCACAGAAACTTGACCTCGTGCATCGTGCGGTGGATCGCGTACTCGGCGAGGTCGGCGAGAAGGATCGCCATAAAGAACTGCACGACCCAGGGCAGCGACGACACGACATGCTGGAGGTCGGCGTTGATCGCCCAGGAAAACAGGGTCGGCGCGGTCATCGTCGCGGCGAAGGCGTAGACGCCGATCAGCAGGTGGTTGAGCAGGAAATAGCGCGAATCGTGCCACCAATCGGGGCGCAGGATCGCCTGCTCGCGGATATGCGGCCACAGCTTTTCGAGAAAGATGAAGATCATCGCCGACAGCATCAGGTCGAGGATGAACCAGTCGAGCCCGACATAGCCGGGCGCGTCGTAGCGCGGCCCCACCTGTGCCGCCGCGCCGCCGCCCCAGAGCGCCAGCAGGGTCAGGCTGATCCCGGCCGCGCCCATGAATTTGTGGCGGTTGAGCGCGAAGGTGACAAAGCCGAACGCCGCCGAGAAGATCATCCCGGCGCCGAGCAGGGTACGCCTCTGCTCGACCGTGTACGCGGCGCGGAGCTGCGGCGTCGTCAGGTAGTCGGGGTAGTGGAAGCAGAGCACCCCGAGCACGCTCAGCGCGCCGAGCGTGACCGATATCCACCCGCTGATCTTGCCTTCGCCGAATCTGAATGAGGCGTCGGATGCCGGCTGGCTCATGGCTGCACCTGCTGGAGCCCAAGGTTCGCGGAGCGAATTTAGCACAATGAGGCAGTGAGGCGGTGAGGGTACTGGAAACCTCGACCTCACTGCCTCACTGCCTCATTGTGATAATATCCATGGACGGGGAGGGTATCGTGAAGCTCGTGCTGTTCGACAAGGGCGGGGAGCCGGTGCCGGGGGTGTTGACCGGGCGCGGGGTGGTCGATGTCTCGGGTGCGGTCGAGAAGAGCTATACGCCGCAGCTGACGATGCAGGGGCTGATCGACGGGTTCGACCGGCTGCGCCCGGCGCTCGACAAGCTCGCGGCCGAGGGGAAGGCGGCGCCGCTCGACGCGGTGCGGCTATACCCGCCGCTGCCGCGGCCCGGCAAAATCCTGTGCTGCATCGCCAATTACTGGGAGCATGCGCAGCGCGAGGCGCGGGCGCTCAACATGTTCCTGAAAAACCCGGAGGCGGTGGTCGGTCCGGGCGACACGATCCGGCTTCCCGAATTCACCGAGCCGTGGATCTTCATGCACGAGGCCGAGCTCGCGCTGGTCGTCAAGGGGCCGGCGAAGCTGGTCAGGCAGGCGGATTGGAAGAAGGCGGTGTTCGGCTACACCTGCCTCATCGACGTGTCGGCGCGCGGCGAGGGGCGGCGCACCTGGAAGACCGGGAGCTGGCTCGGCAAGTCCTTCGACACCTTCGCGCCGATCGGCCCCTGCATCGTCACCGCCGACGAGGTGCCCGAGCCGAACGACCTCCATGTCCGCTTCTGGAACGACGGCCAGCTCCGCCACAACTACAACACCGACGACATGGAGCACCGGGTGCCGGCGCTGATCGAGTTCGCCTCGGCGGTGATGACGCTCAATACGGGCGATTTGATCGCCTGCGGCACCAACCACGAGGGGCTCGGCGCCTTGCAGGACGGCGAGACCGTCGAAATCGAGATTTCGCGGATCGGCCGGATGACGCTAAACGTCGCCGACCCGCTCAAGCGCTCGTGGGAGCGCGGCGTCTATATGGGCGCCGACTCGACCAACCCCGAGGCGGTCAAACGCCATCGGCCGCAAGGAGGAACGCGATGAGGTTTCGGCTCGCTTTGGTGATGGCCCTGGTTTTCGCGGCGCCGGCGCTGGCGCAGGCCCCGGCGCAACCGCAGCCGGCGGCGGAAGGCCCGGCCTATGTCGTCACCTATATGGAGGTCGGCCCGGCCTTTTCGTCGAAGGCGATGGGCATCCTGCGCCGCTATGCCGGGCAGACCCGCCGCGCCGCCGGCAATACCGGGTTTGTCGCGCTGCACGAGCACGGGCGGCCGGGGCGGCTGGCGACGGTCGAGACGTGGACGGACAAGGCCGCGCTCGACGCCCACGCGAACGCGGCCCAGGCCCTCGTCGACCAGCTCCGGCCGTTCCTGATCGCGCCGCCCGACCCGCGGCTCAGCACCGGGCTCGATGTCGCCCCGCCCTCGACCGATCCCGGCGGCGACCGCAACGTCGTTTATGTGCTGACCCATGTCGATGTCGTGCCGAGCGCCAAGGACCAGGCGATCGAGCTGGTCAAGGCGCTGTGCGCCGACGGCCGCAAGGATGACGGCAACGAATTTTTCGACGTGCTGCAACAGGGCAACCGCGCCAACCACATGACGCTGTTCGAGGCCTGGCGCGACCGCAACGCGCGCAACGCCTATTCCGTCGCCGAGCACACCAAGGCGTTCCGCGCCAAGCTCACCCCGCTCGCCGGCGCGCTCTACGACGAGCGGCTCTACGAGGCGGTGCGCGAAGGCAAGTAGCGGCGCCTATTCGATCGCCGCGATCAGCTCGATTTCGACCATCGCCTCGGGCTGGGCGAGGCGGCTGATCTGGATCGTCGTGCTCGTCGGGGTGGCGACGCCGAGATAGCGCATGCGCACCTCGCGGTGCTTCGAGAAGGCCTCGTAATCGGTGACGAAGGTGTTGGTCTTGACCACATCGGCCCAGGTCGCGCCGGCGGCCTTGAGGCAGGCGTCGAGATTCTTGAAGGTCTGTTCGAGCTGCGCGCGCATGTCGCCGGGACCGACGATGCTGCCGCCGGCGTCGCGGGCGAGCTGGCCGGCGACGTAGATCATCTTGCCGGGGCCGGCGACGGTCACGACATGCGAATAGGCCGCCTTGCCCTCCTGCATCCGGATGTCCAGGCCGGGGGGCTGCATGCGCTCGATCTTCATTCCGGTTCTCCCGCGGGTGTGGTTCGGCGCAGTCTGGGCGGTTAGCATGCGGATGCCAAGCGGGAGGGACACGATGGTCGACGAGGCGCGGGTCGCACGGCACTACGGCAAGAGCGGCATCGCCGACCGGCTGCTCGCGGCGCTGCGCGAGGTCAACGGGGCGGATGCGCCCGTGACGCCGGACGCGCTGGCGCCGCTCGACCATTTTCACGGGCGCGGCGTCGTCGCGACCGAGGAGCTGGTCGCGGCGCTGAAGCCGCAGCCGCACGAGGCGGTCCTCGACATCGGCAGCGGCATCGGCGGGCCGGCGCGGTGGATCGCGGCCAAATGCGGATGCCGGGTGACCGGGGTCGATCTGACGCCGGAGTTCTGCGCGGCGGCGCGCGCGCTCATCGAGGCAACCGGGCTCGCCGGCCGGGTGACGATCCTCGACGGCAGCGCGCTGGCGCTGCCGGTCCCCGACGCGGCGTTCGACTGCGCCTATTCGCAGAACGTGGTGATGAACATCGAAGACAAGCTCGGGATGTATCGCGAGGCGTTCCGCGCGCTGAAGCCGGGCGGGCGGCTGGCGCTGTCGAATCTGTGCGCGGGGGCGAAAGGCGATGTGCGCTATCCCGTGCCGTGGGCGATGACCGCCGAGACGAGCTTTCTGGTGCCGGTGGATCGGATGCGCGCCGATCTGGAGGCGGCCGGGTTCGAGCTCGTGTCGTTCCGCGACACCACGGCCGAGACGCTGCCGACGGTGACCCGAAACCGCGAGCGGCTCGAACGCGACGGGCTGCCGCGCCTCGGGGTGCACCTCTTGATGGGCGAGACGGCGCGGGAGCGGCAGCTCAACTCGGCCCGCAACATGGAGGAAGGGCGGGCCGCCACGGTCGAGGCGCTGGTCCGCAAGCCGGGCTAGCGCGCTTACTTCCGGTATTCTGTAGCGATCGCTTCCAGGCGCGCATGGTCGAGGATTTTGACGTGATGCCTGTCCCTGAATGCAAGGACCTCCCGTGCGGAGAGAGCCCGGAGCGAACGACTCACTGCTTCAAGTGAAGCGCCGATATATGCGGCAATATCCGAACGCGTCATCGGCAAGTAAATCTCTTCGGTATTTTCGCCTCTTGTGGCTTGAGAATTTTCGAGCATTTGGAGGAATAGCCCGACTTTAGATAATACGCGGCCTCGACTCAGGAGAAGGGCGTGCCGCTGCGCTTCGTCCAGCTCATGAGAAAGTTTGCAGATAGCGTTGAATTCCAGAAGGGGGTCGCTGCGAAGCAGCGCTTCGAGCGCCATTGTCGGCATTCGATAGGCGGTTACATTAGTAATCGCTTCGGCTGAGTTTACGTATTTGCCGTTGGCGGCCAATCCGACGACATCGTCCGCGAAGAAAAACCCAACGATATGGTAAGCCCCGCCGGGCGGAGTTTTGAACGCTTTCACCGTGCCGCCGACGAGATTGAAGATGGCGTCGGCTCGATCCCCTCTGGAATAGAGCAACCCCCCTTTGGGAAAGCGGGCTAGCGACGAAATAACCGCGAGCCGGCTGCTTTCCTGCGGCGTGAGCACCCGTCCCGGCGCTCCAAGCGGTTCCCAGATGCCGGGAGCTACGATATTGGGGCCAACGCCGCGACTGCCAACGGGACGGTCGGCATTCTGGTCGCTCATATGATCTCCTCGCCCTGCCAGAACACCGAACATGACCGGAAAATTCCGACAGGACCTTGATCGCGGTCAAAGTCTGAACGGTCATGCTCCTGGCTCCGGAAAAATCGGATGGCTAGATTGGCGCCGGGGGAGCGCAATGAAGACGAACGATGCCGAGGCAGCCGCGGTGCTCAAAGCCGCGGATGAGTGGGTATATGCCCAGGAAGCCCTGCTAGCCGCCACACGGACGTCCTTGAAGACCGACGCTCAGGAGGAAGCCATCGATCTCGCCGGTTCTCGGCTGATCACGGCGGTGCTGCGATGGCGTGAGAGCGGTTGCTAGCGCGCGGGCGGCCGGCGCAGGCTCCAAAACGCGATGCAGCCGCCGAGATAGCTCGCGATCGACAGGTAGAAGGCCAAATGGTAGCTGTGGGTCAGGTCGAAGATGAACCCCGCCGCCCAGGAGCCGATCGCGGCGCCGAGGCCGCTGCCGATCGTGATGACGCCGAGGATCGTGCCGAGGCGCGGGCCGGGGAAGAGGTCGGCGGTCTTGGCGGTGATCGTCGGCCCGCGCGCGCCCCAGGTCAGCCCGAAAAAGCACGCGTGCAGCCATAACAGCAGGTGCTGGTCGGGGCTGGTGATGCACAGCGCGCAGATCACCCCGACGATCGAGAAGGCATAGGCGAGGATCGCCGAGACCTCGCGGCCGATATAGTCGGAGACGGTGCCGGTGACGACGGTGCCGGCCACCGCCATCAGCGCGCCGATGCCGAGGACGGTGGCGGCGTAAAGCGGGTCGAAGCCGATATCGACGGCGAAGGCGAGCTGGTGCAGCGAGACGAAAAAGCTGCCGAGCCCGGTGAACATGTACACCGCGAAGAGCAACCAGAAATGCGGCGTGCGCATCGCCTCGCCGAGGGTCCAGCCGCGGTGGAACGGGAGCGGCGGGGCGTCGGGCGCGAGCGGCGTGCCCTCCATGTCGGAGGCGGCATGCTCGCTGCGCCGGAAGACCGCGGCGAGCGGCAGGATCGCCGCCGCGATAAAGGCGGCCTGGGCGAGATAGGTGACGCGCCAGCCGATCCCGGCGATGAGGGCGGTGATCACCGGGGCCGAGATCGCGCGGGCGAAGCCGTTGGCGGATTGCACGATCGAGATCGCCATGCCGCGCCGGCGCACGAACTGGCGCGACAGGATCGGCACGAAGACGACGAGGCCGAGGCAATTGGCGCCGAGGGTCATCACCACGCCGTAAAGGGCGATGATTTGCCATAGCGCGTTGATAAGCGCGGCGCCGATCAGACCCAGCACCAACAGCGCGCCGCCGATGAACAAGAGCCGGCGGGGGCCGAGGCGGTCTACCAGGGCGCCGACCAGCGGCGAGGTGCCGCCGGCGACGAGCTGCGACACCGAATAGGCGACCGAGGTCTCGGCGCGGCTCCAGGCGAAGGCCTCGATAAACGCGATCAGGTACACCGCATAGGCATGCATGATCCCGGCGCTGATCGTGAACGCGGTAAACGCGCCGGCCAGCATCAGCCAGTTCTGTCGTCGCTCCATCGGCGCGACCATGGGGGAAATCCCGCGCGCCGTCACCCGCGCGGGACGCAAGCCGGCATTGCTTCGCCACCGGCGGCGTGACACAAAAGCGGATGCCGCAATTCTACCGCCCGCCGCTCGACGGCCTCGAGGAAGACCCCTTCACCCGCGACGGCGACGACAAGCTGACCCGCCGCGGCTATTGGCTCGGCCTCAGCGACCGCTCGCTGGTGATGCTGATGACGCAAGGGATCGGCACCCGCCTGACCGCCGACGAAAAGCGCGCGCATCTGGCCGATATCCGGCGCGAGCACCTGATCGACCAAATCCTGGCCCCCGACATCCTGCCGCCGGAGCGCTAAGCCGGCCGCTCCATATCGACATGCGGCAC
>DASUIE010000128.1:0-4835 GCA_036273175.1 Allostellaceae bacterium
GTCATGGCCCCGCAGATCGTCAGCAAGACGGGCCGCGACAGCACCCCCCTGGTTCCCGCCGCCGAGGCCGCGCCGGCGCCGGCGCCGGCATCGACCTCGCTGGTGCTGGCGCAGGAGCGCGAGCTGCGCGTCAAGCTGAAAGAGCTGCGCGATCACATCGTGAGAAACGCCGACAATGTCGGCGAGCGTTTCGCCAACGAAGCCCGCAAGATGCACTACGGCGATATCGAGCATCGTCCGATCTACGGCGAGGCCTCGCCGGATGAGGCGCGCTCGCTGATCGACGAGGGCGTCGAGGTGTCGCCGCTGCCGGTCCTGCCGGACGACCGCAACTAAAGCCCCGGTTCTGATTCAATCAGAACCGGGGCAGGCTTTAGACCGCGACCAGCAGCGCCACGCCGATCACGATCAGCCCGATGCCGGAAAGTTCTCGCGCCGACAATGGCTGCTTGAACGAATAATAGGCTACGCCTTGCGCGAACAGCACCTCGACCAGCGCCAGGGTGCGGACGTTGGCGGCAGCGGTGAGCGCGAAGGCCAGGAACCAGAACTGCGAGGCGAACGCGCCCATGAAGCCGGCGAACAGCGACGGCTTCCACAGACCGAGGATCTTGCCGAGCACGTCGGGCGCGCGCGCCAGCAGATAGATCGTCAGCACCACGGTCTGCACGAAAAGCCCGAATACCAGCGTAAAGGACGCCGCGGTCACGAACGAGACCCCCGACACCGTGATGATCGCGCCGCGAAAGCCGATTGCCGACAGCGCAAAGGCCGCGGCGGCGACCAGCCCGATGATGGTCGGCTTCAGGTCGGCGAAATTCCGTTCGCCGCCCGGCCGCAACGCGGTAACGATCACGCCGACCGTGGCGATCAGAATCGCGATCACCTTGAGAACCGTCAAATGGTCGCCGAGGAATACAAAGCCGAAGATCGCGGTCTGGATCGCCTCGGTCTTCAGATAGGCGGTCGTCACCACGAAGGAGCGGTCGTTCATGGCGACCAGCATCAGTCCGGTGGCGACGATCTGGCTCAGCGCGCCGAGCAGCAGCCACGGCCAGAATGCCGCATTCGGCCACGGCAGATGATCGCCGGTCGCCGCGATGACGATGGCGAAGAACACCAGCGAGAACGGAAAACCGAACAGGAAGCGGATATTGGTCGCGCCCCAGGTGCCGAGCGGCCCGGTCAATTGCCGCTGCATCGCGTTGCGCGCGACCTGGCCGAGCGCCGCGGTGACGGTGAAGGGGATCCAGAGCGTCGCGGTGCTGATCATTTAGGGGAGAAGTCGGTTACCGGCGGGAAGCGGCCGCCACCGTGCCGGTCGCGGACGGCGCGGTCAACCGGCAGGATTGCATGCGGCCCCGGCGCCATCGGGCGATGGGATCACGGACGCAAATCTCTCCGTCTGCGTCGTCGCGGAATGACAGAGGAGATCTACAGGCCCTCGGGCACGGGCTGATCGCCGCCGATGAAGGCGCCCTGCTGCTCGAGTTGCTGCTGCAGTTTCTCGACCGCGATGTCGCGCGGGAGCGTGTTGCGGGCCAGCGCCAACGCGGCGGCCGTGCCGGCGGCTTCCCCCATGGCGAAACAGGCGCCGGAGACCCGCGCCGCCGACTGCCCGTCATGGGTCATCGAGGCGCAGCGGCCGGCCATCAGCAGATTGTCGATGGTCGCGGGGACCAGCATGCGATAGGGCAATTCGTTGAAGCCGCGCGATTGCGGGATCGGCGGAAATTTGAAGATCACGTCGCCCGCGACATGGGTTTCCATCGGCCAGCCATTGACGCCGATCGAATCCTCGAACGCGGCGCAACCGAGCACGTCGTCGCCGCTCAGCATGTAGCCGCCGACCACGCGCCTCGTCTCGCGGATGCCGAGTTGCGGCGGCAGGTCGACAATGTAGGAGTTTTCAAAGCCCGGCACGGTGCGCAGGAAGTTGAAGGCCTCGATGGCCTGGCGGCGGCCGTCGATCTCGCCGCGCGTCAGATCGTCGGGTTCGAGGCCGTTGATGGCGGTGCCGTCCTTGCGCGCGAGTTGGGTGAAATTCACCCGCCATTCGACGGGCGAGCGCTGCGGCCGCACGATCGCCGCCTTGCGCGGAAAGCGATGCGTGCCCGACGCCTCGGCCTGTTCCATCAGCGCCGGAATGGTGCGCCAGGCCTCGCCGGCTCGTTCCGGATCGATGCCGTTGAGGCGAAACATCATCGAGGGATAGAGCATGCTGCCGGCGTTGTCGCCGACCTCGAAACGTGCGCCGGCCCAGGCCGCGAGATCGCCGTCGCCGGAACAATCGATGAAGAGCTCCGCAACCACCGCCTGGCGGCCGGCCTTGGTTTCGACCATCAGCGCGGCGATGCGGCGCTCGTCCTGCATCACCGCGCCGGCGCCGAGCGCATGAAACAGGATGTCGACACCGTGGCTTGCCAGCAGATCGTCGGCGGCGATCTTGTAGGCGGCGGTGTCATAGGCCCGCGCCAGGATCTTGCCGAGAATGAGATGCGGCGCGTTGAGCCCGCCGAGCCGGTCGATCCGCGCCAGGAGATCGGAAGCGACGCCCTGCACCACCCGATGCATCTCGCCATGGACATTGGCGTGCAGCCCGCAGAAATTGGTCACTCCCGCCGCCGTGCCCATGCCGCCGAGGAAGCCATAGCGCTCGATCAACAGCGTGCGGCGCCCGGCACGCGCGGCAGCCACCGCGGCGGCAATGCCGGCGGGCCCGCCGCCGAGCACCGCAACTTCGTATTCGCCATAGAGCGGCACCCGCCGCGCGGGCTCTTCGATGGTCTTGGCAGCCAAGTCAGGATCCCCGGATGTGGAGTGGGCATCATGCCCCGCATAGCTCTCTCGTCGAAGCGGCGCGCAATGTAAAGGCAGCACCCGCGACAGTCGGCGTCAGGACGGGTTGCACGACCCGGCAAGCCCGTGGAAACTGGTGATCCCCATCCCCTAACCGGACGTTCCTCCCATGCGAATCTGTATCTTCGGCGCGGGCGCGGTCGGCAGTCACCTGGCGGTACGGCTTTCACGCGCGGGACACGAGGTCTGCTGCGTGATGCGTGGGCCGCATCTCGACGCGGTGCGGGCCAGGGGCCTGACACTGCGGACGGGAGCTGACGCGTTTTCAGCCCAGGTAACGGCGTCCAGCGACCCTGCGGTGCTGGGTCCGCAGGACGTCGTCATCAGCACGCTGAAGGCAACCGGCCTGAGCAGCCTCGTCACGGGGCTGCGCCCGCTGCTCGGTGACGACACCACGGTGGTGTTCGCGCAGAACGGGATTCCCTGGTGGTACGACCTCGGACTTCCTGCCGATCACCCGCCGCCGCCCGATCTTGGCTTTCTCGATCCCGGCGGCCGGCTGCGTGCCGCCATCCCCGCGACGCGGATCATCGGCGGCGTGATCTTTTCGTCGAACGAGGTCATCGAGCCCGGAGTTGTCGTGAACCTGTCGCCCGATCGCAATCTGCTGCTGGTCGGAGAACGCGACGACCTCGCCTCCGAGCGGATCGGGCACCTACGCGCGGCGCTCGGGGCGGCCTTGATCGGCTCGCCGCCGGTCGCCCGAATCCGGGAGACGATATGGTCGAAACTCCTCACCAACATGTCGATGTCGGTGCTGTGTCTGTTGACCGGGCAGACCGCGCGGGCGGTTCGCGACGATCCGGCCTTGCGCGAGATCGTGCCGCGCCTGCTCGATGAGGCACAGGCGGTCGGACGCAGTTGCTACCCCGCTGTCGCCCGCGCCACTCGAACCGGCGCGGCGCCCGAGCACAAGCCGTCGCTGCTGCAGGACTACGAACTCGGCCGGGCGATGGAGATCGATGTGCTGGTGCGGGCGCCGGCGGCGTTTGCCCGGGCCGCCGGATTGTCGACGCCGATGCTCGACCTGCTGGCCGGCCTCGCCATCCGGAAGGCGCGGGACAAGGGACTCTATCCGGCTTGACCCCGATACCGCCATCTCCAGGCCAGATAGCAGAGCCGGCTTCGTCTTCCCATCCAACCAATTAGCCTTTCAATATCGTCCCGACCCATGCTGCAAACGCATCCAGAATCTCGCGCATGACCTCGCCGTCATTGCGTCCCGAACGCGCCGGCACATGGAAGGAGTGATCGGCGCCGGCGACCAGATGCAGAACAGCGGACGCGCCCAGCTTGCTGACCATGGGTTCGAGCAGCGTCAGTTCGGCGAGACTGTCGCGGCTGCCCTGAAGAAACAGCAAGGGGATATCGATATCTGCGAGGTGTTCCGCCCGGTCGGCGGACGGCTTGCCGGCCGGGTGCAGCGGAAAGCCGAAGAACGCCAGACCGACGACGCCGGCAAGCGGCGCGGCCGCCTGCGCCTGCGACGTCATGCGACCGCCGAACGATTTTCCGCCCGCGATCAGCGGCAATCCGGAACAGCGTCGCCCGGCTTCGGCTACCGCGGCGCGGACCGTCGCCTGCGCGACAACGGGCGGATCGGGCCGCCGGCTGGCCCTTTCCATGTAGGCGAATTGATAGCGCAGGGTCGCAACGCCGCGTTCGCCGAGGCCGCTCGCCACCGTCGCCATGAACGGATGCGTCATCCCGGCGCCGGCGCCATGGGCAAAGACAAAGCAGGCGCGCGCCTGCGGCGGTTGCATCAGAATGGCGGAGACGGAACCGGCCTTGCCTGTGTCGATGGTGAATTGTTGCATCCTGCGCAGCCCGGTTGTGTGTCGCCGCAATGTGTATCACCTTGGCGGGCGCGGCCGATACTGCACCGGGAACTGAAAAGCCATGACATCCGAATGCCTGTCCGGCTCGCCGCGGCCAGCACATGCCGGCACCGACCATGCGGAGTCAGTGCGGCGGTC
>DASUIE010000129.1:0-13662 GCA_036273175.1 Allostellaceae bacterium
CTCGAACGGATCGCCGATTTCCGGCTTGTGCCGGGCGACGGCGGCGGCCACGACCGCGCGCTTGCGGTCGAGCGCGGCGCCCGCGACGCCGGTGCCGGGGCCGGTCCAGTCCGCCGCCTCGCCGCCGAACAGCGCGAGGCACAACGCCGCGGCGACCGTTGTGTTGGCGATGCCCATCTCGCCGACCGCCAGCGCATCGAGGCCGGGTTCCACCGCCATCATGCCGTAGGCGATCGCGCGGGCGCATTCCGCCTCGCTCATCGCCGGCGCCTCGACGATATCGGCGGTCGGCTCGTCGAGGTTCATCTCGTAGACGCGCAGATCGGCATCGATGACCTTGCACAGCTGGTTCACCGCCGCGCCGCCGGCGACGAAATTCTGCACCATCTGGGCCGTCACCGCCGCCGGATACGCCGAGACGCCACGCGCGGCGACGCCGTGGTTGCCGGCGAAGACCGCCGTGCGCGGATGGTCGAGCGTTGGCGGGTGACGCCCCTGCCATGTCGCCAGCCATCGCGCCAGCTCCTCGAGCCGGCCAAGCGCGCCCGGCGGCTTGGTCAACTGCCCCTCGCGCTGCGCCGCCGCCGTGCCGGCCTCGAGATCGGGGCCGGGCAGATGCGCCATCAACGCCCGTATTTCGTCGAGGCTGGCGCCGGGTTCGGGCATGGTCCCTCCTACGATGTCGGGGCTAGGTGTAGCAACAAAACCCGGTATGGTCAGGAGATGGACGCAAGGCGGGGCGTTTTCGCCGATTTCCTGCTGGCGACGGCGGTGCTGACGCGGCTGCCGGTCGGGGTCGCGGCGGTGGGAAACGGTGCGGTGGCAAGGGCGTGCTGGGCATTCCCGCTGGTCGGCGCCGGCACCGGGTTTATCGCGGGCGCGGTCTTCTTCGCGGCCGGTGCGATCGGCCTCGGCGGGTTGCCGGCCGCGGTGCTCGCGGTGCTGGCCGGGGTAGCGCTGACCGGCGCGCTGCACGAGGACGGCCTCGCCGACACCGCCGACGGGTTGGGCGGCGGCCGCGACCGCGAGCAGAAGCTCGCGATCATGCGCGACAGCCGGGTCGGCGCCTATGGCGTCATCGCCCTTACCTTTAGCATCGGGCTGCGCTGCGCCGCGCTCTCCGCCATTGGCGACCCGATCCATGCCGGTCTCGCCCTCATCGCCGCGCACGCCGCCTCGCGCGGCTTTCTCGCTCCGGTCATGGCGCTGCTCGACCCCGCCCGCGAGGACGGGCTGGGCGCGACGGCCGGGCGCCCCGGGCAGCCGACGGCGCTGGCCGCGGCCGCCATCGGCGCCGCGATCGCGATCGGCTGCCTCGGGCCCGCCGGCGGCATCGCCGCGCTGGTCCTTGCCGGCGCCGGCGCGGCGGCGATAGCGGTGCTTGCCTGGCGCCAGATCGGCGGCTACACCGGCGACGTGCTCGGCGCCATCCAGCAAATCGGAGAGATCGTCATGCTGCTCGTCGCGGCGCGCCCATGAGCGGCGCGCAGGTCACGACCCGGTTCTGGTGGGTGCGGCATGCGCCGGTCAACCACGACGGCCGCATTTATGGGCAGAAGGACATGCCCTGCGATTGCAGCGACGCCGATGTCTTCACCGGCCTCGCCCGGCAATTGCCCAAAGGCGCCGCGTGGGTCGCGAGCAATCTGCGCCGCACCCACGAGACGGCGCGGGCGATCGTCGCCGCCGGCCATCCCGGACCGACGGAAATCCCCGGCCCGGATTGCCCGGCGCTCCCCGAGCTCGCCGAGCAGGCCTTCGGCGAGTGGCAGGGTCTCACCTACGAGGAATTGCGCAGCCAGCGCGGCGGCGTCTTCCATCGCTTCTGGCACGCCCCGGCGCATGAGCGCGCCCCCGGCGGCGAAAGCTTTGTCGACCTGATGGCCCGCGTCTCGCACGCGATCCACCGCCTCGCCGAACAGCATCGCGGGCGCGACATCGTCGCCGTCGCGCATGGCGGCACGATCCGCGCCGCGATCGGACTGGCGCTGCGGCTCGACCCGGAATCGTGCCTTGCCTTCACGATGGAGAATTGCGGTATCACCCGCATCGACCGCATCGAGGATAGCGGGCTTGGCAATGGCTGGCGGGTGGTGACCGTCAACCGGCCGGCATGCTGACCCGTTAGCCGCGCGGCGGCATCTTGCCGAAGCGGGGGCGGTCGCCGCCGAGCGCAACCCAAGACTGGGCGCTGTCGGTGTAGATCTCCATCTGCGGCTTGAACCAGCTCGGATCGTCGAGACTACCGACGAGCACCATCGTCACATTCGGCATCATGTCGGCGTCATCCATCACCGACGACCCGCATTCCGCACAGAACGACCGCCTCGAAGCGGCGCCGCTGTCGCCGCGATCGACATAGGATTTGAGCGGTCCGGTCACGGTCAGCGCCGGCGTCGGCACGGCCACCACCCCGCTGAATGCGCTGCCGGTGTGCTTCTGGCAATGGGTGCAGTGGCACAATCCGACAAAGATCGGGTCGGCTTCGCCCGCATAGCGGACCCGACCGCATAGACATCCGCCTTCGATCTTCATGCTCGTCTCCTGTCGCAGAGCCTCAAGCAACGCCTTACGCAGAAATTGCGACAACAGTGAGACGCCGCGTGCTAGCGTCGCGACCGCGATGCGACAGGGAAGTCCGGTGCAAGGCCGGCGCTGCCCCCGCAACTGTAAGGGCTAGCTTCGCGGCAACCGCCACTGGGGAGACCCGGGAAGGCGCCGCAGGGCGAGGATCCCGAGCCAGGAGACCTCCGTATCGCGCGGATCAACATCGATTCCTCGGGCGGAGGAGGAGATCATGGCTGCGCTTCCTGCTGTCACCCTGGTTCTCGGCGGCGTCCGCTCGGGCAAAAGCCGCCATGCCGAGCGCCTTCTCGAAGAGGCCGCCGAGAGCGCGGCCTATATCGCCACCGCCGAACCCGGTGACGCCGAGATGGCGGCGCGCATCGCCGCGCACCGCGAGCGGCGCGGCGGGTTTTGGCGGACCGTCGAGGCGCCGCTCGCGCTGCCGGAGACGGTCCGCGCCGAGACCCGGCCGATGCTGGTCGATTGCCTGACGCTGTGGCTGAGCAATGCGATGCTGGCCGGGCGCGACATCGAGGCCGAGACCGGCGCCCTCCTCGCCGCCCTGCGTGACGCAGAGGCTCCGGTCGTGCTCGTCGCCAACGAGGTTGGGCTCGGGCTGGTGCCGGAAACCGCGCTCGGGCGGCGCTTCCGCGACGCCGCCGGCCAGCTCAACCAGGAGGTCGCGGCGCTCGCCGACCGCGTCGTCTTCGTCGCCGCCGGTCTGCCGCTGGCGCTGAAGGGAGGCGCCTGAGATGCAGCGCATCCCGGCCACGATCGTCACCGGCTTTCTCGGCGCCGGCAAGACCAGCCTGGTGCGGCATCTGCTGTCGCAAGCCGACGGCTACCGGCTCGCCATCGTCGTCAACGAGTTCGGCGAGCTGGGCATCGACCGCGAGGTGCTGCTCGGCTGCGGCGACGAAGCCTGTAGCGAGGACGATATCGTCGAACTCGCCAATGGCTGCCTGTGCTGCACCGTCGCCGACGAGTTCCTGCCGGCGCTGCGCCGGCTCGTCGAGCGGCCCGACCCGCCCGACCACATCGTCATCGAAACCTCGGGCCTCGCGCTGCCGAAGCCGCTGGTCGAAGCCTTTGCCTGGCCCGAGATCCGCACCCGCACGACGGTCGACGGGGTCCTGACCGTGATCGACGCCGCCGCCCTCGCCGCCGGCCGCTTTGCCGACGATCCCGAGGCGGTGGCCCGGCAGCGCGCCGCGGACCCATCGCTCGACCACGACAACCCGCTCGCCGAGGTCTTCGCCGACCAGCTTTCCTGCGCCGACCTGGTGATCCTCAACAAGACCGATCTGCTCGCGCCCACCGCGCTCGACGCCTTGACCGCCGATGTCGCCGCGCAATTGCGGCAGGGGGTACGGCTGGTCGGCGCGCGCGACGGCAAGGTGCCTGTCGCGGTGGCGCTCGGCCTCGGCGCGGCGGCCGAGGACGACCTCTCGGCCCGCCCCTCGCTGCACGAGCTCGAAGGCGAGCACGACCACGACGATTTCGACAGCTTTTGCGCCGCCCGCGCGCCGGTATCCGACCCGGACGCGTTCCGCGCGCGCCTTGGCGACATCATCCGCACGCACGACATCTTGCGGATGAAGGGTTTCGTCGATGTGCCGGGACGCGATCGCCGGCTGGTCGTGCAGGCGGTCGGCGACCGGGTGCAGCATTACTACGACCGCGCCTGGCTCGCCGGCGAGCGGCGCGAGACGCGGCTCGTCGTGATCGGCAAGAGAGGGCTCGACCGCGCCGCCATCGAAGCCGCGCTGGCAGCCTAGATGCACCTCCTCGCCACCGAGCCCGGGACCATCGCCGACGGATCGGAAGCCGTCGATCTCGCCCAGACGCCGGGCGAGATCGTCGTGCTCGCCAGCGCCGATACCGAGATCGCCCTGCTCGCCGCCGCGCAAACCCGCCTGCCCGGGGCGCCGAGCCTGCGTCTCGCGCCGGTCATGCGGCTGGGCCACAATTTCTCGGTCGATCTCTACATGGAGGCGGTCGGCAAGGCCCGGCTCGTCGTCGCCCGGCTGCTCGGCGGCAGCGGCTACTGGCCCTATGGGGTCGAGCGCGTCGCCGAGACCTGCCGCCGCAACGGCATTCCGCTCGCCCTCCTGCCCGGCGACGACAAGCCCGACCCCGAGCTTGCCCGCCTCTCCACCGTCCCGGCGGCGGCGCGCGAGCGGCTGTGGCGCTACCTCGCCGAGGGCGGGCCGGCGAACGCGGAGAATTTCCTGCGCTACGCCGCGTCGCTGATCGGTGGGCCCGAGACCTGGGCCGAGCCGGCGCCGCTGCTGCGCGCCGGGTATTACTGGCCCGAGAAGACCCTTCCCGCCCTCGCCGATATCGCCGCGGAGTGGCGGGGCGAGGGCGGCGTCGTACCGCTCGTCTTCTACCGGGCGCTAGTGCAGTCGGGGAACACCGAGCCGGTCAATGCGCTGGTGCGGGCATTGGCGGCGCGGCGGCTCAGGCCGCTGCCGATTTTTGTGCAAAGCCTCAAGGACGGCGAAGCCGCCGCGCTGATCGCGGAGGCGTTCGCGGCGCATCCGCCGGCGGTGATCCTCAACGCGACCGGCTTTTCGGTCGCGGCGTCGGGCGGCACCGACCCGCTCGCCGTCGATTGCCCGGTGCTGCAGGTAGTCTTTTCCGGCGGGGGCGAGGAGGCCTGGCGCAACGGCACCCGGGGCCTCGCCCCGCGCGACCTGGCGATGAACGTCGCGCTGCCCGAGATCGACGGCCGCATCCTGTCGCGCGCGGTGTCGTTCAAGGCGCCGCTCGGCCGCGACCCGGAGAGCGAGGCCGACCTCATCGGCTACCGCCCGGTCGCCGACCGCGTCGCCTTTGTCGCCGACCTCGCGCGCAACTGGGCGCGGCTGCGCGCCAAGCCGGCCGGCGAGCGCCGCGTCGCTATAATCCTCGCCAACTACCCGAACAAGGACGGCCGGATCGGCAACGGGGTCGGGCTCGACACGCCGGAATCGGCGGCGCGGCTGCTGAAGGCGCTGAACGACGCCGGCTACCGGGTCGAGGACGCGCCCGCGGACGGCGCGGCGCTGATGGCGCGCCTCCTCGCCGGTCCAAGCAACGCGCGGCCCGAGGCCTTGGATACCGAGAGCCTGTCCTTCGCCACCTATTCGGCCGTGTTCGCGGCGCTGCCGATGCCGGTGCAGAAGCGCATCGCCGCGCAGTGGGGCTCGGCCGAGCGCGACCCGTTCTTCCGGCCGGGCAGGCTCGATTGCGGGCGCTTCGCGATCCCCGGCTTCCGCTGCGGCAATGTCGCGGTGCTGATCCAGCCGGCGCGCGGCTACAACCTCGACCCCAAGGCGACCTATCACGACCCGGCGCTGGTGCCGCCGCATTCCTACCTCGCCGCCTATGCCTGGCTCGCCGACGAGTTCCGCGCCGACGCGGTCATCGATCTCGGCAAGCACGGCACGCTCGAATGGCTGCCGGGAAAGGCGCTCGCGCTCTCGGCGGAATGCCTGCCCGAGGCGGTGCTGGGGCCGCTGCCGCATCTCTACCCGTTTATCGTCAACGACCCCGGCGAGGGCACCCAGGCCAAGCGCCGCGCCCAAGCGGTCATCGTCGATCATTTGACCCCGCCGCTGACCCGCGCCGGGACCTACGGCCCGCTCGCCGAGCTGGAGCGGCTGATCGACGAGTATTACGAGGCGGCGCGCGGCGATCCGCGTCGCATCGTCCCGCTCGCCGCCGAGATATTGGAGCGCGCCGGCGCCGCCGGGATCGCTCGCGATTGCGGCATCGCCGCCGCCGATCAGACCCCCGACGCGCTGAAGAAGCTCGACGATTTCCTGTGCGAGCTGAAGGACATGCAAATCCGCGACGGGCTGCACATCCTCGGCGAGAGCCCGACCGGCGAGCGGCTCGACACGCTGCTCCTGGCGCTATGCCGGGTGCGGCGCGGCCCCAGCCCCGAGGACCAGGCGCTGCCGGAGGATGCGGCGGCGCCACAGCCCGTCCTCGACTGGATCGAGCGCGTGCTGCGCCCGGCCGTCGTGGCGTGCGGCCCGGCAGAGACTGCCGCAATCCTCGCCGGGCTCGACGGCAGGCGGGTCGCTCCCGGCCCTTCCGGCGCGCCGAGCCGCGGGCGCCCGGACGTGCTGCCGACCGGCCGCAACTTCTTTTCTGTCGATACGCGGGCGGTGCCGACGGCGGCGGCGTGGCAGCTCGGCTGGCATTCGGCCGGGCTCGTCGTCGAGCGCTACGCCCAGGAACACGGCCGTTACCCGGCGCGGATCGCGATGTCGGCCTGGGGCACGGCGAACATGCGAACCGGCGGCGACGATATCGCCCAGGCGCTGGCGCTGATGGGGGTGCGCCCGGAGTGGGAGAGCGCAAGCGGCCGCGTGACCGGGTTCGAGGTCCTGCCGGCCTCGGTGCTCGACCGGCCGCGGGTGGATGTGACGCTGCGCATTTCCGGCTTTTTCCGCGACGCCTTTCCCGGGCTCATCGACCTCTTCGACAGCGCCGTCCGCGCCGTCGCCGCGCTCGACGAGCCGCCGGACGTCAACCCGCTCGCCGCCCATGTCGCCGCCGACCGCGAGGCTTTCGGCGGTGACATGGGCGGCGAGCGGCGCGCGCTCTACCGTGTGTTCGGCTCGATGCCGGGAGCCTATGGCGCCGGGCTGCAGGTTCCGATCGACGAAGGCGTGTGGGACGGCGAGGGCGATCTCGCCGAGACCTATCTCGCCTGGAGCCGCTGGGCCTATGGCGCCGGCGGCGAGGGGCATGACGAGCGCGCCGTGCTCGACCGCCGGCTCGGCGCCGCCGAGGCGGTGCTGCACAACCAGGACAACCG
Source organism: Allostellaceae bacterium (assembly GCA_036273175.1). Lineage (GTDB taxonomy): Bacteria > Pseudomonadota > Alphaproteobacteria > ATCC43930 > CGMCC-115725 > DATARH01. The sequence continues at coordinate 7,382 of DASUIE010000129.1, forward strand.
CGAGCACGATCTCCTCGATAGCGACGACTACTACCAGTTCGAAGGCGGGCTGGCGCTGGCGGTGCGGCACCTGTCCGGCCGAGAGCCGGCGGTCTATCACAACGACCATTCGCAGCCCGACCGGCCGCGCATCCGCACGCTGCGCGAGGAGATCGGGCGGGTCGTGCGCGGGCGCGCCGCCAATCCGCGCTGGATCGCCGGGGTGATGCGGCACGGCTACAAGGGCGCGGCCGAGATCGCCGCGACCGTCGATTACCTTTACGCCTTCGCCGCCACCGCGCGCGCGGTCGACGACACGCATTTCGAGGCGCTCTACGACGCCTATCTCGGCGACGATGCGGTGCGCGAGTTTATCGCCCGCGCCAACGCGCCGGCGCTCGCCGAGATCAGCCGGCGGTTCCTCGAGGCGATCGACCGCGGCCTCTGGCGGCCCCGGCGCAACTCGCCGCGCGAGGCGCTCGAAACCTGGGCGAAGCGATGACCGAAGCCGAGCTCAACGCGGCTCACCGCGACCGCATGCAGCGGCGCCAGGCGGCCCGCGCGCGGATGCTGGCGACCAAGACCGAGGAGCGCGGCCTGCTGATCGTCCATACCGGCGCCGGCAAGGGCAAATCGACCGCGGCGTTCGGCATGGTGCTGCGCTGCCTCGGCCACGGCATGCGGGTCGGCATCGTGCAGTTCGTCAAGGGCGTGTGGCAGACCGGCGAGCGCGACGTGCTGGCGCGCTTCCCCGACCTCGTGACCTGCCGGGCGATGGGCGAAGGCTTTACCTGGGACACGCAGGACCGCGCCCGCGACATCGCCGCCGCCCGCGCCGCCTGGGAGGTCGCGCGCGGGATGATCGCCGATCCGTCGTATCGGCTGGTGCTACTCGACGAGCTCAACATCGTGCTGCGCTACGACTACCTGCCGCGCGACGAAGTCGTCGCCGCGCTCACGGCCAAGCCGCGCGACCTCCACGTGATCGTCACCGGCCGCAACGCCCCGCCGGAGCTGGTCGAGGCGGCAGACCTCGTCACCGAAATGACGCTGGTCAAGCATCCGTTCCGCGCCGGGGTCAAGGCGCAGGCGGGGATCGAGTTTTGACCGCCTCGGCTCTGATGATCCAGGGCGCCGGCTCGGATGTCGGGAAGTCGCTGATCGTCGCCGGGATGTGTCGCGCGTTTACCCGGCGCGGGCTCAGGGTGCGGCCATTCAAGCCGCAGAACATGTCGACCAATGCCGCCGTCACCGCGGATGGCGGCGAGATCGGCCGCGCGCAGGCCTTGCAGGCGCGCGCCTGCGGGATCGCCGCGACCGCCGACATGAACCCGGTGCTGCTGAAGCCGCAGGCCTGCGGATCGGCGCAAATCGTCGTAGGCGGCAAGGTCGCGGGCAGCGCCACGGCGCGGGAGTATCGGACAACGGCGCCAAGCCTGATGCCGAAGGTCCTGGCCGCATTCCACCGGCTCGCCAAGGACGCCGATCTCGTGCTCGTCGAAGGCGCCGGCAGCCCGGCCGAAATCAACCTACGCGCCGGCGACATCGCCAATATGGGGTTCGCCGCGGCCGCCGATTTGCCGGTCGTCCTGGTCGGCGACATCGAGCGCGGCGGCGTCATCGCCCAGCTCGTCGGCACGGTCGCGCTGCTGCCGGAGGCGGAGCGCGCCCGCCTCGCCGGCTATGTCATCAACAAGTTTCGCGGCGATGCGAGCCTGTTCGACGGCGGCATCGCGGCGATCGGCGAACGCACCGGGCTCGCATGCCTTGGCGTCGTGCCGTGGTTCGAGGCCGCCTCGCACTTGCCGGCGGAAGATTCGATGGCGCTCGCCCGCCCGCATAGGCGCGGCTCCGGCGTCAAGATCGCCGTTCCGCTGCTGCCGCACATCGCCAATTTCGACGACCTCGACCCGCTCAAGGCCGAACCGGGGGTCGAGCTGGTGCTGGTGCGGCCGGGCGCCCCGCTGCCGCGCGACGCCGCCCTTGTCATCCTGCCCGGGTCGAAGGCAACGCTCGCCGACCTCGCCGCGCTGAGGCGCGAAGGTTGGGACATCGACATCCTCGCCCATGCCCGGCAAGGCGGAGCGGTGCTCGGCTTGTGCGGCGGGTTCCAGATGCTCGGCCGCACCATCGCCGATCCCGAGGGCCGGGAAGGCCCGCCGGGCGAGGCGCGCGGGCTGGGCCTGCTCGGCGTCGATACCGTGCTCGGCGGCGACAAGCGGCTGGCCCCGGCCGAGGGGCACGACATCGCCAGCGGCGCGCCGGTGCGCGGCTACGAGATGCATCTCGGCGAGACCACCCCGGCCTCCCGTCCGATGGTTAGACTGGCATCCGGCGATGACGGCGCGGTCGAGGGGAATGTCTGCGGCACTTATCTGCACGGGCTTTTCGCCGGCGACGAATTCCGCGCCGCCCTTCTCGCCCGGCTCGGCGGGGCCTCGGACGGCGGCGCCTACGAGGCGCGGGTCGAGGCGGTGCTCGACGCGCTGGCCGACCACCTCGAGGCGCATCTCGACCTCGATACGCTGCTCAGTCGAGCACGCTGAGATGCGCCGCCACCCAAGCCCCGAGGCTCAGCCCGGCGACGAACAGCCCCGCGAGGCGATAGAGGCCGAGGCCGCGCATGATGTCCTCGGGCGTGGCCTGCGCGCTGCCGCTCCCGAGCCAGGCATCGGCGACCCAGCCCTCGGCGTATTGGCGCGGCCCGCCGAGCGACAGCCCGAGCGCGCCGGCCATCGCCGCCTCGGGCCAGCCGGCGTTTGGCGAGCGGTGCCGGCGTGCGTCGCGCAACATGGCCGCCAGCGCGCGGCCGGCCGGCGCGCCGCGGGCGAACAGCGCGGCGATCGCCAGCAGCACCGCGCTCAGCCGCGCCGGCACCAGGTTGGCGAGGTCGTCGAACCGCGCCGCCGCCCACCCGAAGGCGAGGTAGCGCTCGCTTTTGTGGCCGATCATGCTGTCGAGCGTGTTCGCCATCTTGTAGGCGAAAAGTCCCGGCAGCCCGAGCGCGAGGTACCAGAAAGCCGGCGCGACCACCCCGTCGCTGAAATTCTCGGCGAGGCTTTCGATCGCCGCGCGCGCGACGCCCGATTCATCGAGGCTCGCCGGGTTGCGGCCGACGATATGGCTGACCGCCTGCCTGCCGCCGGCAATGTCATGGCGGCCGAGCGCCACCGCCACGGCGAGCACGTGGTCGTGCAGGCTGCGCCAGGCGAGCAGCACCGCGATCAGCAGCATCTCGACGACCGCCCCGGACAGCGTGGTACGGCACAGGCGTTCGATGACCCAGCCGATCCCGGCCGCCGCCGGCACCAGGACCAGCACCGTGACGATGCCGCGGATGCGGCGCGCGGTGGCGCCCCGGCGGGGCCGGTTGAGCTTGCGGTCGAAGGCGGCGATGGCGCGGCCGGCGAGCGCCACCGGGTGCGGCAGGACGCGGAACAGCGTCGCCATATCGCCGAATGCCGCGTCGACGGCGAGGCCGAAAAACAGCAGCAGCAGCCGATCGTGCAATCCCGGCAGGGTCATGCGCGCACTCTCGGCGAGATCACGCGCAAGGGGAAGCGATGACCGACACCGCCGTCATGCTCTGCGGCCACGGCAGCCGCGACCCCGAGGCGATCGCCGAGTTCGAGCGCGCCGCCGAGGGCTTGCGGCCGCGCCTCGCCGAATACGATTTCGCCGCCGGCTACCTCGAATTCGCGCGGCCGGTGATCCGCGACGGCTTGGCGGCGCTGGTCGAGCGCGGGGCCAGGCGCATCTACGCGGTCCCGGGGATGCTGTTCGCGGCGAGCCACGTCAAGAACGACCTGCCGTGGGAGATGAACAGCTTTGCCGCGGCGAACCCGGGGGTCGAGGTGCGGCTCGCCCGCGACCTGGCGATCGACGCCAAGCTGCTCAACGCCGCCTCCGAGCGCATCGCGGCGGCGGCGCCGGACCGCCGCGACGAGACGCTGCTGGTCGTCGTCGGACGCGGTACCAACGACCCCGACGCCAATTCCAACATCGCCAAAATCGCGCGGATGCTGTGGGAGGGGATGGGGTTGGCCTGGGCGGAAGCGGCGTTCAGCGGCGTCGCCCATCCGCGCGTCGCGGCGGCGCTGCGGCGCTCGGCGCGCCTCGGCTTCAAGCGGGTCGTGGTGTTCCCGTATTTCCTGTTCACCGGGGTCCTCGTCAAGCGCATCTACGCCGAGACCGACGCGGTCGCCGCCGAGCATCCCGAGATCGACTTCGCCAAGGCCGCCTATCTCGGCGACCATCCGCTGGTGCTCGATGCGCTGGCCGAGCGGGTCGCGGAGCTGGTGCAGGGCGACCCGGCGATGAACTGCCAGCTGTGCAAGTACCGCGAGCGCATCGTCGGCTACGACGACGCGGTCGGCGCGCGGCAGGAAGGGCACCACCACCATGTCCGCGGCATCGGCGTCGACGGACATCATCATCATCACCGCGACTGATGTTCGACAGCACCGTGATCGTCGACTGGAGCGCGGCGAACACGCCGAAAACAGGCCGCGACAGTATCTGGATCTGCCGCCGGGACCGCGGCGGCGAGACCCTCGCCAACCCGCCGACGCGCGCCGACGCCAAGGCGCTGCTGGCGGAGATGCTCGCGGCGGCGACGGAACGCGGCGAACGCGTGCTGCTCGGCTTCGACTTCCCGTTCGGCTACCCGCAGGGATTTGCCGGCAGGCTCGGCCTCGCCGGAACGCCGTGGCGGGCGGTATGGGACGAGATCGCGAGGCTCATCGAAGACGGGCCGAAAAACCGTACCAACCGCTTCGCGGTCGGCGCCGAGCTCAACCGGCGCGTCTCTGGCGGACGGTTTCCGTTCTGGGGCTGCCCGGTCGGGTTTCTCGACGACTGCCTCGGCCCCAAGCACCATAACGGCCACGCCGCGCAGGGCCTTGCCGAGAAGCGGCTGATCGATACCTGGATGGTCGGCGCCCAGCCATGCTGGAAGCTCGCCTATACCGGATCGGTCGGCAGCCAGGCGCTGACCGGCATCCCGGTCGTGCGGGCGCTGCGCCACGATCCGCGCTGGGCCTCGATCGCGCGGGTCTGGCCGTTCGAGACCGGGCTCGGCCTTCCCGATGACGCGCGCATCGTCTTCGCCGAGGTCTGGCCGTCATGGTGGAAGCCGCGTCCCGAGCTCGGCCCGCCGAAGGACCAGGCGCAGGTGCGGACGGTCGCCGCGCTTTTCGCCGAGCTGGACGACGCCGGGCAGCTTGCCGCCCTTTTTGCCGGCGACCCGTCGCTGAGCCCGGCGCAGCGCCGCGTCGTCGAGACCGAAGAGGCCTGGACACTGGGGGTGACCGCGCCGCGATGACCCTGAGCTACCTTCGCGACCCCGAGGCGATCTATCGCCGCTCTTTCGCGCTGATCCGCGCCGAGGCCGATCTGTCGCGCTTCCCCGAGGAGCTGCATCCGGTGGCGCTCCGGCTCGCGCATGCCGCGGGCGACACGGCGATCCTCGCCGACCTCGCCTGGTCGCAGGGCGCCGTCGGCGCCGGGAAAAGGGCCCTCGCCGGCGGAGCGCCGATCCTCGCCGACAGCGAGATGGTGCGGGCCGGGATAATCGCGAAAGACAGGGCGATCTGCACCCTTGGCGACCCCGAGACGCGGACGCTCGCGGCCGAGCTGGGCACGACCCGTTCCGCCGCCGCGGTCGAGTTGTGGCGAGGCCATCTCGCCGATGCCGTCGTGGCGATCGGGAACGCGCCGACCGCGCTGTTCCACCTGATCGAGATCGTCGCTTCCGGGTCGCCGCGCCCGGCGCTGGTGCTCGGCTTTCCGGTCGGGTTCGTCGGCGCCGCCGAATCGAAGCGCGCCCTCGCCGAATCCGGCCTTCCGTACATCGCGCTGTACGGACGCCGCGGCGGCAGCGCGCTCGCCGCCGCCGCGGTGAACGCGTTGTGACCCGCTGGCTCGCGGTGATCGGGATCGGCGAGGACGGGCTCGCCGGGCTGTCGCCCGCGGCGCGCGCGCTCCTCGATACCGCCGAAATCCTCGCCGGCGGCGAGCGGCATCTGGCGATGGTGCCCCCGGGCGCGCAACAGCGTCTTGCCTGGGGGCGGCCGTTCGCGGACTCGGTCGGGTCTCTCGCCCAGCATCGCGGGCGCCGGGTCGCGGTGTTGGCGAGCGGCGATCCGATGTGGTACGGCGTCGGCGCCGTGCTCGCCCGCCAATTCCCGCGCGAAGAGATCGAGATCGTGCCCGCGCCGGGCGCGTTTTCGCTGGCAGCCGCCCGGCTCGGCTGGCCCATGGCCGAATGCCTCCAGCTCAGCCTCCACGCGAGGCCGCTCGAC
>DASUIE010000130.1:0-5103 GCA_036273175.1 Allostellaceae bacterium
GCCCGTCCAACTTCGTGTGACCAAATGGGGCAACAGCCTCGGTCTGCGGGTGCCGCGCGACGTAGCGGCGCGTGCAGGGCTCACGGAGGGAGCTCGGGTCGATATCGAAGGATTCGAGGACGGTCGGATCGTGGTAACGCCGTCCCGGCGCCGGTTTACACTCGAGGAGCTCGTTGTCGGCATGACGCCGGAACGCAGCGAGTTCATGGAAGATGATTGGCCGATGGGCGAAGAGCTGATCTGATGGAGTTGCCCGACCGCGGCGATCTGGTCTGGATGCTATTTTCGCCGCACGCCGGCAGGGAACAGGGTGGCCGCCGGCCGGGCATCGTATTGAGCCCCCGAGTATTCCATGAGCACTCCAGCCTGGCCATCGTGTGCCCAATCACGAGTCGCGAGCGAGGGTGGCTGACCGAAGTAAAGCTTCCGCCGGGGTTGGCGGTATCCGGCGTGGTTCTCGTCGATAACGTGCGGAGCATGGACCGCGAAGCCCGCAAGCTCGAAATTATCGGGCGGGCGCCAGACGCCGTGCTCGACGAAATCAACGCCAGGCTCGCGCCGCTGGTCGGCCTCTAAACAGCATTCGCCAGCTCGATATTCCCGAACTCGTCGAGCCGCGCGGTCCAGCCGGGCGGGACGAGACAGGTCGCGTCGTATTCCTCGACGATGCAAGGGCCGGGATGCGGCGCCGCTAAGGCGCTGCGATTGACGACGCGCGTGTCGAGCCACCCCTGCCGCGGGCCGAAATAGGCGCGGCGGGTCGCGGCGGCGATCGCGATGTCGGGGGCGAGGCTCGCGGAGGCGGCAGCGGCCGAGCGCGGCCGGTCGGGGATGCCGGTGCCGATCACTTCGAGGCTCACCAGCTCGACCGGCTCCTCGACGCCGGCCCGGTGGCCGTAGGTGCGCTCATGTTCGGCGCCGAAATCGGCTTCGAGCGCGGCGAGCGCCGCGGCGTCAACCGGGCCGTCGGCCATCGGCACGCGCAGCTCGAAGGATTGGCCCTGGTAGTGCAGGCTGGCGGCGCGGCGGATGCGGACGCGGCCGGCGGCGAACCCGTCCTCGCCGAGCCGCGCCCGCGCCTCGCCTTCGAGCGCGTCGAGCACCGCGGCGATATCGGCGGGGTCGGCCATCCGCAACAGCCGCTTTCGGGTCTGCGTGAAATAGTATTCGAGGTCGGCGTAAAGCAGCCCGAACGACGAGAACACGCCGGCGGAGGGCGGCACCAAAACCCGCCCGATGCCCATTTCCGCCGCCATCCCGGCCGCGAAAAGCGGCCCGTTGCCGCCGAAGCCGACCAGCGCGTATTCGCGCGGGTCGCGGCCGCGCTCGCTCGACACCGCCTTCAGCGCGCGGATCATGTTCGAGGCCGCGATCAGATGCGCGCCGTGCGCCGCCGCCTCGACGCTCATGCCGAGCGGCCGGGCGATCCTGTTCTCGATCGCCGCCCGCGACTTCGCCGCGTCGATCTTGAGCGCGCCGCCGACCAGATGGGTCGGGTTGAGGTAGCCGAGGACAAGGTTGGCGTCGGTCACGGTCGGCTCGGCGCCGCCCTGGCCGTAGCAGACCGGCCCCGGCACCGCGCCGGCGCTCATCGGCCCGACCTGCAACGCGCCGCCGGCGTCGATCCACAGGATCGAGCCGCCGCCTGCTCCCACCTCGGCGAGGTCGATCGCCGGCACCTTCAGCGAATACCCGGCGCCCGACAGGAGGCGCGAGCCGAGCACGATGCCGGCGCCGACCTGGTACTCGGTCGCGCGGGTGACCTCGCCATTTTCGATCAGCGAGGCCTTGGCCGTGGTGCCGCCCATGTCGAACGAGATCGCCTTGCCCACCCCGATCCGCCGCGCCAGCGCACGCACCCCGACGACGCCCGCCGCCGGCCCCGACTCGATGATGTGCATCGGCGTCACCGCCGCCGCCTTGGCCGTGGTGAGCCCGCCATTCGACTGCATCAGGAGCAGCGGCGCGTCGATGCCGATGCGCTCGGCCTCGGCGATGAGCCGCGTCAGGTAGCGCTCGACGATCGGGCGGACATAGGCGTTGATGACCGTCGTCGAGCTGCGCTCGTACTCGTTGATGACCGGCAGCACCTCGGCGCTGATGCAGAGGGTGAGGCCGGGCGCGATCGCGGCGACGATCTCCTTGACCCGCTGCTCATGGACCGGGTTCTGGTACGAGTGCAGCAGGCACACGGCCGCCGCCTCGACCCCCTCCGCCACGAGAAACCGCGCCGCCCGCTCGACGCTCGCCTCGTCGAGCGGCCGGTCGATCCGCCCTTGCGCGTCGATCCGCTCGTCGACCTCGACCCGAAGCCGCCGCTCGACCAGCGGTACGGGCTTCGTCCACGACATGTCGTAGAGGCGCGGCATGCGCAGGTTGCGGATTTCCAGCACGTCGCGGAACCCGCGCGTCGTGATGAGGCCGGTCTTCGCCCCCTTGTGCTCGAGGATCGCGTTGGAGGCGACGGTCGTGCCATGCAGCAGCTCGACGATGCGGGCGTCGCCGATTTCGCCAAGGAGGCCAGCGAGCCCATCGACGATGGCCCGCGCGTAGTCGTCGACGGTGGAAGACACCTTGCGGGTGTACCGCTCCCCGCCCTCGCCGAGCACGACGATGTCGGTAAAGGTGCCGCCGATATCGACGCCGACGCGGAATTGGGGCATGCGCTACTCGGCGGCCAGTCTGTCGCCGTAGCTGTAAACCGGCACCTCGGCCCAGCTCCGCGCCTTGCGCATCTCTCGCCGCAGCTCGGCGGTCGCGGCCTCGTCCACTTTCCCCTCGGCGATCGCCACCCCATAATCCTCCCGCGCCGCGCGTTCGCTGACGAAATCGTTGCGGACGTCCTTCAGCACGAGGGCGGGGTCGCGGTCGAGCGGGTCGCCCCACCCGCCGGCGCCGGCGACTTCGTGGCGGAACAAATCGCCCTGCTTCATCGTCATCGTCAGCTTCGAGGGCAGCGGGGCCGGGTCGCGGTCGGGGTTCAGGTAGTTCATCGACGGACGGCCCGCGCCGCCGCCGTAGAGCCCGAACGGGCGGAAATCGCGCCGGTCCGAGCGCACCTGGAGGATCGCCTCCTCCGCCAAAAGCTTATATTCGCGGCGGAACGGCGCGCCGCCGCGAAACTTGCCGGGGCCCATCGCGTCCTGGATGAACTCGTAGGCGGTAATTTGCAGCGGCTGCTCGGTCTCGGTCACCTCGATCGGCTGCGAGGCCATGTTGGCGTAGATATGCGAGTTGCCGTCGAGCCCGTCCGCATAGGGCCGGGCGCCCCAGGCGCAGCAGGTAAAATCCACATAGATGAACGGGTTGCGGCGGCTGTCGTAACCTCCGATGGAAACTCCGGTATTGCCGCCGTCCGACGCGGCGAAGACCTCATCGGGCAGCATCTTGGCGAGCGCGCCGAACATGCAGTCGACCATGCGAAACCCGGTGAGGCCGCGCGCCGCGCAGGCCGCCGGCAGCACCCCATGGGCGATCGTCCCGGCCGGCGCGGTCACCGTGATCGCGCGGAAGACTCCCTCATTGGTCGGGATGTTCTGCGGCAGGATCGAACGAATGCCGCAGTAACTCGCTGATTTCGTGTAGGAAAGCGTGTTGTTGATCGCACCCTTGACCTGCGGCGACGAGCCGGTCCAGTCGGCGTGGATCGTGTCACCCTTCTTGGTGATCGTGACTTTGAGCGGAATCGGCCGGCCGACATCGACCCCGTCGTCGTCGATATGGTCGAGAAAATCGTAGACGCCGTCGGGAAGCTCGCGGATCGCGGCGCGGGTCATCCGCTCGGCATAATCGACCAGCTCGGTCATGTATTCCGGGAGCCGCGCGCCGTAACGCGTTGACAAATCGATCATCGCCTGTTCGGCAATGTGGCAGGCGGCGAGCTGGGCGCGCAGGTCGCCAAACACCTTCACGGGCACCCGCACATTGGTCTCGATCAACGCGAACAGCGTCTCGTTGCGCTCGCCGCTCGCGTAGAGCTTGAGCGGCGGGATGCGCAGCCCCTCCTGGTAGATCTCGGTCGAATCCGACGCGTTGGAGCCGGGGACGCGACCGCCGACATCGGTGTGGTGGCACACGGTGCCGGCCCAGGCGATCGGCGCGTCGCCCGCATTCTCGCTTTTGCCGAAGATCGGCTTGAACACAAACACGTCGGGCAGATGCATCCCGCCGCGGAACGGATCGTTGAGGATGAAGACATCGCCCGGATCGATGCCGCCGGCGAAGCTTTCCTTGACCGAGGCGATCGCCGTCGGCATCGACCCGAGATGGCCCGGCAGCGTCAGCCCCTGCGCGACGAGGACGCCGTCGCCGTCGAACAGCGCCGTCGAATAATCCATGTTGTCCTTGAGCACGCCCGAATAGGTCGTGCGGAACACGGTCAACGCCATCTCGTCGGCGATCCCGAACAGCGCGTTCTTGAACAGCTCGAATTCGACCGGATCGCTGATCATTTGTGCCGCCTCGCACCAAGCCGGGGCGAGGATGACGCATCCGCGGCGCCGCGTCTCCCTTGTAGAAACGTCATGGCAGCCATGCTATTCTGATAGGGCACGCAAGACGGAAAATCCGCGGTTGGCGTGGGGACAGAGAGGCGGAAATGACGCGACTGGTCGGACGGCCGTGGCCTCGGACTGCCGTATCCGCGGCGTTGGCGGGAATCATCCTCGGACTTTATTGAGCTGCCGGTCCCGTCCCATGGGACGGGACCGTTTGTCGCGCTGTCGGCCCGCCCGCGCGCCAAGCGGCGGAAACGGCGACGTGCGCCCCGATCGCGGCGCCGCAACACATAAAGGAGCAGGGAGATGAAGCGGTTTTCTGGAACGCTTTTGGTTGCCGGCCTGGCAGTCGTCGCTTCCGCCGGCTCCAGCCCCGCCGAAAATAGCGGGAAAATCATGCATATCGGCCATTTCACCAGCCCTGCGAGCATGTCGATGCTCGAAGAGTCGACGGTGGCGGTCAACCGGCCGATGTCGGCGGTGTTCAACAATCTCGTCATGTTCAAGCAGGACGAGCTGCAGAACACGCCCGAGGGGATCGTACCCGAGCTCGCGACCAGCTGGAGCTGGGACGAGGACGGCAAGACCCTGACGTTTCCGCTGCGCA
>DASUIE010000131.1:0-6042 GCA_036273175.1 Allostellaceae bacterium
GGCGATCGGCGTGACGCGGTCGTCGTCGGCATCGTGCTCGGGCGCTGCTTCGGGCGCGGAGGTGCGTTCGGCCACGGCCGGCGGGGGTTCCAGCGGCAAGGCATGCAGGGCGTTTTCGAGGACCCGGTCGGTGAGCGGCGCCGGCAGCAGTGCCGTCAGCTCGCCGTCGCCGATGCCCGACAGGCTCTCGATCTGCGCCCCGTCGGCGACGAACAGGATGAAGGGCGGATCGTCGCGCACCAGCGCGGCACGGTGGACAAAGCTGAGCGCCGGGATCACGCGGACCCGTCCATCGACAATGAGAATCGGCGCAAGCGGCGTCTCGAACCGCTCGACATAGATCAGCGCGTCGTCGAGGCCGCCGACCCAGCGCGTATCGGCGTTCCAAGCATTGAGCGGCTCGGCCAGCTCGCCGGCGAATTGGCTGTCCTCGGTGACCAGCAGGATCGGCCGCGACGAGAGGTCGAGCGGCATCGGCGCAGCGCTATGGTCGACCGCGAGCGGCAGCGTCACCGAGCGGGCGCCCGGGCCGACCGCGTACCGCCCGCCCATCAATTCGACGAGCCGCCGCACGACCGCGAGCCCGAACGCGTCGTCATCCCTCTCGTCGCCCTGGCCGCGCACGCTCATCCGCAACGGCACCAGCGCGTCGAACCGCGCTGCCGCCCCGATCTCGACCCGGACAGTACCGCCATCGCTCGCCGCGATCGCCGCGATCGCGAGGCTGTTGAGGATTTGCCCGATTTGGGCCGCCCAGCCGCTCAGCCGGTAGGGCACGAGCGGGTCGAGGCGCACGGCCAGCGCTACGCCTTGCCGCGCGGCGGCCTCGCGCAACGGCGCCAGCGTGTCGTTGACGACCGCGTGCAGATCGAACGGCTCGCTTCGCGGCGCCAGCTCGCCGGACTCGATCGCCGCTAGGTCGAGCACCTCGCTGATTTGCGCCAGCAGCGCCCGCGCCGGTACTCCGCTGCCTGAAGCGGCCGTCTCGGCGCCCGGCAGCGCGCGTGCCATCGCGTCGACGGGTCCGCGCAACCCGCGCCCGATCACCGTCAGGAAGCGGGCTCGCGCCTCGCTCGCCTCCGTCGCCTCGTCGCGCAGCCGGGCCTGGTTCCGGGTCAGCAGCGCAACCCCACCCGGCAACGCCGCCAGCACCGCGATCAGCCCGGCCGAGAGACCGGCTTGCGCCTGCCAGAACGGCGTGGTGACGGCAACCGCGGCGAAGCCCGCGACACTCGCGATCGCCGCCGTGACCAGCGCGCGGCTATCGAGCCGCAGCCCGGCATAAAAGATCGCAGCCAGGTAGACCGGGTACAGAAACGCAGTCTCCGCCCCGCCGAAATGCAGGAAGGCGGAGAGCAGAGCGACGTCGCCGACGATCGCCGCGCCGCGGCGGAGCGCCGACGGCGCCGGGCTCAGGACGAGGTGCAGCAGAAGGCTCCACCCGAGCGCCAGCCCGACAATGCCGATCGGCAGGCACGGCACGGCGGCCTCCGCGCCCATCGCGGCGAGCCCGAACGCGTAAGCCAGCAGCAGCGCCTGAGCCAGAATGCGCAGGATCGCGTGCTCGTGGTCATTATCGGCGCGAGCCCGAAACCGCGCCCGCACGCGCTCCATCCCGACCAGCGCGACCGTCAGCCCGACCGCCGCCGGGGCCAGCAGGAATGCACCGATCAGCGACGCGGCGGTCGGCAGCGGCCCGATCAGCGCGACGAGTCCGGGCAGGGCGACAAGGGCCACCGGCGGCAGGATTCCGGCCGCCACGAGGCTCAGCGACACGGCGAGATCGATCGGCCGGGACGGCGCCGGCTCGAACTCCGCGTCGACCGCGCGTGCCGACGCCGAGAATGGCGCCGGCCTCAGCCGCCGGTGCCTTTGCCGCGCCAGGCGGCCCGCTATGGCGACCAACCGGGCTTCCTAGCGCCGCAAGCCATATCCGCCGATTTCGGCCAGCGCCGCGATCGGCGGCGCCTCCGAACGGTCGGGCGGAAAGGCGATGGTGACGGTGGTGCCGCTGCCCTTGACGCTGTCGATCGTCAAGGTGCCGCCGTGCAATTCGGTCAGCCCGATCGCCAGCGGCAGGCCGAGCCCGGTCCCGGCGTGACGCCGGCTGAGCGAGCTCGCAACCTGTCCGAACCGGGTCGAGGCGACGGCCAATTCCTGGGCGTCCATGCCGATACCATGATCGGTCACCGCGATCGCGATGGCGCCGCCCTTTACCCGCACGACGATTTCGATGTCGCCGCCCGGATGGCTGAACTTCACCGCGTTGGTCAACAGATTGAGCACGATCTGCTTGATTTTGCGCGGATCGCCGATCAGCCGCGGGATCGTCCCCTCGCTGCGCAGGTCGATGCGGATATCGCTGGCGCGCGCCTTGGCCTCGACCAGCCGCAGCACATCCTCGACCAGCTTGGCGACCTCGATCGTCTCCTCGGTCAGTTCGAGCCGGTGGGCCTCGAGCTTCGACACGTCGAGGATGTCGTTGATGATGCCGAGCAGGTGCTCGGCGCTGGCCAGCACATCGCGCGCGTAGCCGACATATTTCTGCGTCGAGATCGGCCCCAGCATCTCGCCGGCCATGACCTGCGAGAAGCCGATGATGGCGTTCAGCGGCGTGCGCAGCTCATGGCTCATCGTCGCCAGGAACTCGGTCTTGCTGCGGTTGGCGAGCTCGGCCTGGTCTTTCGCGTGGGCCTGCTCGTGCTCGGCGTGCTTGCGCTCGGTGATGTCGTGCAGCACGGTCACCGCCATCGGCTCGTCGCCGTCGCCGCCGCGAAGCAGCGACTTCGTGGCCAGCAACACGCGATGCCGCCCGTCCGGCGCGGCAATCTCGTCCTCCGACACGCCGGGACGGATCGTGCCGGCGAGAAGCTTGGCATCGTCCTCGGCGATCAGCCGGGCAAGCGCGTCGTCATGCGCCTCCGCCGGGCGCCGGCCGACCAGCTGCTTCGCCCGCCGCCCGATGAACTCGGCGAAGTGCTGGTTGACGAACAGGTACCGTCCGTCCGCACCGGTCGCGCAAACCATCGCCGGGACGGCGTCGAGCACGCGTAAGAGCCGCTCGTTCGCTTCCGAAAGTCCGGGGCGCCGTATGCCGTCGTCGGCCGGCGGCTCGGGACGGCGGCGATAGCGCAGCAGATTGCCGATGCGGGTGCGGAATTCGTGATGGTCGACCGGGCTCAGCAGGTGGTCGGCGGCGCCGGCGGCCAGGGCGCGGTCGATGCAGTCGCGGTCTTCGTAAGGGGCGATGACGACGGCCGGGATATCGAAGCAGCCGGGGAGCGCCTGGAGCCTTGCGATGAACTCGGCGGCCTCGCCCTCCCCGGTGTCGCCGGCGACCGCGACCAGATCGGGGCGCCGCTCGCGGCAAAATTCGAGCGCCCCCGCCGGCGAGCGAAAGGTTCTGGCCTCTGTTCCGTCCGCCAGCGAGCTTGCCAATCTTTCGAGGATTTTGAGATTGGTAACGCTGCTGTCGACGATGACCAACAGGGGGGATGACACGAAGAAAACCCCGACGGGAAGCTACGTCAGGCGGCCACTCTATACAGCCCCGTCGAAGCGCCCCAAATACGCCCGCCCGGTCTAGCGGATAGAAGGAAGAACCATGAGCAATTACAGCATATTGTGCCGACCCCTAAAGATCGCCTCAAGGGCTTGGCATAACCCGCGCCGAGGTAGCGATTCGTCGGCGGGTATCACAACCGGTAGAAGGCGGCGGCGTTGCGCCAGAAAAACCGCTCGCGATCCTCCGGCGAGCGGTCCTCCAGCATGCGGCTCATCGCCCCGACGAGCGCCCCGTAGCCGATGCGCAAACCGGCCACCGGGAAGTTGCTGGCGAACATCGAGCGCTCGATCCCGAAGATCGAAATCGCGTCGAGCGCGACCCGGCGGTTGCCCTCGTAGTCCCAGGCGCGGTCCTTGAGCCCGAACTCGGAAATCTTGACCCAGACATTGGGTTCGCGCGCCAGCACCTCCATTCCCCGGCGCCAGGCGGCGAGCCCCTCTTCGCTGCGGTCCCACGGAAAGCCGGTGTGGTTGAGCACGATCTGGGTGCGTGGAAAGGCGTGCGCCACCGCGGCCGCCTCGCCAAGATGCCAGTAGGGCACCCGCAAATCCCACGACAGCTCGTATTTCTCGAGCAGAGCGAAGCCGGCGAGCCAGGCCGGGTCCTGCATCGTGCCCGGCTGGCCGGCGATTTTTTCCGCCGGCGACGCCGAGGTCACCGGCTTCGATCGGATGCCGCGCACCAGCGGGAAGTGCGCCTGCGCGGCCAATATCTCCTCGGCGTTCGGTGTGTGAAACCAGGCATGCGCGACGATCGCGCCGGGGAAGCCATGCTCCTTGGCGATCGCGCTGACCCACCGCGTCTCGCCGAGCTGGTCCGAGCGGTCCCACTCGGCCTCGCAATGCACGGTGGTCAAGATGTTGTGCCCGGCCGCGTCGCGCCGATAATCCGGCGGCAGGTAGTTCCGGCGCAGCGCGCTGTCGTCGCCCATAAAGAAGTCGTGCCGCCGCTCGCCCATCAGGTTCGGGTGCCTGCCCATCCCGAGGTCCCAGAGATGGTGATGCGCATCGATCAGGCTGACCGCGTCGGGCGCGTCGGTCCAGCGGGTGTGGATGTTGCTTGTCTCGGGCATCTTTGCTCCTATTATGTGTACGATATCGGAGATTCATACACATCGGTCGAGCCATGCGAACGAACATAGACATCGACGACAGACTGATGCGCAAGGCCCTTCGCCTTGGCAAGCTCAAGACGAAGCGCGAAGCGGTGGACGCGGCATTGCGGATGTTCGTCCAGGTCAAGGAACAGAAGGAGATTCTAGCCCTTGCCGGAAAGGTGCATTGGGAAGGCGACTTGGACGAAAGCCGGCAGGGTCGTTCCTTCGATGATCCTCGTCGATAGCTCGGTCTGGATCGATCACCTGAACCGGGTCGCGACGCCGCCGGTCCAGCGCCTCTACGATTATATCGAGATGACGCCACTGCTGGTGGGCGATCTCGTTCTGTGCGAAGTACTGCAGGGTCTGCGGTCGGAGGCGGAGGCTCGGCTCGTCGAGAGGCAGCTCCGGCGCTTCGAGATCGTCCCGCTCTGCGATCCCGAGCTCGCGGTCAGGGCAGCCGCGCACTACCGGCATCTGCGCGGGCGCGGAATTACCATCCGAAAAACGATCGACCTGATCATCGCCACGTTCTGCATCGAACGCGGCCATTCGCTGCTACACTCCGATCGCGATTTCGAGCCGATGGAGCGGCTGCTCGGCTTGCGGGCGGCGTGAGGGAGCGCGGGATGCCGGGCAGCTACGAAACCATCCTGGTCGAGGACCGCGGCGAGGGGCTCGTCCTGGTCACGCTGAACCGCCCGCAATCCGCGAACGCGATGAACACGCAGATGGGACGCGACCTGCTCGCCCTGTTCGACGCCATCAACGCCGACCCGCTGCAATATCGCTGCATCGTGCTGACCGGCGCCGGCGACAAGATCTTCTGCGCCGGCGGCGACCTCAAGGAACGCCAGGGCATGACCGACGAGACCTGGCAGGCCCAGCACCTCCTCTTCGAGCGCATGGTGCGGGCGCTGATCGCCTGTCCGGTGCCGGTGATCGGCGCGATCAACGGCGCCGCCTTTGCGGGAGGCTGCGAGATCGCACTGTGCTGCGACTTCATCTACGCCGCCGAAAATGCCCGCTTCGCGCTGACCGAGGTCTCGCTCGGCATCATGCCGGGCGCCGGCGGCACGCAGAACCTGCCGCGCGCGGTCGGCGAGCGCCGGGCCAAGGAGCTGATCCTCAGCGCCCGCCCGTTTTCGGCCCGGGAGGCCTTCGAGTGGGGCATGGTCAACCGCCTCTGCGCCGCCGACAAGCTGCTCGACGAGGTCATGGAAACGGCCCGCCGCATCGCCGACAATGCACCGATTTCGGTGCGCCAGGCCAAGCAGTCGATCCATTACGGGCTGCAGATGGACCTCGCCAGCGGCATGATGCTGGAGATCGAGGCCTATAACCGCATGGTCCCGACCGAGGACCGGCGCGAAGGCATCGC
>DASUIE010000132.1:0-2365 GCA_036273175.1 Allostellaceae bacterium
ATCGACGATGCCGTGCCGCTTGATCTGCTCGACCCCGTACGCGATCAGAGGGTCGGTCATCTCGGGATTGTCTTTCTTGATAAGGGCGTTTCCGGGGGCTGGGTCGCCGTTGAGGTAGCTGTACCAGCCCTCGATGCTGGCATCGACGAAGCGCTGCACCAGATCGGTCTTCTCGGTGACCAGCTTTTGCGAGGTCGCGATCAGCGAGCCATAGCTCGAATAGCCGGCGTCGGCGAGCAGCAGCACGACAGGCTTCACCCCCTCCTTCTCGATCGTGAACGGCTCGCTGGTCAGATAGCCTTGCTGCACCGCCTTCTTGTCGGCGAGGAACGGCGCGGTGTTGAAATTGTAGGGGCGGATCTGGTCGTCGGTGTAGCCGAATTTCTCCTTGAGGAAGAGCCACCATCCGACCCTTGTGTCGGAACCGATCATGATCGGCTTGCCCTTCAGCGCCTCAAAGCTGTCGTTGCCGACGCCGGGATGGGCGATCAGCACCGACGGGTCCTTCTGGAACAGCGCCGCGACCGCGACCATCGGGATGTTCTGGTTGACGTAGTTGAGCGGCAGGAACGAATTCGACGCGACGTTGAAATCGAGAACGCCGGCCGCCAAAAGCTGGGCATGGTTGACCGAGGGGCCGCCCGCTCGCAGGTTCACCTTGAGCCCGCGCTTTTCGTAGATGCCGGTGGCGATCGCCTGGTAGTAGCCTCCGTGCTCGGCCTCGGCCTTCCAATCGGTGCCGAAATTGACCGTGTCGAGCCCGGCCGCCCGTCCGATTCGGGGGGCGGCCAGGGCGGCGAGCGTCGCACCGAGCATCGAGCGCCGAGAAATTGCGTTCATCGGATGGATATCTCTTCGCGTTCGGGTGTTAGGCAGTTTAGTCGGGGGCGTCCGGTTGGCCAAAGCCGAAGTTGCGGCCGCGGCGGCGGGGCACTCTCGCGAAAGGCGAAAGGGTCGGGTATGATGGGACACAGGGCGCCCGACGGGGTGTCCCCGGCGCAAGTCTCAAAGCCCGGAGGCGTGATGCTGAAAAACCTGCTCGCGGTCATCGGCGACGGCACGGCGGGGCCGGTGCTGGAAGCCGCCATGATCTCGGCCCGCCGTTTCAACAGCCACATTGTCGGGCTGCACAGCCTGACCACGGAGTACGCCGTGGTCTTCGGCGGCGAGATGGGGTTCTCGATCTCGTCCGAGGTCGATCGCACCCTCGAGCGCGAGGGGCACGAGCGGCGGGACCAGGCGCGGCGCCTGTTCCGCGAGTTCATGAACGCCAACAATGTGCCGGTCGGGGGCCTGCCGCCGGGCCATACCGGCCCCAGCGCCTCCTGGCGCGAGGAAGACGGCCGGCAGAACGCGATCGTCGGCATGACCGGCCGCGTCTACGACATGATCCTCGTCGAGCAGCCGGAAAAGCTCGCTTCGATCGCCGAGGCGACCCTCGAGGACGCCCTGTTCGAAAGCGGCCGGCCGGTGCTGATGGTGCCGAAATCGGTGCCGCCGACAATGGGCGACACGGTCGCGGTCGCCTGGAACGGCAGCACCGAGACCGCGCTGACCGTGGCGCTCGGCATGCCGTTCCTGCTTCAGGCCAAGCACGTCGTCGTCGTCACGGTCGGTGCGCAGCACATGCCCGAGCCGGGCCCGGCCGGCGAGGAGCTGGCGCGCACGCTGGAACGGCACGGCCTGAACGTCAGCCTGCGCGTCGCGGTCGGCCGCCAGAAGGCGCAGGGCGAATCGTTCCTCAAGGAGGCGATGGCGGCTGGGGCGGACCTGATGCTCAAGGGCGCCTACACGCAAAGCCGCATCCGTCAGATGATCTTCGGTGGGGCGACCCGCCATATGATCATGGAATCGAAAATCCCCGTTTTGATGGCGCGTTGAGAGGGTTCATGCGACCGGTTGCTAGCGTTGCGTTTGTCGCTGTTTGTCTGCTGTCTGCGGCGTCGCAGGCCCAGTCGCCGCCTCCCCCTCCGCCGGCCGGCCCCGAGGCGGCGGCGATCCGCGAGTGCTTGTGCATGCAGCGGTCGATGGAACGGGCCTCGGCCGAGATGACCGCCAAGCGCAATGGGCTCGACCAGGTCAACGATCAGCTGAAGCGCGCCGATGCCGAACTCGAACGCGAGCGGGGCGCGCTCAACGTCAACGACCCGCAGGCCGTCGCCCAATTCCGCCAAAAGCTCGAGCAGCGCGACGCGCTGTTCCGCCGCTCCAACGGCGCGATCGTCGCCGACGTGACCGCCGCGGTGCAGCGCTATAACGACCGGGTCAACGCGTACAACCGGAATTGCGCCAACCGTCCGTTCGACTCGCTCCTGCAAAGCCAGGTCCAGGCGACGTTGTCCTGCCCGCCGGAGTAGTCAGCGCT
>DASUIE010000133.1:0-15869 GCA_036273175.1 Allostellaceae bacterium
GGAACCGGCCGAGCCCGCGTTGTCCGCGACGGCATCGGCCACCGGTGCAACCAGCGACACCGGCACGGCGGTCGCCGGCGTCGGGACCGAGGCATGAGGCTGCGGAAATTCGGCGGAGACAGCCGCGGGAGCCGCCGACAAGGAGGCCGTCTCGTTCGCGACGGGCTGACCGAGAGCAGGGGGCGCGGAGCTCGCCGTCGCCCCGGTCGCGGCGACGAGTTCCGGTAAGACCGCCGGGACGGAAGCCGTGGCCGCCGCGGCATCGGTCGTAAGCCTCGTCGATCCCGGAACGCCCGGAGCGGGCGCGGCCGGCTGGCCGGGCGAGACCGACCGGGGCCCCGCATCGCGGGGCAACCCCGACGAGACGGAGACCGGCTCGGCTGCCGCGGCCCGCCTCGTTTCGGCGGGTGCCGGGGCCGGGACCGCGGCCGAGGCTGGGGCCGGCGCGGGGGTGGCGGGTAGCGCGACCGCCATCGCGGCCGCCGCCGCCACGGCCGCTGCGGCGCCGTCCTTTGACGGCGTCTTCGCCTTCGCCTCGCCGGGTCCGGCCGGCGCAGCCGTGAGCCCGGCGGCAAGGTCCACCGCACCGCCGCCACGGGCGGCGACATCGCGATCCGCCTCAGGCAAGGCGTCGGAGCTGCCCTTATCGGGCGAGCGCCCGATCGAGCCCGCGAATTTCGCCTTCGCGCCGACGCAGGCCGCCGGCATCCCGGGGGTGCCGTCCCCTGTCGCCGGATCGGCGGCGGATTGCGGGCCGGGCGGGGTCGCCGCGCCGAGGGCGGTGGCGAAGCTGTCGGCCCCCTCCCCCGCATCCGCCGCCCGCTTGCCGGCATTGGCGCGGAGCGACGGGTCGGCGGCGCCCTTGGCGTGATGGATGCGAACCGAGGACATGCTAGGACACGACCTCGCCCGGGTCGGCGCGCAGGATGATCGCGCCCTCGCGTTCGAGGCGTTGCGCGGTCGCGACGATCTCGCGCTTGGCCGCCTCGACCTCGCTGACCCGCATCGGCCCGCGGGCGCCGATATCGTCGCGCAGCGTCTCGGCGGCACGTTGCGAGAGGTTGCTCAGAACCTTGTTTTGCAGGGTCGGGTCGGCGCCCTTCAGCGCCGAGACCAGCAGCTTCTGGTCGACCGAGCGCAGCAGCACCTGGAAGTTGCGGTCGTCGACATGGATCAGATCCTCGAACACGAACATGCTGTGCTCGATGCGCTGCGCCAGCTCCGCGTCGACGGTGCTGATCTGCTTGAGGATGCCCTCGACCCGCTTGTTGTCGATGCGGTTGAGGATTTTCGCGGCGATGCCGACGCCGCCGACATTGACGCGGGCCTGCTGCGCCTCGCCGGCGAGCAGGGCCTCGATCGACTCGTTGAGCTCGCGGATCGCGGCGGGCGGGATCGAGTCGAGCGTCGCCAGGCGGGGGATCACCTGCTCGACCAGCTCCTCCGGCAGGTAGCGGATCAGCGCGTCGAGCTGCTCCGGCTCGAGATAGGCGAAGATCATCGCCACGATCTGCGGGTGCTCGAGCTTGATCATCTCGGCGAGGACGCGCGGGTCCTGCCACTGGATCGCCTCGATGCCGGCGAAATAGTCGCCCTGGCGCAGGCGGGCCACGAGCCGCTCGGCCTTCTCGGTGCCGAGCGCCTTTTCCAGCACGTCGCGGATGTAGGATTCCGAGCCGATGCCGATCGAGGTCTCCTGCAGCATCAGATCGATGAATTCCTGGTAGACCGAGGTGACCGCGCCCTTCGACACGTTGGAGATGCGCGCCATCGCCACCGAGAGCTGGTTGATCTCCAGTTGCGACAGAAACTTCATCACCTGCGCCGCGGCGTCGTCGCCGATCGACATCATGACGACCGCCGACTTCTCCATTTCCGTGAGGCTAACTCGCTTGTTTGAGACTGTTTCGGTCACCAGCCATCCACCCTCTTATGACCTGCGCCGTGCGCGCCGGGTCGTTGTTGACCAGCGTCTGCACGGTTTCGGCCTCGATGCTGAACACGTCCTGCGCGGCCGCGAGAATCTTGGCGGCCGGCTCCGACAGATTGGTCATGCGCCCGCTCCCCCCGGCCGGACCGCCGCCCGCGACGGCCGCGGCTCTCGGCGCCGCCCCGCCCCCGGAGGCCGCGGCCCGCGCCGGGGCAGGCTGCATCCGCAACCCGCTCGCGGTCACCCGCCGCAGCAGCGGCAGGACGCCGCCGAACAGCGCCAGCAGCCCGGCGAGCGCGAGCAGGGCGTTCTGCTCGATCCCCGCCATCCAGGGCTCGTTCCACCACGCTGTCCCCGGCACGGTCGCGGCGGCGGTCATGTCCTCGAACGGCAGATCGACGACCGTGATGTGCGGGTTCTGCCCGGCCCCGATCGCCGAGGCCGCCAGCTTCTTGACCGCGTCCATGCGCTCGGCCGGGATCGGCTTGCCCGAGGCGTTGTTGACGAGCACCGCGACGCTGATCGCCTTCAGCGTCCATGACGGATGCTCGAAGTACTGGACGGTGCGGTCGATGTCGTAATTCGTCGTCTTGTGGCTGTCGCTCGATCCCGCCGGCTGCGGCGGCGGCGCCGGCTTGGGAGGGGCCGCCTGGTCGCCGTTTGCGTCCTGGGCGGGCGGCGTCTGCGGAGCCGGGGCCGGTGTCGTGACCGGGTTGTCGGGCCGCCGGTTCGACAGGGCGCCGGGGATGCCGACATTCGCGTCGCCGTCGCCGGTGCGCGTATGCGTCGTCTCGTCCTGGCTCAGCACGTGGCTCGTGCCGTATTTGACGAGGCTTTCCTTCGACTGCGAGAAGTCGATATCGGCGTCGGCCGAAACCCGGAAATTGCCGCGGCCGAGCACCGGCGCCAACAGGTCGGTGATCGTCGTCTCGTAGCGGTGGGTGATCGCCCGCGACAGCTCCAGCTGCTGCGGCGCCTGCTGGAGGCCGTCCTTGCCGCTGGCGCTGAGGGCGCGGCCGGTCTGGTCGACGATCGTGACGTTTTCGCGCGCGAGGCCCGGCACGCTGGAGGCCACCAGGCCGACGATGCCGTCGACCTGCGCTCTCGAAAGCTCGACGCCGGGCCGCAGCCGCAGCAGCACCGAAGCGCTCGGCTTCGGGCTGTTGCCGAGAAAATCGGTCTCCTTCGGCATCGCCAGGCTGACCTTGGCGGAGACGACGCCGTCGACCTCGCGCACCGTCTTGGACAGCGCGCTCTCGACCCCGCGGACGTAATGCACCTGCTCGACAAAGGGGCTGACCCCGAGGCTTTCGTTGTCGAGCACCGCCCATTCGTTGCTGTCGGATTTGGGCACGCCGCGGGCGGCGAGCTGGAGCCGGGCGCGGCCGACCTCGCCGCTCGGCACCATGATGACGCGCCCGCCCTCGGTGATCTTGTAGGAGATGTTGAGCTTCTGCAGCTCGGCCAGGGTGCGGCCGCCTTCCTCGCCGGAGAGCCCGGCATAAAGCACCGAATATCCCGAGCTCCACGACCACAGGACGATGACGGCGAGCACCGCCAGGCCCACCGCCGCGGCCGCCATCCCGGCCGCCGGCCCGCGCGCGAGCAGCGGACCCAGCCGGGCGGTCACCGCCGCCGGCAAGTTTCCCTGGATGAAGTTTGCAAGCGCGCCCACTTGCGACCCCTAGGCCCCGCTAGACTTGCATGTTCATGACGTTGGAATAGGCCGCGACGACCTTGTCGCGGACATTCGCCGCCATCTGCATCGACAAATTGGCCTGTTCCAGCGAGACCATGACGTCGCTGAGCGGGATGTCGCGATTGCCGGCCGCGAAGGATTTGGCGGCGGCGTCGGCCGAGCCGATCGCCCCGTCGAGCTTGTCGAGCGCCCCCTTCAGCGTGGCCGAGAACGAGGTTGCCGCGGCATCCCCGGCCCCGGGGACGGCCCCGTCGGTCGCGGGTGACGGAGCGGTGGCGCCGGCGGCCGCCGATTGCAGATCGGCGAGCGTCTGCGCCAGGGCGGAAAGAGCTTCGATCACGTCATCGCCTTTGCTGTGGTGGCGGGGGGCCGCTCGGCGCGCTGGCGCCGCTGAGCGAGGAAGGCGAGCCGGGCAAAAGCCTCGCTCGTCGCCTCGGTCATCTCGTCGAGCTCGGCCTGGACGGCGCAGCCGCCGTCGTCCTCGGGGCCGCCGCAAAAGGCGACCCGGGCATAGAGCACGATGGGTTCGAGAAAGGTCGCGTGGAAGTAGAGCTTGATGCCCAGCCAGCCCCCGACCGGGAGCGGGGTCGTCGCGCGCCAGGCGATGCGGTCGGCGGAGAGCTCGATCTCGCGCGGCGGCGGCAGGGCGAGGTCGCGATAGGCGAGGCGGCCGAGCACCTCGATGATCATCTCCAGCTTGGTGTGGATCGGCGCCAGCGCCTCGGCGAGGCGTTCCTCGGGCGCCCGCAGCGAGGCATTGAGATCGATCTCGTGCAGGAGGAAATGGACGATGCCGGCGTTCGACCACGCGGTCGCTTCGCGGTCGGCGGCCGGCGGCTCGCGGTCGAGGCTCTCCCATGCCATGGGAAGCGCCAGGCGGCAGGCGAAGGTCGGACGGTCGGACAACATCATCCCGACACCAAAACTTGACGAAATAAGCAAATCTCGCAGGTTTGACGTATGGAGCAAATCAATGGCGGTCGTCAACCGCAGCGCTAATTTCCCGCCGGCGCCTTCCTTGCGCGGGATCGGAACCATCTTGCATACTATTGTATTTCAATTGGTTACTGGAAGTTCCTGGAAAATCGCGCGGGTTGCGCGGGGACCGCTAGGGCGAATGCCGGAAAGATGCGATTTCCGCTTTTCGTGCAGCGATTTGCGCGAGCCGGTTGCGGCAATTTGCGAGCAACCGCTTTTCGGGCCGGTCCCGAGGCGCCAAAACGCGGCGCTTGGGCGCGGCCAAATCCAGTCAAAGTCTAATAGCTTGAGGACGAATGCTGGATTAGTATCCGAGGCATCCACGGCGCGCCAGAGTGACCCGCCGGTGAGAAAACGTATGGTGGAGAACGGGGGGTTATCATGAACTTGAACGATCAGACCAAGGCGACGCGGCGCTCGGTGCTGAGGGCCGGCGGCGCGCTCGTCGCCGCGACGGCGTTGCCGCGCCTTGCCTTTGCCGAGGACAAGCCCGCGATGGGCACTTGGCCGGCCGGGTCGCAGGGCGACTCGGTGACGATCGGCGCCACGGTCCCGCGCACGGGAACCTATGCCGTGCAGGGGGAAGACGAGCTGAAGGGGATGCAGCTCGCGGTCGAGCACATCAACGCGGGCGACCCGCTGATCCAGAAGATCTCGCCGAAGACAAAAAAGGGCGTGCTCGGCAAGCAGGTAAAGCTCGTCGTCGCCGATTCCGAGGCGAAGCCGAATACCGCGGTGCAGGCCCAGTCGCGCTTCATCAACGACAACAAGATCGTGCTGATGACCGGCTCGACCTCGAGCGCGGTCGCGGTCGCGCTCAACAAGCTGGCGCAGCGCGAGCACGTGCTCTACGCCGTGGCGATCTCCGGCTCGAACGACACGACCGGCAAAGATTGCGTCCGCTACAGCTTCCGCCAGTGCTTCTACGGGCAGACCGCCGCCGCCGCGATCGGCCCGGTGATGGTGAAGAATTTCGGCAAGGGCAAGAAGGCCGCCTATCTGACGCCGGATTACACCTACGGCCACACCGTCCAGAAATCGATGGAGGACTTCCTTAAGACCGCGGGCTGGACGACCGCGACCAACCAGGTGGCGCCGCTGGGCGCGCCCGACTACAGCTCGTACCTGCTCAATGTCGCCAATTCCGGCGCCGACTATCTGCTCAACGTCAATTGGGGCCACGACGCGGTGCTGTCGATTCAGCAGGCCAAGCAGTTTGGCATTTTCGACAAGATGAAGCTGGTGATCCCCTATCAGACCCCCTTTCTTGCCAAGGAGGTCGGGGCCGAGATCATGCAGGGCGTGCTCGCCGCCACCGATTTCTGGTGGACGCTCGAAGACAAGTACCCGCTGGCCAAGATGTTCGTCGAGGCGTTCGACAAGAAATACGGCTACAAGCCGGAGTGGGGCGCCAACAACTCCTACATGCAGTTCGCGATGTGGGCCCGGAACGTCGAGGAGGCCGGCAGCTTCTATGCGCCGGACGTGATCAAGGCTTACGAAAAGGGCGAAACCATCCCATCGACGGTCGGCGACGTGCATTTCCGCGCCGCGGACCACCAGCTCGTCCGTCCAGTCATCATCGTCGAGGGCAAGAAGCCCGCCGACATGAAGAACAAGGAAGACTACTGGACGGTGAAGGAAGTCGTGCCCGGCGAGCCGCTGATGCAGAAGCCCGACGCCTTCGGCTGCAAGCTCGGCGACTACACCTGACACCTATGACCCGCACCCTTCCCGTCACGACAGCGATGGGCAGGGTGCGGGCCAATACGCACATTCCGTCATGATCTCTTGGCCTAATTTTGTCTCTCAGCTGTTCAACGGCCTGGCCTCCGGGGCGCTGCTGGCGCTGATCAGCTCGGGGTTGACGATCATCTACGGCACGCTCGGCGTGCTGAACCTGGCGCATGGGGCGATGTTCATGCTCGGCGGCTATGCCGGGTATGTCGTCTATACGCTGACCGGGTCGTTCATCCTCGCCGTGATCGCCGGCTCGCTGACGCTGGTGGTTGTCGGCGGGGTCATCGAGCTGGTCGTCATCCGCCATTTCTACGGCCGGCCGCCGGAGGACCAGCTCCTCGTCACCTTCGGCATCGGCATCGTCATCGTCGAGCTGGTGCGGATGGTTTTCGGCAGCCTGTCGAAGACGGTGATGGCGCCAAGCTGGGCCGCCGGCGTGACGCCGATGGGGTTTCTCATCTATCCGACCTACCGCATCGTCGTCGCCGCCATCGCCGCCGCCGCGCTCGCGGTGCTCTATTTCGTGCTGTACCGCACCCGGCTCGGCATGATCGTGCGCGCCGGGATCGAGGATTCGACGATGGTCGGGATGCTCGGCATCAACGTCTACCGCGTGTTCATGGTGGTCTTCGGCATCGGCGCGATGGCCGCCGGGTTTGCCGGGATCGTCAACGCGCCGGTCGCCTCCCTGACGCCAGATATGGGCGAGGCGATCCTGGTGCAGACCTTTGTCGTCGTCGTGATCGGCGGGGTCGGCTCCTTCCCGGGGGCAATTCTCGGCGGGCTTATCGCCGGCGAGATTTTGAGCCTCACCTCGATGATCGACCCGGCCTATTCGAGCGTGATGCTGTTCGCGGTGATGACGCTGGTATTGCTGCTGCGGCCGCAAGGCCTGCTCGGCGCGCTGGGCCGCGACTGATGCTGCGCGCCCGCCCCCTCCTCGTCGAGCTGCTGACCGCGCTCGGTCTCGTCGCGGCGCCGTTTGTGCTGCCGCCGCTCGGCTTCGCGCCGAACACGGTCAACCAGATCCTGGTCTGGGGCCTCTTCGGCATCGGCTTCGACATCCTGTTCGGCTACACCGGGCTGCTTTCCTTCGGGCAAGCCGCGTTTTACGGAACCGGCGGGTTTGTCGCCGCCTACCTGCTGACCCAGGGCGTGATGAGCAACGTCCTGCTGGCGCTGGTCATCGGCACGATCGCCGCGGCGGTGGTCGGGATCGGGGTCGGCATCGTCGCGCTGCGCCGCACCGGCATCTATTTCGCGATGATCACCGTCGCGATCGCCGAGATGTTCTTCTTTATCGAGTTTTCGCCGCTCGCCCGGTTCACCGGCGGCGAGAACGGCTTGCCCGGTGTGCCGGCGCCGCGTTTCGAGCTGTTCGGCTGGCACTATCAGGTGGGTACCGGCTGGTCGATGTACTGGTTTCTCGCGGTCTGCTACCTCATCGGCGTGGTGTTGGCGCTGCGCATCGTGCGCTCGCCGGTCGGCGCGATATTTAGCGCGATCCGCGACAACCCGCTGCGCGCCCGCGCGGTCGGCCATGCGGTCGACGCCTATAAGCTGACCGCGTTTGTCGTCGGCGCCGCCTATGCCGGGCTCGCCGGCGGGCTGCTCGGCGTGCTGCAAGGGTTTATGCCGCCGGATGCGTTCATGTTCGACACCTCCGGTCAGCTGGTGATGCAGACGGCCATCGGCGGCGCCGGCACGCTGTTCGGGCCGCTGGTCGGGGCGACGGTGTGGCTGTTCCTGCGCGACTTCCTCCAGTCGGCGGTCGGGCTCGGCGCGACATGGAAGCTCGTGCTCGGCGTCATCTTCGTGCTGCTGGTGTGTTTCCTGCGCCGCGGTCTGATCGGCGGGATTGTCGATCTCTACAACCTCGTCACGCGAGATCGCGAGCCGCCGCCCGTGGAGGCGCCACAACTCGGCGCGGTCCAGCCGAGCGCCACGGTCGGTCCGTCCCGCCGCCGCCAGGAGACGCCGTTTTCAGGTCCGGTATTGGAGGCGCGCGGCCTCACCAAATCGTTCGGCGGCATCGTCGCCAACCGCGACATCGGCCTCGCGGTCGAGCAGGGCGAGCTGCGCGGCATCATCGGTCCGAACGGCGCCGGCAAGTCGACGCTGTTCAAGATGCTGACCTGCGAGATGCGCCCCAGCTCGGGCCAGGTGATCTTCCACGGCCGCGACATCACCGGCATGGGCGTCGCGAAGGTGTGCCAGCTCGGCCTGACCAAGAGCTATCAGGTCAACCAGCTCTTCGCCCGCCTGACCCTGCGCGAGAACGTCGTGATCGCGGCGCTCGCCGAGCGGCGCGGCACCTTCGCGCTCGACCTGCTGCGCCGGATCGACAAGGTGCCCGGCCTCGCCGACCAGGTCGAGGCGACGCTGGCGCTGGTCGGCCTTACCGCCCGCGCCGATGTCCCGGTGGCCGAGCTTGCCTATGGCGAAAAGCGGCGGCTCGAGATCGGGCTCGCGCTCGCCTCGTCGCCCTCGCTGCTGCTGCTCGACGAGCCGCTCGCCGGGATGAGCCCGCGCGAGCGGGCCGAGACCGTGCAGCTTTTGAAGAACATCCGCCGCGGGCGCACGCTCGTCGTCGTCGAGCACGATATGGACGCTGTGTTCGAGCTGGCCGAGCGCATCACCGTGCTCCACGAAGGCGCGCTCCTCGCCGAGGGGACGCCGGCCGAAATTCAGCGCAACAGCTTCGTGCAGGAGGCCTATCTCGGCGGGGTCGCCGCGGCATGAGCGCGCTGCTCGAAGTCGAGAAGATCAACAGCTTTTACGGCGACAGCCACATCCTGTTCGACGTGTCGCTGACGGTCGCGCGCAACGAGGTCGTCGCCCTGCTCGGCCGCAACGGCGCCGGCAAGAGCACCACCCTGAAGAGCCTGATGGGGGTGGTGCGTCCGCGATCGGGCCGCATCGCGCTCGACGGGCGGGAAACCCAGGCGCTGCCGTCGCACGCGATCGCCGAGTTCGGCCTCCAGCTCGTGCCGGAGGACCGCCGCATCTTCGGCAGCCTCAATGTCGAGGAGAACCTCGTCCTCGCCGGGCTGACCGCGAAAGGCCGCTGGCCGCTCGACCGGGTGTGGGAAATCTTCCCGCGGCTCAAGGAGCGCCGGCGCAGCCGCGGCACCGACCTGTCGGGCGGCGAGCAGCAGATGCTCGCGATCGCCCGCGCCCTGGTGCGCGACCCCAAGCTGATCCTGCTCGACGAGCCGTTCGAGGGTCTCGCCCCGATCATCGTGCGCGACCTGCTCGCCACCTGCCGCACGCTCGCCGAGGCCGGGCAGACGATCGTCGTCGTCGAACAGAACATCTCGGCCGCGATGACCCTCGCCGACCGGGTCTACGTCCTCAACAACGGCCACGTCGTCGACGAGCTGACCACCCAGGCCTGCCGCGACCGGCCCGAGGTGCTGCACCGGCATCTGGGGGTGTAGGCACCGGGGCAAAGCCAGGACGGGCTCTACCTCGTCACGGGCGTGCCGGCTTTCTTAAGTCCATGAGTCGATTACACCAAATAAAACGTTTCCGGATTGTGAAATCCGTTGAAAATAATATTGAAAAATCAAGCATCGAGACCATTTTATGTTTGTGTACGCGCAGGGTAGATTGCGCGCTGGATGGTGTTTTTAAAGCCTTAGCGTCAAAGGATCCGGTCATGGCAAAGGGCCAAAAGCGGTCAAACCGCGAAGCAAAAAAGCCGAAACAACCGAAGTCGGAAAAGAAGGCGGCCCTGACGCCGCTCATCTCCGAGCGGGGCGCCGCCGGGACTCGTGACGCGGCCTATTCGCTCAGGGGCCGAAGATAGGATGGCGAAGAAATCCAGCCCTCGTGGGCCGATGCCAGGCGGCGACGCGCGAGAGGCCGAGGCCGCGAAGACCACGCGCCTTCGCGCGCTTAGGCTGGCCAAGGAAGCTGCCGACAAGGAGGTTGCCGCGCAGGAGGCGCTGGCGAAGCCCAGTGTCCCCCGCCGGCGCGTTCGCACATGATGTCATCGCGCGGCGATGTGCCGGCCAGGCAGCCGCCGAAACGCTTCCGGCGGTAGCGGCAGCCATCGCGCTCGAGGCACGCCGGAGTAAGCCATGCCCTTGCGTCCCTTATATGCGCCCTTGCGCCCGGATCTCGACGCTTTTCTCTTCGCCACCGTTGGCGCCGAACACGATGGCGCTCCGCTGAGCATGCTCTCGGTATTGACGCGGCTCGGTCTCGACCCATGGGAAGAGGCAGGTCGGCTTTCGCTGCTGGGAAAGCGAGACGCGGTCGAGCAATTGCGCCAATTGATCGGGCGGTTGCCCGAAGCGATCTGGCCGACCGCGGAAGCATCGAAAATCTCGGCCGCCTTGATCGACCTGCTCCCCAGGCGCGACAGGGCGCCTCACTCGGCAAAGACAACGCGAGCGGAGCTGCTTTTTCAGTGGGTGCCGGCCGGAATGTTCTGGCCGCTCTGCTGCCTGCTGGGCGCCGTAGCTATCGTCATCATCCTCGCGCGCGGCGGATTCCCATTCGGCAACTAGGAGAGCCCGGCTTACATCCCCAGATACGCCCGCCTGATCCTGTCGTCCGCCATCAGCGTGCGGTGCGTGCCTTCGAGCACTACCTGCCCGGTCTCCAGAACGTAGCCGTAGTCGCAGCTCTCCAGCGCCTCGGCGACGCGTTGCTCGACGAGGATCAGCGTCACCTTGTCCTCGCGGTGAAGCGCGGCGATGCGGTCGAAGATCAGGTCGGCGATCGCCGGGGCGAGGCCCATCGACGGCTCGTCGAGCAAGAGAAGGCGCGGCGCCGAGGCAATCCCGCGGCCGATCGCCAGCATCTGCTGCTCGCCGCCGGAGAGCGTGCCCGCGAGTTGGCGGCGCCGCTCGGCGAGCACCGGGAATAGCGTCAGGATGCGGTCGAGGTTGCGCTGCCATTCGGGCCGGCCGCGCATCGAGTAGGCGCCCATCTCGAGGTTCTCGATCACGGTCATCGACGGAAAGACCTGGCGCCCCTCGGGCACATGGGCAATGCCGAGATGGGCGCGCCGCGGCGGCGGCAGGGCGAGCAGGTCTTCCCCCTCGAAGAGAATCCGGCCGCCGGCCGGCGCGACCGTGCCCGACACGGCCTTGAACAGCGTCGTCTTGCCCGCGCCGTTGGGGCCGACGATGGCGACGAACTGCCCCTCCTCGACCTTGAGCGAGACGCCGCGCAGCGCCGCTAGCCCGCCATAGCTGACCGACAAGTCTTCGATGGCCAGCATCTTGACCCTTCCTCTCCGCGACTAGAAAAACCATGACTTCGTTCGCGCTTACCGCCTATCGTCGGCGGCAGCAAGGATCGTTGTCGCACATGTCGTTCACCCTCGTCGATTTTCTCCAGGCGCTGGCCGCCGGCATCCTGGTCGGGAGCGCCTACGCCCTGATGTGCGTGGGGCTCGGCATCATCTTCGGCGCGATGCGGGTCATCAACTTCGCCCAGGGCGATTTCCTGATGCTCGGCATGTACGCGGCGTTCTACCTGACCACCGGGTACGGCGTGCTCGCCTTTATGGGGCCCTATGGCGGGCCGATCGTCGCGGCCTTCCTTGCCGGGCCGATCGTTTTTGCGATCGGATGGCTGGTGCATCGCTTTATCGTGTCGCGGGTCACCGGCGCCGGGGCTGAGGCGACCGCGGGCTCGGGCGCTTACGGCCAAATCCTGGTCACGCTGGGGCTGTCGCTGATCCTGCAAAACGGCGGGCTGATCGTGTTCGGCTCGACCCCGGTCGCGGTGCGGACGCCGCTGTCGCGCTCGTCGTGGGAGATCGGCGAGATACTGCTCAACCAGGCGCGCTGCGTGAGCTTTTTTGTCGCAGCCGCGGTCGCCGCCGCGGTCTATCTGTTCCTCGGCCACACGAGGCGCGGCAAGGGGCTGCGCGCCGCCGCCGACAACCCGCAAGCGGCAATCTACATGGGCATCGACGTCGACCGCGCGCATCGGTTCGCGTGGAGTCTCGGCGTCGGCATCACCGCGGTCGCCGGCGGGCTCGTCGCCAGCAGCCAATCCTTCCAGCCCTATACCGGGTTCGATTTCGTCATCGTCATGTATGCTGGCGTCGTGCTCGGCGGGCTCGGCAGCATCCTCGGCGCGTTCTGGGGCGGGCTGTTGATCGGCATCGTCCAGCAGATGTCGACGCTGGTCTTTCCCTATCAGCTCCAGAACACCTGCATTTTCGTCGTCTTCCTGCTGATCATCTTCTTCCGGCCGCAGGGGATGTTCGGCCGGCTTAGCGAGCGCACATGAGAAGCCCGGCCGAAACCCGCAAGCAGCGCTGGGCGATTGCCGCCGTCGCGGCGGCGGTGCTGGTGCTGTCGTTCGTGCTGAAGAGCGCCTATTACGAGCTGGTCCTGACCCAGGTGCTGCTGTGGGCGGTGCTGTCGCTCGGCTGGAACGTGCTGTGCGGCTATGGCGGGTATTCATCGTTCGGCCACGCGGTTTTCTGGGGGCTGGGCGCCTATACCGTGGCGCTGGCGATGATCGACCTCGACCTCACCCCATGGGTGTCGATCCCGTGCTGCGCGATCGTCGGGGCCGCCGCCGGGGCGCTGATCGGTTTCCCCACCTTCCGCCTGAGGGGGCATTACTTCGGGCTGGCGATGCTCGCCTACCCGCTGGCGTTCCTCTACGTCTTTCAATGGCTCGGCTATCAGGAGCTGGCCCTGCCGATGCGGCGCGACGCGCCGGTTCTGTACATGCAGTTCGAAGACCCGCGCGTCTATGTCGTGCTGGCGCTGGGGCTGATGGTGGTGGCGCTGGCGATCTCGCTCTGGGTCGAGAATTCGCGCTTCGGGATGGCGCTGACCGCGATCAAGCAGAACGAGCCCGCCGCCGAGGCCGCCGGCATCAACACCTGGAAGTGGAAGATGCTGGCGCTGATGCTGTCGGGGGCGATGTCGGCCGTCGCCGGCGGGCTCTATGTCGTCGTGCTGCTGGTGCTGACGCCCGACACGGTGTTCGGGATCTTGGCCTCGGCCCAGGCGCTGATCCTCGCGCTGTTCGGCGGGGTGGGCAGCTTGTGGGGGCCGGTGATCGGGGCGATGGTGCTGGTGCCGCTCGCCGAGGGCCTCAACGCCGAGCTCGGCAACGTGCTGCCCGGCATTCAGGGCGTCGTCTACGGCGTCGCGATCATCGTCATCATCCTGGCCGCGCCGGAGGGGGTTTACTGGCGCGTGCTCGACCGGCTCGGCCGCTACAAGCGGCCGGCGCCGCTCGCGGCCGTACCCAGAGCCCCGGTCGTCGCCCTGCCGCAGCCGCGCGCCGCGACACATGGCGATTTGCTGGTGCTGAAGAACATCGGCATCTCGTTCGGCGGGCTGCGCGCGCTCGACGAGGTCGAACTCGCCGTGCCGGAGGGCGGGCTCTACGGCATCATCGGCCCCAACGGCGCCGGCAAGACCACGCTGTTCAACGTCGTCAACGGGTTTCTGGCGCCCGGGAGCGGCACGATCGAGTTCGCCGGAGCCTCGATCGCCGGCCTCCGCCCCAGCCTCGTCTGCCGCCGCGGGATCGGCCGCACGTTCCAGGTCGTGCGCGCCTTTGCCCGGATGACCGTCTTGGAAAACGTGATCGTCGGCGCCTATGTCGGCGCAAGGGACGACCCGGCCGCCCGCAACATGGCGCTCGCCGCGCTCGACCGGGTGGGCTTGAGCGACCGGGCCGACGCGATCGCCGGCGGCCTGACGACGCGGGAGCTGCGGCTGATGGAGCTGGCTCGCGCGCTGGCGCCGCAACCGCGGCTGATGCTGCTCGACGAGACCCTCGCCGGGCTCAGCCATGACGATCTCGACGGTATCCTCGGCGTCATCCGCCAGATCCGCGCCGATGGGACGACGGTGCTGATCATCGAGCACACGATGCAGGCGATGGTCAACCTGGTCGACCACTTCACCGTGCTCGATCACGGCCGGCTGATCGCCGAGGGGAACCCGAACGACGTCGTGCGCGACCCGCGCGTGATCGAGGCCTATCTGGGCAAGAAATGGGTCGAGCGCGTCGCCGCTACCGCGAATTAGAAAGGGAGGCACACCGATGACGATCAACACCCCGACCCGGCGCAGCGTCACCGCCGGTCTCGCCACCGCGATCGGCGCGCTCGCCGCGCCGCGCATCGGCCGGGCACAGGCCAAATCCGTCAAGATCGCGATGATCGCGCCGATGTCCGGCCCGTGGGCGCGGCAGGGCCAGCTGTTGAAGATGGGCTCCGACCTGGCCATGGAGGACATCAACGCGGCCGGCGGCATCAAATCGCTGGGCGGCGCCAAGATGGAGATCATCTACGCCGACGCCGGCGACACCACCGAGAAGGCCAAGAACGCGGCGCAGCGCCTGGTATCGGACCATCCCGACCTGGTCGGCGGGTTCGGCTGCTGGCTGAGCTCGTTCACCCTGGCGGTGACCGAAGTGACCGAGCGCGCCTCGGTCCCGTGGCTGACGCTCAGCTATTCGGATGCGATCACCGACCGCGGGTTCAAGTTCATCTTCCAGACCTCGCCGACCGCCGCCAACCAGGCCGCCGAGACGCTGCCGACCGCGCTGAAGCTGGCCGAGAGCACGACCGGAAAGAAGCCGAAAACGATCGGCATCATCATGGACAACACCGCCGCGCCGATCGCCTTTGTCAAGCCGCTGAAGGCCGGCGGGCTCGACAAGCTGGGGCTGAAGCTGACCGTCGACCAGATCTTCACCCCGCCGCTCTCCGATGCGACGCCGCTCGTTGAAAAGGTCCGCTCGGCCAAGCCGGATTTCCTGCTGCTGCTGACCTCGGCGATGCCCGACTGCAAGCTCGTGCTGGAAAAGCTCGACGAGTTCAAGCTCGCCCACGGCAAAATCCCGCTGGTCAGCAACGGCGCGCCGTTCGGCTCGCCGGAACTGCTCAAGACGGTCGGGGCCGACCTGCTCGACGGGCTGCTGTTCAGCGTCGCCGACTGGCCGATGAAGGGGCAGGAGGCGTTTATCGAGCGGTTCAAGAAAAAGACCGGCGAGGCGTTCCTGACCCAGGACGCGCTGTGCGGCTACGGTCACCCGGAGATTCTGGCGGCGGCCCTCGAAACCGCGGGCGCGGCCGACAAGCTCAAGGTTGCCGACGCGATCCGCAAGATGAACCTGACCACCGGCCCCGCCGCGCAATGCTTCCCGGGCCCGATCAAGTTCGACGAGAAGGGCCGCCGCGTCGACGTGCCGATCATCTTCGCGCAATGGCAGAAGGGCGTGCCGGTGACGGTCTTCCCCGCCGACCGGGCCCTCGCCAAGCCGATGTGGCCAACGGCCTAGCGCGGCCGGACGAGGTGCGAAACCGGCGCGGCGAGCCCGCCGCCCCCGGCGTAAGGCTCCGCCCTTGCCCCCGCCGGGCTCGGCTTACCCGCGCCGGACGAGGCGCGAAACCAGCGCGGCGAGCCCGCCGCCCCCGGCGTAAGGCTCCGCCCTTGCCCCCGCCGGGCTCGGCTTACCCGCGCCGGACGAGGCGCGAAACCAGCGCGGCGAGCCCGCCGCGCTGGGTCCGCATCAGCG
>DASUIE010000134.1:0-5856 GCA_036273175.1 Allostellaceae bacterium
CCGCATTCGCGCTGCCATGCGACCTGGCGCTGGATATAGGTTTCCGGGTCCTCGTCGCCGATATCGATGGAGCGGCGCTCGATAGAGGCACGAACGATCGTCTCGTAGGGGATGCCGGGAATGAGCAAATCGTCGAGGGACGGCAGCAGCTCGCGGTAGTTTTGGTTCGCGAGAACAAAGCGCTCGTTGCGATCGAACAGCACGAACCCTTCCGAGATCGCCTCGATTGCGTCGACAAGCTGACGCTGGGCGCCATGCACCGCGGCCTCCGACGCCTTGCGCTCGGTGACGTCCTGGGCGGTGCCGAGAAACTGCACGCTTTGACTCAGCTCGTCGTAGCGCGGGCTCATGTCGATATGGACCCAGCGGATTTCGCCGTCGGGCCGGACCCAGCGATGCTCGATCGTGCGCGCCTCGCCGGTGGCGATCGCCTGCTTGGCCATCGCCATGAATTCCGGGAGGTCGTCGGGGTGGATCGAAGCGTGCGCGGCCTCGATCGTCATCGCCGGAACGGCGGGGATGCCGGCGATCTCGAACATTTGCGGCGACCACCTGACCCTGCGGCTCGCCTTGTCCGAAATCCAATGGCCGATCTTGCCGACGCGCTGGGCTTCGAGAAGCTGGCGGTTGGCGTCCTCGGCCTCGGCCTTGGCGCCGCGCAATGCCGCCTCGGCATGGATTTGCGCGGTGATCTCGTGGCCGGCCCCGCGGTACCCGGCGAATTGCCCCGTCTCGTCGAAAATGGGGACGCCGCTGACGCTGATATGGTGCTTGAGCCCGTCGTCGCCGGTGCGGATGTAGCGGAAATCGCGGAACGGCTTGCGGGCGGCCAGCAGCGCCTTGTGCTCGACCCATTGTTCCTCGGTGACCCCCTCCGTCACCATTTCCCAGCGGGTCATGCCGATCAGGTTGAAGACGAGGCCCGGCCGCCCTACCGAGTCGGAAAACCACGTGTAGCGCAGATCGGCGTTCTGCTCCCAGAACCACTCGGAGGTGATTTCGGCAAATTCGCGGAAGCGCAGCTCGCTGCGCGCCAGCGCATCGGCGCTGCGGCTCAGCTCGCCGTTGCGCTCGGCAAGCGAGGCTTCGGAGCGTTCCAGACGGCGGAACTGCGCCGAAAGCATCCGGAACAGCAGGAGGAACCCGGCGATGATGATAACCGCGCCGATCCCTATCAGCTCGGATTGCCGGCGCCAGCCTGCCAGCACCGCGGGCTCGGAGCGCGTCACCGAGACGACCAGCGGGTAGTCGCGCAGAGGGCGGATCGAGGCCCAGCGCACGATTCCGTCCATCCCGTTTTCGGTACGGTAGAGCCCGCCGCCGGAAGCCACCGCCTCGTGAAACGGCCCATCCGGCGGGAGCAGCTTGCCGATCCGGTCCTCGATATGCGGGAAGCGAACGAGAATGGTGCCGTCTCTGCGCATCACCGCGACCGAGCGGTCGGGCTGCGACGCGATCGATCGGTAGAACTCTTCCAGGTATCTAAGCTGGATCGTCCCGCTGACGATGCCGAGGAACGTGCCGTCGGGCGCCGAAACGCGCCGGCCGAAAAACAGCGACCAGGTACCGGTGATGCGGTTCCTGACCGGATCGCTGATCGCGGACTCGATCTCGGGATGGTCGCGCAGCTCCTGGAAATAGCCGCGGTCGGCGATGTTGAGGGAGGGTCGCGGCCACAGCCGGGAAAGGTTGACCATGTCGCCATCGGCGTCGAAGAGGCCGAGAGAATCCGCCTGCGGCAGGTGCTTTTGCTGCTCCGCCAACAGGTCGTGGATGGCGCGGGTGCCGAGCATCGTCTTGAATTGGAGGGGCCGCTCGATGCCGCGGCTGCGGATTTGCGCGTCCATGTCGCGCAGGACCAGGTCCACGCCCTGAAGCAGGCGGGCGCTTTGCTCGGCGAGGACGATGCCGAGGTC
This sequence comes from Allostellaceae bacterium, assembly GCA_036273175.1. Lineage (GTDB taxonomy): Bacteria > Pseudomonadota > Alphaproteobacteria > ATCC43930 > CGMCC-115725 > DATARH01. Next base: position 1,917 of record DASUIE010000134.1, read on the forward strand.
GTTCAATTCCTGCTGGGTATTCCGTATGACGCCGTTGCGCTGATCCCAGACGAGGACGCTCGCCGCCGCGACCGTCATTGCGACCAGCACGGCAGCGATCAGCACAAGCCCGTGACTTGCTCGATGCCGGTCGGATCGGAAAGGCAGACGCATGGACGGTGGCGACCTACTCCCCGCGGGCGGCCGCACGTCCGCCCATGTCGGACCAAATGTCGCATCGGCGATTTAACAATTCCTGAAAAGGCAAAAGGCCGGTCAGGAGGCCCGGAAGCGCGCAGCCGGATGAGGCGAGACAAGCCGCGCGCGGCCGGCGCCGAACAGCTTTTCGCGCAGGGTGCCGGGCTGGTACTGCCGCTTGAAGACGCCGCGGCGCTGCAGCTCGGGGACGACCAGGGAAACGAAGTCCTCGAACGTTTCGGGCGTGACGGCGTAGGCGAGGTTGAACCCATCGACGCCGGTCGCGGCGACCCAGTCGATCATCGTGTCGGCGATCTGCTCGGCCGAGCCGACCCAGAGCGGTCCGCGCCCGCCGATCGCGACGTGCCGGGCCAGTTCGCCGACGGTCCAGATCCGGTCGGGATCGGCCGAGGTGAACGATTCCAGCGCCGAGCGCATCGCCTCGGTCTCGATGTAGCGGAGCTCGTCCTCCGGCCGGTATTTCGAGAAATCGACGCCGGTCCAGCCGGAAAACAGCGCGAGCGCCGCCTCGGTGTCGGTATAGCGGCGGTATTCCTCATGCTTTGCCCGGGCCTCGGCCTCGGTGCGGCCGGTAATGATCGTCGCCAGCGTGAAGATGACGAGGTCGGCGGGGTCGCGCCCGTTGGCGGCGGCGCGGCGTCGCAGATCGGCGACCTGCGGCCCGACGACCTGCGCGGTCGGCCCGTTGATGAAGACGCATTCCGCATGCCTTGCGGCGAAGGCGCGGCCGCGGGTCGAGGCGCCCGCCTGATACAGCACCGGCGTCCGTTGCGGCGACGGCTCGCAGAGATGGACCGCGTCCATCCGGTAGTACCGGCCCTGATGCCGGATGCGATGGATTTTGGCCGGGTCGGCGAAGGTTCGGGCCGCCGCGTCGCGGACGACCGCGCCGTCTTCCCAGCTCTCCTCCCAGAGCCGGTAGACCATCTCCATGTATTCGTCGGCGACTTCGTAGCGCAGCTCGTGGCCGGGCTGCTCGGCGAGGCCCATCCCGGTCGCGGCGCTGTTGAGATAGCCGGTGACGATGTTCCAGCCGATCCGCCCCTTGGTCAGGTGATCGAGCGTCGTCATCCGCCGCGCCAGCGGATAGGGCGGCTCGTAGCTGAGCGTGCAGGTGACGCCAAACCCGAGATGCTCGGTCACCACCGCCATCGCCGGGATCAGCAGCAGCGGGTCGTTGACCGGCACCTGCACCGCGTGGCGCAGCGCCGCGTCGGGCGAGCCGCCATAGACGTCGTAGATGCCGAGCACGTCGGCGAGAAAGATGCCGTCGAAGCAACCGCGCTCCAGCGTCTTGGCGAGACCGGTCCAGTAGTCGAGGTCGCGGTAATGCGCGGCGCGGTCGCGCGGATGCGCCCAGAGCCCTGGCGACTGGTGCCCGACACAGTTCATCTCGAACGCGTTGAGGCGGATTTCCTTCATGCCGGAAAGCATAGACTATTAGCCACCAGCGAGGGAGGACGAGCCATGCTGCGGAAAGGCCGCGTCGCCTTTGGCGCGATGGAAGCGGTGGAGTTTGGCCGGCCGGCGGCCGAGGCGGTCGCCGAGGAGGCGACGCGGCGGGGAGCCAGCCGGGTCTTCCTGATGGTCAGCGGCACGCTCAACCGCACGACCGACGAGATCGACCGATTGCGGCGCGCGCTCGGCAACCGCCTCGCCGGGCAGTTCGACCGGATGCCGCCGCATACGCCGCGCGGCGCGGTGATCGAGGCGGCGGCGATGGCGCGCGAGGCCTCCGCCGATCTGATCGTGACGCTGGGCGGCGGCTCGGTCACCGACGGGGCCAAGGCGGTGCGGCTGTGCCTCGCCAACGACATCCGCACGGCGGAGGCGCTCGACGCCTATCGTCCCGGCCCGGCCGGCAACGCGCCGACGGTCGGCCAGGTGACGGTGCCGACGACATTGTCGGCCGGGGAGTTCAGCGCGATCTCCGGCGTCACCGACGAGCGGGTGCGGGTCAAGGAGCTGTTTCGCCACCCGGGCATCATCCCCGGCGCGGTGATCCTCGACCCCGCCGTCACCGTGCACACGCCGGAATGGCTGTTCCTGTCCACCGGGATCCGCGCCGTCGACCATTGCGTCGAGGGGTTTTGCTCGAACGAGGCCAACCCGTATGCCGACGCGCAGGCGCTGCACGGGCTGTCGCTGCTGTGCCGCGGCCTGGCGCGGGTCAAGGCCGACCCCCACGACCTGGAGGCGCGGCTCGATTGCCAGATCGGGTCGTGGCTGTCGATGGCGCCGATCGCCAGCGGCGTGCCGATGGGGGCGAGCCACGGCATCGGCTATGTGCTGGGCGCCGCCTTCGACATCCCGCACGGGCACACTTCGTGCATCATGCTGCCCGCGGTGATGCGCTGGAACAAGCCGGCGAATGCCGCCCGCCAGGCGCAGGTCGCGGCGGCGATGGGGCATCCGGGCGAGGAGGCCGGCGACGTGCTCGACGCGTTTATCGGCGGGCTCGGGATGCCGCGCAGCCTCGGTGCGGTCAAGATCGGGCCGGAGCATTTCCAGCGCATCGCCGAGGGCGCGATGGGGACACCGTGGGTCCCGCGCAACCCGCGCCCGATCCCCGGCCCTGACGAGGTTCGAGAGATTTTGGAACTCGCGGCTTAGCCGCCGATCCGGTAGGCCCTGACCGCGGTGTCGTGGAACATCGCGGCGCGTTCCGAGGGCGAATAGCCTTTCGAGAAGCGCTTAAAGGCGTTGAACACGACGCCGTGCGAGAACGAAACCTTGTCGACCGGGAAGTTGCTTTCGAACATGCAGCGCTCCGGGCCGAACAGATCGATGCATGCGCTTAAAAGCGGCGCCATGTCGGAGGCGAGCTCCTCGGAGCCGATCGGCTTGTCGCGCAGATGCCAGTCGAAGCCGAAGCGCGGCATGCCGATGCCGCCCAATTTGAGCAGCACGTTCGGGCATGTCGCCAATTCGGCCATGCCGCTTTTCCACGCCGCCATCACCTCGGCGTCGCGGCCGGCGAAGGGGCCGGTGCGGTTGAGCCCGCCGAGATGGTTGACGACGATCGTCACCTCGGGCACGGCGCGGCAGAATTCGACCAGTTCGGGGAGCTGCGGGAAGCAGCAGATGGTGTCGAGCGACAGGCCCATCCGGCCCAGGATTTTGGCGCCGGCGCGGAACGCCGGGGTGCTCAGCACCCCTTCCGTCTCGCGGCTCTCGACACGCGGGTCGGCATCCCAGGTGACGATGTGGCGGATGCCGCGGAAGCGGTTGGGGCTCGCCGCCCGCAGCGCCTCGAGCACCGGCTCGACCCGGTCGCCGAGCTTGAGATCGGCGTGGCCGACGATCGCCGCCGCGGCGCGGCACGGGCCGTAAAGTCCGCTGGCGCTCGCGGCGGCGAGACCTTGGACGAACTCGACCTCGCCGACCGGCCGCATCTCCGCCGGCCCGTCGGCGCGGTACATCGCCCGCGCCTCGATAAACACGGTCGAGCGGATGTTATGGCCCTGGCTGACATCCGCGACCAGCTCGGGCAGCAGATAGCGCTGGTACGGGATGCGCGCGGTGCGGAAGTCCCAGAAGTGATGGTGCGGATCGCAGATCGGCAGATCCGGCTCCAGCGCCTCTTCCCGGGTCAGCGCATGCCAGTCGTCGCCGCCATAGGGCATGGTGGTCCTTCCTAATTCGCCGCCGCCGCCATCTTTGAGCCTTTGAAGGCCGGCATCACCTCCTTGGAGAACCGGTCGAGGTCTTCGAGCTGGATGTCGAGCGGGGTGCCGAGCGG
>DASUIE010000135.1:0-2776 GCA_036273175.1 Allostellaceae bacterium
CAGCAAGGTCTCCGAGTTCACCAAGACGGTCGGCCAGGTCGGCGAGGCACGGCTGCTGCTGCTCGCCGCGCTCGTCATCGCCGACGAATTATCCGATGCCAACGAGGCGGTGCAGGCCGCGCGCGGCCGCCCCGGTTTGGCCGGCGGCGAGGCCGACGCGGCCGCGGCGAGCGGGATCGACAACCTCGCGCAGCGCATCGAGTCCATTGCGGCCCGGCTGGAATCGTCCTAGCTACTAGCATGGGTGGGGCTGCGCGGTGCGTTAGGACGCATTAGCCCCGGGGCCGATACCTACCTCTTGGGAGCTGTCCCTGTCGGAGTCGTGGCTTCGACACACGGTACCCACCTGCTACGGCGGGCCACGAGGGAGTTGCAAGCCGACGGCCGAGGCGGCTCCACCCACTGTCATCTCGGAGCGCCTGTTGAATATCCTCTTGTGCGGTGACGTCGTCGGAAAATCCGGCCGAGATGCCGTCGCGGCGCATTTGCCGGGATTGCGGCGCGGCCTCGCGCTCGACCTCGCGATCGTCAACGCCGAGAACGCGGCGCACGGCTTTGGCCTTACCGACAAGCTGGCGGGCGAGCTTTACGAGGCCGGGGCCGACATCCTGACCACCGGGAACCATGTGTGGGATCAGCGCGAGCTGATCGGCACGATCGACCGCGACCCGCGCATCCTGCGCCCGGCCAATTTCCCGCCGGGGACGCCGGGCGCCGGGTCGCGGCTGCATCCCCTCTCCGACGGCCGCGCCGTTCTGGTGGTAAACCTGATGGGCCGGCTGTTCATGGATTTTCTCGATTGCCCGTTCCGGGGTCTCGACGCGATCCTCGAAGGCCATGCGCTCGGCCGCGATGTCGCTGCGATCGTCGTCGATTTCCACGCCGAGGCGACGAGCGAGAAATGCGCGATGGGCCATTTCGCCGACGGGCGCGTGTCGGCGGTGTCCGGCACCCACACCCATATCCCGACCGCCGACGCCCAGATCCTGCCCGGCGGCACCGCCTATCAGAGCGATTGCGGGATGTGCGGCGACTACGATTCGGTGATCGGCATGCAGAAGGAGGCGTCGGTTCGCCGCTTCGTCACCAAGATGCCGGGGCAGAAGCCGCAGGTCGCGGAGGGCGAGGGAACGCTTTGCGGCGTCTTCGTGGCGATCGACGATGCGAGCGGCTTCGCCCGGCGAATAGAGCCGGTGCGGATCGGCGGCCGTCTCGCCCCCAACATTCCGCGGGCGTGATAGGCTGCGCCCATGGCAAGGGTCCTGATCACCTCGGCGCTGCCGTACATCAACGGCATCAAGCATCTCGGCAACCTGATCGGCTCGATGCTGAGCGCGGATATCTATGCCCGCTTCATGCGCGCGGCCGGGCATGACGTCCTGTTCATCTGCGCCACCGACGAGCACGGCACCCCGGCCGAAATCGCCGCGGTCGAAGCCGGCATGTCAGTCGAGCAGTATTGCGCCGAGCAGCACGACATCCAGGATCGCATCTACCGCGACTTCCACCTGTCGTTCGACTATTTCGGGCGCAGCTCGTCGCCGCAGAACCGCGAGCTGACCCAGCATTTCTACCGGAAGCTCGACGAGGCCGGGTTTATCGACGAGCGCGAGATCGCCCAGGTCTATTCGGTCGACGACGGCCGGTTCCTGCCCGACCGCTATATCACCGGCACTTGCCCGCATTGCGGCTACGAGGCGGCGCGCGGCGACCAGTGCGAGAACTGCACGCGGCTCTTGGACCCGACCGACCTCAAGGACGCGCGCTCGACGATCTCCGGCAGCCGCAATCTTGAGGTACGCAAGACCAAGCACCTCTACCTCAAGCTTGGCGAGCTTTCCGGCCGGGTCGAGGAATGGGTCGACAAACAAACGGACTGGCCGCTTCTCGTCTCCTCGATCGCCAAGGGATGGCTCAAGGAGGGGCTGCACGACCGCTGCATCACCCGCGACCTCAAATGGGGCGTGCCGGTTCCGCGCCCTGGCTTCGAGGACAAGGTCTTCTATGTCTGGTTCGATGCGCCGATCGAGTACATCGGCGCCACCAAGGAATGGGCCGACGAAAAGCCCGGCGAGCGCGATTGGAAATCGTGGTGGTTCGCGCCCGGCGCCGACCGCTATGTCGAGTTCATGGCCAAGGACAACGTGCCGTTCCACACGGTCAGCTTCCCGGCGACAATCCTCGGCTCCGGCGAGGACTGGAAGCTCACCGACTACATCAAGGGCTTCTCCTGGCTGACCTTCTACGGCGGCAAGTTCTCGACCAGCCAGCGGCGAGGCGTCTTTCTCGACCAGGCGCTCAAGGAGTATCCGGCCGATTACTGGCGCTACTGGCTCGTCGCCAACGCGCCCGAAACCGACGACTCGTCATTCACCTTCAGCGGGTTCGCCGGGGTCTGCAACAAGGACCTCGCCGACACCTTCGGCAATTTCGTCAACCGCTGCCTGCGCTTCGCCAGCGCGCGCTTCGGCATGGAAATCCCGGCGGGCGGGGAACCAGGGCCGATGGAGGCGCAACTCGCCGCCGATATCCAGGCCGTGTTCGACCGCTACACCGCCAACTTGGAGACGATGCAGCTTCGCAAGGCCGCGGCCGAGCTGAAGGAGTTGTGGACGATCGGCAATGTCTACCTCGACCACGCGGCGCCGTGGACGGCAATCAAGACCGACCGCGAGCGCACCGCCGCGATCCTGCGCGCCGGGATCAACCTGATTCGCCTTTACGCGATCGTCGGCGCGCCGATCATCCCGGACACCTGCGCGCGCCTGCGCGGGAG
>DASUIE010000136.1:0-8202 GCA_036273175.1 Allostellaceae bacterium
CGCGGCGAAGCGTACAAATTCTACGCCGAGGGCGTGACCCCGGCGGTCGGGCGGCTCTACAGCGCGATCAACGCCGAAAGGGTCGCGATCGCCGCCGCGCTCGGCGCCGAGGTGCCGACCCTGGAGGACTGGTTCGCCCGCACCTACAACGTGCGCGGCGCGACGCTCTCCGAGACCTGCCAGCTTCTCACCGCGAACGCGGACGGTCCCTACCAGGCGACCGGCACGCCAAGCTCCTGGACCCACAAGTACATCGCCGAGGACGTCCCGGTCGGGCTGATGCCGATGCGCGCGCTGGCCGAGGCGGCCGGCGTGCCGTGCCCGGCGATCGACGCGGTGATCCGCCTCGCCTCGATCCTCGCCGGCACGGATTTCGGCGCCGACGCCCGTACCCTCGACCGCATGGGCCTCGCCGGGATGGATGCCGCGACGATCAGGCAGACCCTGGCCGAAGGGTTCGTTCGGTAGCGGTCACTCGCGCAGCAGGGACAGCAGGCCCTGGGCAACGCAGATCAGTACAAGGCCGAGGCCAAGTACGACAAAGGAACTCATGTGAACTTCGAACGGGTCGTTATCGACATACGACTCGTAGACGGGCGCGATGACGCCGGTGGACATCGCGATGATGCCGAGATTGTTGAACGACATCGCGCCGAGCCTGACCCGTTCGTTGAAGATCATCCTTGAAGACATGGCCGTGGCTCCGCTATCCCCGCCGTCCCTTCCGCGCCAGGAAGTCCTTGAACCCGTCGCGCGGATGCCCGGCGAGGAGCCAGGTGCCGCGCGCTTCGTCCTCGAGGTCGTAGCGCTCGCGCCAGTTCATCCCCGCGCCTTCGTGCAGCAGCTTCTTGATGCCCCGCACCATCCGCGCGTCGTTCTTGGCGATCTGCTGGGCGATCTCGACGCAGGTCTCGATCAGCCTCGCGGACGGCACGACCTGGTTCAACAGGCCGATGCGCTCCGCCTCCTCGGCGCCGACGGCGCGGCCGGTGTAAAGCAGCTCCTTGGCCTTGGGCCAGCCCACCGCCATCGGCAGGGACCAGGTCGAGTTGACCCGCCCATAGCTCGCGGCCAGAAACCGGAACTGCGACTTCTCGCAGCCGATGCGGAAATCGAGCGACGACGACAAGAGGGCGGCGCCGCCATAGGCGAGCCCGTTGATCGCGCCGATCAGCGGCTTCGAGTAGTCGGCGATATGCCAGCTGATCTCGCCGCGCCGCTCGGTGCGCCGGGCGAGTTCCTCCGACGACAAATCGGCCATCTCGTGGATGTCGGCGCCGGCGGAAAAGGCGCGGTCGCCGGCCCCGGTGATGATGACCGCCTTGACCGCGTCGTCGGCCTCCCACTCGGTCAGCGCCTGGTCAACCTCCTGCATCAGCGGAAAGCTCAGCGCATTGAGCTTGTCGGGGCGATTCAGCGTGACGATCGCGGCCCCGTCGACGCGCTCGGCAATGATGAATTCGTAAGCCATCGTCGGCACTCCTTTCCCCGCGCGGATGCTGCCCGATAGTATCAGCCTCGGCGATGGACGCCAGGGAGACAGGGCATGCGCACCCAGATGGAAAAGGCGCTGCTGTTCCGCGAGCTGCACGACCGGCCGGGGACGTTCATCATCCCCAACCCGTGGGACGCCGGCACGGCGCGTCTCCTCGCCTCCTGCGGCTTCGAGGCGCTGGCGACGACAAGCCTCGGTCTCGCCAATATTCACGGCCGCGGCACGGTCAGCGCCGACGAGATTATCGAAAACGCCCGGACGATCGCCGCCGCGACCGATCTGCCGACCAACGGCGATCTCGAAAACTGCGGCGCCGACGAGCCGGAGGAAGCGGCGAAGCTGATCCCGCGCGCCAGCGAAGCCGGGTTGGCCGGCGGTTCGATCGAGGACTTCACCGGGGACCGGTCCAACCCGATCTACGGCTTCAACCTCGCCGTCGAGCGGGTCCACGCCGCGGTCGAGGCGGCGAAACGGCTGCCGATCCCGTTCGTGCTGACGGCGCGCGCCGAGCAGCTGATCCACGGCAGCACCGATCTCGACGCGACGATCCGCCGGCTGCAGGCCTTCGAGCAGGCCGGCGCCGATGTGCTCTACGCGCCGGGGCTGCGGACGCTCGACCAGATCCGCACCGTGGTCTCGTCGGTCGGCAAGCCGGTCAACGTCGTGATGACGCACGCCGACCCCTCGCTGACCCGCGATCAGCTCGCGGAAGCGGGCGTCAAGCGGATCAGCATCGGCGGCAGCGGCTCGCGCTTCGCCCTCAACGCCTTCATGGCGGCGGCCCGCGAGATGGCCGAGCGCGGCACCTTCACCTTTGTCGGCGAGAACCCGCCGTGGAGCACGCTGTTGGACGGGTTCGCCAAGGGCCGAGGTTGAGTGCAATATGACCGCACACGGCGATCTTGCGGAGGGATGGACATGGTCGGCAGTCTCGAAGGCATCCGGGTGCTTGAGCTGGCGCGGTATCAGGCGGGCCCGCGGGGCGGCATGATCCTTTCCGACCTTGGCGCCGAGGTCGTCAAGATCGAGAAGCTGGGCGGCGAGGAGACTCGAAAGTCCGAGCCGCTGGTGCGCGGGCAGAGCGTTTATTTCGCCGTCTACAACCGCGGCAAGAAAAGCCTCTGCCTCGACATGCGTACGCCGCGCGGCAAGGAGATCTTCGCCGCGCTGGTGCCGACCGCCGACATCGTGCTGCAGAATTTCCGCCCCGGCGTCATGGACCAGATGGGGTTCGGCTATGAGCGGCTGTGCGAGCTGAAGCGCGACATCATCCTCGTCTCGGTCTCCGGTTTCGGGCAATACGGCCCGTATCGCGACCGCCCGGCCTTCGATCCGCTCGGCCAGGCGATGAGCGGGCTGATGAGCCTGACCGGCGCGCCGGTGGGCCAGCCGCTCGGCGCGGCGACCTCGCTCGTCGACCGCTATACCGCGCTCCACGCGACGATCGGCACCCTCGCCGCGCTGCGCCACCGCGACCGCACCGGCGAGGGGCAGGTGGTCGATTGCTGCCTCTTGGATTCGGCGCTGACGATGGTCGAAATCCCGACCTCGTACTACCTCGCCACCGGCCAGGAGGGCGGCGAGGCCGGCCGCCCGCCCTACAAGGCCAAGGACGGGTACGTCGTCATCTCGGCCTCGGGGCGCGAGATGGCGACGCGCCTCATCCGCATCGCCACCGGCGACGACAGCGCCAACGCCGCCGGCTATACGAGCCGGGTCGGACAGGACGACCCGCGCCGCGTCGCGGTCCGCAAATGGTGCGCGGAGAATACCGTCGACGACATCGTCAAGACGCTGCTCGCCGCGGAAATCCCGGTCGCGCCGGTCAAGACGATCCCGCAGGTCGCGGAAGACCCGCATCTGTGGGAGCGCGAGATGCTGGTAAAGATGCCCGACGCGCTCGCCGGCGAAATCCACGTCCCCGGCGCGACGATCAAGATGTCGAAGACGCCAGGCCGCGTCGGCCACGTGCCGACCCCCGGCGAGCCCACCGACGAGGTGCTCTCCGGCCTCCTCGGCTATAGCCGCGCCACCCTCGCAGAGCTGCGCGAAGCGAATGTGATCGGGTAGGTCAGCCCGCCGTCAGCTCGGAAAGCGGCCGCGGCGGAATTTCGATACCGGAAGCCCGATTGCGCAAAACGATGGTCGAAAAAAGGCGCCGGCCCGGCCGCCGGATGTTCGGGCAGCCGGGCCGGTCGTCCGATCGCGGCTAGGCTACCGCGGTCCCGACATCCTTGAGGTCGGCTTCGAGCTGGGCAAAGTTAAACCCTTGCGCAAAGCCCGCGGTGCGTGCTTCGGGAGGCAGTATCGCGTAGGCCTCGTCGACGCACTCGTCCCACCAGCCCCATGTGGCCTTCTGCGTCTTGCCCCAGGTCAGCACGGTGACGCCCTCCGCGTCGTAGGCCACGGCATAGACCGCATGCCCGTCCTGGGTGAGAGTCCCCGGCGTCCAGGTCTTGCCCGCGTTGAAGTCCGACAGGCAGTTTTGTTGGACCTGGAACCCCAGATACACGCCGCCGAACAGCTGGATGGATTGCTGGATCCGCTGATGGCTTTTGGTGTCGATCTTGGCATAGGCCAGGATCTTGTCGCTGGCCACGGCGTGCTTGCGCCAGTAGTTCAGCACGTTGAGCTCGACCAGGCCGCTGTCGACACCGCCGGTCAGGCGCATGTAAAGATTGACCACGTCGCGCCGCGGCATGATCCGCTTATGGCCGATCAGCCCGGAAAACGTCGTGATCGCGTGCGCCAGCGCCGCGATCGTGCAGTCGCCCAAGGTGTCGTTCCCATCGATCGGAAACAGCTCGGTCGGGTCGCTGATGTGCAGCTTGGCGTAGACCTGATCGAGCACGTTATACGCCGGCGGCGGGGCCGCGAGCTCAGGTGTCAGATAGTCCTTGAACCGTAAGGTGCGATAGTCGTTGATCGGGGGGTGTTTTCCGAAGCGTTGCATTTGGCGTACTCCTTCACCTGGAATCAAAGTTTCTGTGAACACCGTCAACGCGCGTCGGTCATGACATTCTGTCTTATCGCCTCCTGTCAGAGGTTGAACCTGCGGTCGGTGATCGCCCAGGCGGCGATGACACTCGTGGCCGCGGTGGCCGGTCGAGCCTTTAAGGCAGCACGAACGCCCGCCGCCACGAATCGCTCTTGGGGGAACCCGGGAACGGAATTAAAGATAAGGTCGTCGATATGATTTCGCCGGACATACCACGCACTCCCCGTCGTGGATCAGCCTCGCCTTTTACGTGGGCGTCCGGTTTTGCCGGCGCAAGGAATTTTCACCGCGAATTGAATCAAAAAATTAACGCCCCCCAGAAGGGGTGCGGCGGGGCCCGGTCAGCTCACCGCCGCCGCCAGGCGCGACAAATGGTGGGTGATGTCGCCGAAGCTGTGCTCGATGACCATCGCGCGGCGGAAATAGTGGCCGACCGCGTATTCGTCGGTCATGCCGATGCCGCCGTGGAGCTGCACCGCGTTCTGCGAGACGAACCTGGCGGCCTGGCCGATGCCGACCTTGACGGTCGAGAAGGCGTGGGCGCGCGCGGCCGAGTCCTCTTCGTCGAGCCGCACGGCGGCGAGGAATTCGAGGCTGCGTCCTTGCTCCAGCGCCATCATCATCTCGGTCGCGCGGTGCTGCAGCGCCTGGTTGGCGCCGATCGGCTTGCCGAATTGCTGGCGGGTCTTCAGGTACTCGACGGTCATCGCCAGCATTGTCTCCATGCCCCCGACCGCCTCGGCCGCGGTCGCGGCGATGCCGGCCTCGACCACGCGCTCGACGACCCCGAGCCCCGCCCCCGCGTCGCCGAGCAACTCGCCGTCGACGCCGCTCAGCGAGACCTCCGCGGCACGCGTGCCGTCGCGCATCCTGTAGGCGCGGCGCGCGACGCCATTGGCGCCGGCATCGACGAGAAACAGCGAAATACCGTCGGGGTCGTCGCGCTCGCCGGCGGTGCGCGCGCTGACGACGAGCTTGTCGGCGGTGTCGCCGTGCACCACGACGCTCTTGCCACCGTCGAGCCGCCAGCCGCCGCCCGCCTTCTTCGCGGTGGTCAGCACGTCGGGCAAGTCGTAGCGCGCCTGCCGCTCGCCGTGGGCGAAGGCCATGCGCAGCGCGCCTTCGGCGATCCGCGGCAGTAACGCCGATTTCTGCGCGTCGCCGGCGGCGAGCCGCAGCGCCGTGCCGCACAGGATCACGGTCGCGAGATACGGTTCCAGCGCCAGCACCCGGCCGATCCCCTCCATGACCAGCATCGTCTCGACCGGGCCGCCGCCGAAGCCGCCATGCTCCTCGGCGAACGGCAGGCCGAGAAGGCCGAGCTCGGCGTATTGCGCCCAGAGCGCCCGGCTGAACCCGTCCGGTTCGGCCATGTAGCCCTTGCGCTTGTCGAACGGATAGGTATCGGCGAGCAGCCGGTCGACGCTTTCCTTTAACAGGCGCTGCTCTTCGCTGAACTCGAAATCCATCAGAGCCCCAGCACCGCTTTCGAGACAATGTTCTTCATGATCTCGTTGGTTCCGCCATAAATCGAGGCCGCGCGCAGCATCAGGTAGCTGCGGGTCGCGTCGGTCGCCCAGCTCGGCCCCAATTCGGGCTCGTTGCTGAGCGCCTCGAGCTCCAGCGCCCAGTCCGGCATCGACAGCGGGCCGCCGACATCCATCACCATCTCGCTCGCCGCCTGGAGCAGTTCGGTCCCCTTGACCTTGAGCACCGAGGAGAGCGGGTCGGGCTTGCCGTCGCGCGCCTTGTCGTGCGCCGAGACGACGCGAAGCTGGGTCAGCTCCAAGGCCGTGATGTCGACCTCCATCTGCGCGACTCGCTGGCGGAAGGCGAAATCCTCGATCAGCGGCCGGCCGCCCGAGCGGGCGTCGCGCGCCGCCTCCTTGGCAAAGCTGAGCCGCTCCTTCGAGCGGCCGAGCCGGGCGATGCCGGTACGCTCGTTGCCGAGCAGGAACTTGGCCACGTCCCAGCCCTTGTTTTCCTCGTAGACGCGCATGCCGACCGGCACGCGCACGTCGTCGAAAAACACCTCGTTCAGATGATGCGTGCCGTCGATCGAGATGATCGGGCGGACCGTGATGCCCGGTGTCTTCATGTCGACGAGCAAAAAGGTGATGCCTTCCTGCCGCTTCGCGGCGTTGGGGTTGGTGCGCACCAAGAGGAAGCACCAATCGGCCATGTGCGCGGTCGAGGTCCAGATTTTCTGGCCGTTGACGACGTAGTGGTCGCCCTCGAGCTTCGCCGCGGTCTTGAGCGCGGCGAGGTCGGAGCCGGCGCCGGGCTCGGAGAAGCCCTGGCACCACCAGTCGTCGACATTCGCGGCGCGCGGCAGAAACCGCTTTTTCTGTTCCTCGGTGCCGAACTGGATCAGCACCGGGCCGATCATCGTGACGTTGAAGACCTGCATATCGGGTGCGGGCGCCATCTGGTTTTCTTCGAGGAAGATCATGCGCTGGACCGGCGTCCAGCCCGGCCCGCCCCATTGCTTCGGCCAGCTATAGGCCGCCCAGCCCTGCTTGTTGAGGATGCGCTGCCAGCGGATCGTGTCTTCCTTTTCCGAGCCGTGGCCGAGCCGCATGTTCTCGCGCAGGTCGTCGGGCAGGTTGTCGCGGTAGAAGGCGCGCAAATCGTCGCGAAACGCCGTTTCTTCCGCGCTGAGGCGAAGGTCCATGAGCCGGTTCCCCGTTCCGCCCCCGAAGGGGCCAAAGCGGGACTGTTTTATACGCACTCGGTTTTGCCGGTAACCCCCCTTTCGCGCCGCGACGGCCGCGCCGATCGTGCTATCGTCGCGTGCTTCGACAACGTGCGGGGTCATCATGGACAGCAGCAGGCTGCGCGAGCTTCAGGCGCCGCTGAAGGAGAAGTACCGCGGCGACCCGGAGGCGGCGGTGGTGACGCTGCGGGCGCACGGCGACCTCGCCGACGGCGCGATCGCCTGCAAGGTCGAGACCGGTCGCGCGCTGGTCGAAGCGGGGCTGCACCCCGCGACCGGCGGCAGCGGGCTCGAAGCCTGCTCCGGCGACATGCTGCTGGAGGCGCTGGTCGCCTGCGCCGGGGTGACGCTCAAGGCGGTGGCGACGGCGATCGACTTCAAGCTCAAGGGCGGCTCGGTCAGCGCCGAGGGCGACCTCGACTTCCGCGGCACGCTCGGCGTCGACCGCGCCGCGCCGGTCGGTTTCCGCGACATCCGGCTCAGCTTCACCCTCGACACCGACGAGCCCGAGGAACGGCGCGACAGCCTGTTGAAGCTGACCGAACGCTATTGCGTCGTGCTCCAGACGCTGCGCGGCGCGCCGCAGCTGACCGCGGCGATCGAGACCGCGTGAGAGCGGCGTGACCGAACGGCTCGACGCGGCGATCGTCGGCGCCGGATTTGCCGGGCTCTACATGCTTTACCGGCTGCGCGGGCTCGGCCTCGCCGTGCGGATATACGAGGCCGGCGACGGCATCGGCGGCACCTGGTACTGGAACCGCTATCCCGGCGCGCGCTGCGATGTCGAGAGCATGGACTACTCCTACTCGTTCTCGGACGAGTTGCAGCAGGAGTGGCACTGGACCGAGCGGTATTCGTCGCAGCCGGAGATCCTGCGGTACATCAGCCACGTCGCCGACCGCTTCGATCTGCGCCGCGATATCCGGCTATCGACGCGAGTGACGGAAGCCGCGTTCGACGAGGCGGCGGGGCGATGGACGATTCGTACCGACA
>DASUIE010000137.1:0-14871 GCA_036273175.1 Allostellaceae bacterium
GAGATCGCCGGTGCGCAACCAGACCGCCTCGTCCTCCCCGGCGATCGCGGCGCCAAAATTCTCCTGCGTGGCGGCCGGATTGCGCCAATAGCCGCGGGACACATTCGGACCCGCCGCCCAGATCTCGCCGATCTCGCCCGCATCAAGCCGCCGCCGGGTCTCGGGGTCGACGACCGCGATCCGCTCGCCGTCCAGGGCCCGCCCGCAGCTCACGACCGTCTGCGACGGACCGAGCCGCCGCGTCGAGCGCTTGCCCCCGGCGGAAATCAGCACGGTCGCCTCAGCCATGCCGTAGGCCGGGTGCATCGTCCCGGCGGAAAACCCGTGCGGGGCGAAAGTCTCGGCGAAGCGGCGGAGCGTATCCTCGCGCACCGGCTCGGCGCCGTTGACCGCGACCCGCCAGGAAGACAGGTCGATCCCCTGCATCTGTTCCGGCCGGTAGCGGCTGGCGCACAAATCGTATCCGAAATTGGGGCCGCCCGAGACCTCCGCCCGGTAATCGCCGATCGCGCGCAGCCAGTTCAGCGGCCGCTGCAGGAACGCAACCGGCGACATCACCACGCACAGGGCGCCCAAATAGAGGGACTGCAGCAGGTGCATGATCAGCCCCATGTCGTGGTAGTGCGGCAGCCACGTGACATAGGTCGACCGGCTCGTATTGCCGAGCGCGGCGCAAATCATCGCCGAGTTGGCGAGCAGGTTGGCGTGGCTGACGACCACGCCCTTCGGCGCCGAGGTCGAGCCCGAGGTGTATTGCAGCAGCGCGATCTCCCCGGCGCCGGGCAGTGGCGCGTTCCCGGTCTCGTCGCTGGCGATCCAAATCACCTCGCCGCCGATGCGCTCCCTGAGCGCCAGGCCCGGCGCCGACAGCGCGATCCGCGGGGCGCAATCGGCGAGGATGCCGGCGCTCGCGTCGCGCGCGGCATTGCGCCGCGGCGGCATCAGCGGCACCGCGATGACGCCGGCGTGAAAGCAGGCGAAGAGCGCGACGACAAACTCGATCCCGCTCGGAAACAGCAGCAGCGCCCGCTCGCCCGGACCGGCGGCCTCCGCGATCCGTCCGGCAAGCGCGCGGGCGCGGCGGTCGAGCTCGCCGAAGGTGATGGCGGCTTCCTCGCCGCCGCGGTCGGCCAGCGCGACATAGGCGCGATCGTTCGGCTGCTCCGCGGCGCGGCGGCTCAGCAGCTCGGCGAGGTCAGCCGCCGCCATTGCCGAGGTGATGGGCAAGCTGGGCAACCGTCGGATATTCGCCGACGATCTCGGGGTCGAGCTCGACGCCGAGCCATTCTTCAAGCTCGACGACGAAATAGACCGAGGTCGCCGAATCGAGGCCCATCTGGGCAAAAGTAGCTTCGGGTTCGATCGGCATCGCCGGGTTATCGACCATCCGCCGAAGACAGGCGATGCACCACGCGACAATGTCGCCTTCGGTTACGCCAGGCCGCGCCAATCCCTCTGCTCCTCGACGAAATCCGGTGGGGCTGACACAATACCGCGTTCCCATCTATATCGACTACTTATGGCGCCGATGACCCAGACGCGGCCTTTGCTCGACCGCCTCGAACACAATGCGATCGGCACCAGGGACCCCGATGGAACGACGCATGTGCGCCGTTCCGATGTCGCCGGCTGCGTTCTCTACGGTCCCTACTGGCATTTCGAGACCGGACGCTACCGGCTTTCCTTCCGCGCCGAGGCGAAGAGGCCGCGTTTTCCCGGCCAGCCGGCGCTCGGCGTCGAAATCATCGTCCTGAGCCGGTTTCAGCGCGCTTGGCGCGACTTCACCGCGGGGGAGCTCGCGAGCGGCGCAGGGACGCTGGTTTTCGACGTTCCGCCCGAGCTCAGCGCCGATGGCGGCAACGAGGCGCGGTTCGAATTCCGCTTCTTCCATCTTGGCAACGCCGATCTGCGCATCGCCGCGGTGGAGCTGGAGCGGCTGCCCGACGATAGCGCGCTCGAGCCCGACCCGCGCCATTGGCGGCTTCTCGGTCGTTTGCGGAAGACGTGGCTGGCGACGATCGGCGGCCGGACGCCCGGCTGCCTCTATTACGGCGGCTGGCCTTATCTGCGACTTGGCCAGGGCCGCTACCGGCTCGCGGTAACGGGCCGGGCGGGAAGTCCGCGATTGCCCGCGCAGCCGGTGCTCGGCGTCGAAATCCTCGGCCGCAGCCGCTGGCACAGCAACAGCCTGCTCCGCGTCCCGAAGCCGGGCGGGAGCCGCGAAGCCTGGGCCGATTTCACCGCCGCCGAATGGGCCGGCGGAACCGTGTCGCTCGATTTCGCCGTCCCGGCGGCGCTGGCGCTCGAAGCGGGCGCGGATGCGCCGTTCGATATCCGCCTCCACCGCCTCGGCAATGCCGATATCTCGATCGACGCGGTTGAGCTCACCTGGCTTGGTGACGACGAGGGCGAGCCGGCGGCGCAAACCTGGCGGCTGCTCGGCCGGCTGCGCAAGGCGCGGATCGGGACCGAAACCCGCTCCGGCATCGTCGTGGCCGCCGGGGAGCTTCCGGGCCCGGTCCTCTCGAAGTTGCGGCCGCCGCTCGACCTCGCGCCCGGCTGTTATCGGCTCGCGCTGCAGGGTGCCGGTACGGCGGGTATCGAGATCGGCGGCATCTCGGCGACCGGCGCGGAAGCAAGCTTCGAAATTCCGGAAGGCCCCGACCGGCGCCAGGAGCTGACGATCTCGCATCTGGGCGGCGCCGATCTGACCCTGACCGGGGTCGAGTTGCGGCGCGAACCGGCGGCGCGGCTTACGCGGCCCCAGCTCGCCGGCCGCAAGAAGCTGGTCTTCATCGGCAACTGCCAGTGCTCGGTACTGGTCCAGGCGTTCAACCAGACCGAGGCGCTGAGCCGGCAATTCGCGGCCAAATACCACTTCGTCCAGCTCCGCCCGAACCTCTACGAGTTCGCCCGGCGGGACATCGAGGATTGCGACATCCTCGCGGTCCAGGACATCGATCTGTGGAATCACTTCCCGTTGCGGGATTGCGTCCGGCCGGCGACCGAGGTGATCAAGTTTCCGCTGATGCGCTTTGCCTCGCTGTGGCCGTTCGACGCCTGGAACGGTCCCGGCGACCGCGAGGCGCATGACCGTGAGGCGCCGAATTCGACCTTTCCGTTTCTCGATGGGGTGCTCGCGCGGCTGCGCCACGAAATTCCGGACCAGACGGAGCGGCTGCGGGCCTATCGTTCGCTCGACGGGATCGGCGTCGTCAACTACCGGCGCATTCATGCGCTCGAGGAGCGCCGCCTACTTAAGATCGACCGCCAGTACGATTGCCGCATCGGCGAGTTCACGCTGGAAAATTTCCGTACCCGCCAGGTCTTCCACACGACGGTGCGGCCGAACTGGCAGGGCTTCAACCTTCTGATCCGCATGATCTTGAAGGCGATCGGCATCGCCGACCCGGTCGATCCGCTGACCCAGAGCGCCGACAGCTACCTGCGCATCCCGCAAGTGCCGATCCACCCCAAGGTGGCGCAGGATCTTGGCGTCAAATGGGCGGACGACGCGACCCGATACCTCGTGTTCGGCCAGCAGATGACATGGGAAGCCTATACCCGCCGTTATATCGAGCATTACGGATGAGGACGCGATGAAGCTCCGCGAGCGCATCGGGATCGATGTCGGCCGAAAGCTCACACTCGAAGATGCCGTCGAATGGGCAGCCGACCATCAAGTGCGCCACATCGACGTGGAGCTCGACCGGGGCGACAACGCCCTGCCGAGGATCGACGGCGCGCGCGGCGCTCGCATCCGCGGGATGTGCGAGCGGTTCGGGGTGCGGCTTGGGCTGCACACATCCTCGGCGGTCAATGTCGCCGAGGAGGCGCCCTACGTGGCCGAGGCGGTCGAGGCCTATCTGAAGGCCTATATCGACGCCTCGGTGCGGCTCGGCGCGAAATGGATCGTCATGCATGCCGGGTTCCATTTCACCTCCGACAAGGCCGAGCGGATGCGCGCCGGGCGAGACCGGCTGAAGCGGGTGATTGCGCACGCCGAGAACAAGGGCGCGACGGTGCTCCTCGAAAACCTCAACAAGGAGCCGGAGGCGGCGGAGGTCCACTACCTCGCCCATACGCTGGAGGAGTGGCGCTACTACTTCGAGGACATCGACTCCCCGGCGCTCAAGCTCTCCTTCACCGCCAACCACGCGCATCTGGTGCCGGAGGGCATAGCCGGGTTTGTCGCCGCGCTCGACATGCGCCGGGTCGCAGAGGTGCGGCTGGCCGACTGCTTCCGCAACGGCGACGAGGTGCATTTGCCGCCGGGGCAGGGCGACATCGACTTCGCCGATTTGTTCCGCCGCATCGAGGGCAAAGGTTTCGCCGGCCCCTACACCAACGCGTTCGGCTCTCTCGACGATATGCTCAAGGGGCGAGACGAGCTGGTGCGGCTCGCGGCGGAGGCTGGGATCGTTTAGCTCTTCGGCTCGACGTCGAGCCTGACCGCGATCCCCTCCAGGCCCGGTTTCGCCGCGCTCGAGGACCAGCGGGTCGTGCCCGGGGACGACGTGACGCGGGGAGGTCGCCAGCCGCTTCACGGCCGAGAAGCCTTCGAGCATGTCGCCGACGTTGTAGACCGTCGCATAGGCGCGCATCTGCTCGAAATTTGCGTAGAAATGCGACGCGTCGGCGGCGAGCACGACCCAGCCGCGCGCGGTCTTGACCCGCATCACCTGCAGCCCCGCCGTGTGCCCGCCGACATGGTGGACGGTGATGCCCGGCGCGATCTCTCCCGCGCCGTCATGGAACTGCATGCGGCCGGCAAAGAGGCGGCGCACCATCGCCGACACGTCGTCCGGCTCGAACGAGCGGCGAAGCTGCGCATGGCACATGCAACGCCCGGTGCAGAACGCCATCTCGCGATCCTGCAAATGATAGGTCGCGTTCGGAAACAGCTCGCTGTTGCCGGCATGGTCGTAATGCATGTGGCTGATCACGACGTCCCGCACCTTGGCTGGGTCGACCCCGATCGCCGCCAATCCGTCGCCGGGCGGCCGCAGAAACTCGCGTCCGCGCTTCTTCGCCATCGCCTCGTCGAAGCCGGTGTCGAGAATGACCGTTCGCTCCGCGCCGACCGCTGCCCAGACGAAGTAATCGAGCGGCATCGGCACGTCGTGCAGATCGCCGCCGAGAAAATTCTCGCTCGACATCCGGGGGTGATGCGCATAGCGCACCGCATAGATTTCGTATGTATCGGACGGCATTGAATTCCCCCGGTTATTCGCTCGCCATCAAGCGATCGGTGATCGGCAAGGTCAGCCAGTGCGGGGCATAGCGGCCGGCGAACGCCATCGCGCGGTTGATCAGCCCGGCGACGACGACGCGGCGGCCCGTCCCAAGGCCGGCGCAGCCGAGTCCGGCGACCGTGTCGGCTCGCATCATGCGGCGGAATTTCTGGGCCATGATCGATTTGTCGGCGCCCGCGACGGCGAAGAATTCGGTCGCGGTCGCGCCGGGACACAGCACGCTGACCGCGACGCCGGTCCCGCGCAGCTCGTAGGAGAGCGCCTCGCCAAGGCTGAGCACATAGGCCTTGCTGGCGAAATAGACCGCCATGCGCGGCCCCGGCTGAAAGCCCGCGACCGATGCGACGAGCATTACGCGGCCCCGGCCCCGGGCGATCATCGCGGGCAGCAGCAGGCGCGTCAGCTCGGTCAGGGCGACGATGTTGACCTGCAGCATCTCGCCGATACGGGTCTCGTCCTGCCGGTCGAAGCGGCCGGCGCCGCCGAGGCCGGCATTGTTGATCAGCACGTCGATCGCCATGCCGTCGAGCCGTTCCGCCAGTCCCGCCGCGGCCCCGGGCGCGGCCAGATCGAACGGAATCGCCGTCACCGCCGCCCCGCCGCCCCGCAGCTCGGAGGCGAGCGCCTCAAGCCGCTCGGCCCGGCGGGCGGTCAGCACCAGATCGTGGCCGGACCGCGCGAGCTCGCGGGCGATCGCCGCGCCGATGCCGCTCGACGCGCCGGTGACCAGAGCGAGAGGTCGTTGCGTTGGTTTCATCCGGCTATGATCGCGCCGGGCGCGGGGCGCGACAAGGGGAGGGGGAGAATGCGGATCGCTGGTTGGCCATCGCCTTCGAGAAGATGGAGCGGAAGGGCGGCACGGTCAGCTGGGCGACCGAATGCACGACGCCGCAGGGGACGATCCGCAGCGAAGGGACCGCCCATTACGGCGGCGACAGGATGGTAGCCACCTTCAAATCCCGCACGGCCCAAGGCGGGACACCGCCTTGGGCCATGCTGAACGGTCAGTGCGTCTCCGCGGAGATGTCGCGCCCGGTGTGATCGTCCATCATCGCCGTGGCGACGATGCTGACGATCGCGCAGATCGCGATGTACACGGCGATCACATACCCCGAACCGTACGCCGCGAGCAGCGCCGTAGCGATGATCGGAGCCGGTCCGCCGGCCGTGATCGACGCAAGCTGATACCCGATCGACGCTCCGCTATAGCGCAGCCGCGGGGTAAAGCCCTCGGCGATCAGCGCCGCCTGCGGCCCGTACATGATGTCGTGCGGGACGAAGGACAGGATGATGCCGAGCACCATAAGCGCCGGCACCAAGGTGTTCAGCAGCGCGAAATACGCGAAGCCGTAAATCCCGGTCAGGATCGACCCGATGATGTAGACGCGTTTGCGTCCCCACCGGTCGGACGCCGCGCCGGCGAGCGGGATCGTGATGAACGAGATGAGCCCGGCGCAGATCAGCGAGGTCAGCAGGAAGTTGCGCGGCTGGTGCAGCACCTGCGTCCCGTAGGCGAAGACAAAGGCGAGATAGATGTAGGCCGGCGCCTGCTCCGCGGTGCGCGCGAACATCGACAGGAAGACCTGCTTCGGCTGCCGCCGCATCACCTCGATCGCGGGCACCCGCTCGACCCTCTGCTCGGCGACGATCTTGCGAAAGGCCGGGGTCTCCAGGATGCCGAGCCGGATGTAGAGCCCGATCCCAACCATGATGATGCTGAGGAAGAACGGGATGCGCCAACCCCATTGCAGGAAGTTGTCGCCGGCGATGGCGCTGCCGATCAGCACCGCCATGTTGGCGAGAAACAGCCCGGCGGGACCGCCGAATTGCGGCCAGGAGGTGATAAAGCCGCGATGCTTGTTGGTGCGCGCCCATTCCATCGAGAACAGGACCGAGCCGCCCCATTCGCCGCCCACGCCAATCCCCTGGATCGCGCGAATGACGGTCATCAGCACCGCGCCCCAGATGCCGATCGTATCGTAGCCGGGAACGAAGCCGACCGCGAAAGTCGACAAACCGGTGATCAGCAGCGTCGCGATCAGCGCGGCCTTGCGGCCGATGCGGTCGCCGTAATGGCCGAAAATGAAGCCGCCCACCGGGCGTGCGACAAAGCCGACAAAGTAGATCGCAAACGCTTCGAGCACCCCCATCAGCGGATCGGAATGCGGGAAGAACAATTTGCCGAAGACCAGCGGAGTAACGATGCTGTAAAGCAGGAAATCGTACCATTCGATCGTTGTACCGATCGTGCTGGCGATCACCGCCTTGCGCAGTTGCGCGCGGTGTTCCGACTCCGATAGCGATCCGATTACGACGTCCGTCGCCGCCATCACACACCCTCCCTGAAATTATATTTTATGCGTCGGCAACTATACCGGCGATGCCGGGTACACCCGCGAGCCTCGTTCGCGCGAGGCCCGCGGGGTAGGCCGGATTACACTCCGGCGTATTCGGCCGAAATGTCCTTGTTGGTGTAGTCGGTCAGCATCGCCGTCGAGACGATCCCGACCACGGCGCAGAGCGCGATGTAGATCGCGATCGGCAAGCTCGAGTGATAGGTCGCGAACAGCCAGGTCGCGATGAACGGCGACGGGCCGCCGGCGATGATCGAGGCGAGCTGGTAACCGAGCGAGGTGCCGCTGTAACGCAGCCGCGGCGAGAACGATTCCGCGATCAGCGCCGCCTCCGGCCCGTACTGCGTCATCACCGGCAATAGTGACAGCGCGATGGCGAGGAAGATCACCCACGGGACGCCCGTGTCGAGCATCGCGAAATAGACAAAGCCGAACACGCCCATGAAAATCGCACCGATGATGTACATGTTCTTGCGCCCGACCTTGTCGGAGAGCGCGCCGGCAAAGACGACCCATAGGAAGCCGAGCACGGTCTGGGTGATCACCGCCATCAGCACGAAATCGCGGGTCTGGTGCAGCACCGTCGTGGCGTAGGTGAAGATGAAGGCGCCGACGATGTAACCCGGCGCCTGCTCGGGCATCCGCAGAAGGGCGGAGAGGATCACTTGCTTGGGCTGCCGCTTCAGCACTTCGAGCACCGGTACGCGCTCGATACGCTCATCCGCGACGACCTTCTGGAACACCGGCGTCTCGGCGATGCCGAGGCGGATCCACAGGCCGACGACAACCATCACCGCGCTGAGGAAAAACGGGATGCGCCAGCCCCAGACATTGAACTGGTCGCCGGACAGGTAGCTGAACCCGAGCACCGCGCAGTTCGCCAGGAACAACCCGCACGGCGCGCCGAATTGCGGCCAGGCCGACAGGAATCCGCGGTTCTCGGTGGTGCGCGCCCATTCCATCGCCAGCAAAACGGAGCCGCCCCATTCCCCGCCGACGCCGATGCCCTGGATCAAGCGGATCAGCGTTAGCAAAACGGCGCCCCACATCCCAATCGACGCATAGGTCGGAACGAGTCCGACGGCGACGGTGGCGATCCCAGTGATCAGCAGGGTCGCGATCAGCGTCGCCTTTCGGCCGATGCGGTCGCCGTAATGGCCGAAGATCGCCGCTCCGATCGGACGGCCGACAAAGCCGATGAAGAAGATCCCGAAGGCTTCGAGCACGCCCATGATCGGGTCGGATTTCGGGAAGTAAAGCGGCCCGAAAACCAGTGCACTTACAGTGCCGTAGAGAAGAAAATCATACCACTCGATCGTGGTCCCGACCGTGCTCGCAATTAACGCCCGGCGCAATTGGGCGCGATGCTCGTCGTCGGAGATTCGAGGGGTAACGCTACTGGTCGCAGCCATAACATACCCTCCCTGAATGCAAGATTTTTTTCTTGTACTAGGAGGGTACACACGCAAAGCGGATGGGTCGATAGCAAAACAGCGCCCCCGGTAGGAGGCGCTGTTCGCCAGCAGGTTGCCGAGGTGCCGGATGGGTCAGTCGGCGACACCCTCATATTGCGCCTCCGTCGAGATTTCCCGATTGGTGTAGTCGGGCAGCATGAACGTGGCGGCGATGCTGATCACCGCGCACACCACGACATAGAGCCCGATCGGCACTGTCGAGTTGTATTCGCGGAACAGCCAGGTCGAAATGAACGGTGCCGGCCCGCCGGCGATGATCGAGGCGAGCTGATAGCCGAGCGACGACCCGCTGTAGCGCAGCCGCGGGGTGAAGGCCTCGGCGATCAGCGCCGCTTCCGGCCCGTACATCGTCATCACCGGGATGAAGGAGAGGGCGACGGCGACGAAGATCCAGAGCGGCTCCCGTGTGTCGAGCAGGTAAAAATAGAGGAAGGTGAACGCGGCGACGAAAACGCAGCCGAGGCTGTACATCTGCCGGCGGCCGATACGGTCCGACAGCGCCCCGGCGACCGTCACCCAGCAGAAGCCGAGCGCGGTCGACACCATCAGCCCGAAGAGCAGGAGATTGCGCGAGGCGCCGAGCACCGTGGTGCCATAGGTGAAGACAAAGGCGTTGAAGATATAACCCGGCGACTGCTCGGCCATGCGCAGCAGCGCGGTCAGAATGATCGTCCCCGGCTGGCGCTTGATCACCTCCAGCGTCGGGGCGCGGACGACCCGGTTCTCGGCGACGACCCGCCGAAATACCGGCGTTTCAAGAATGCCGAGCCGGATGTAAAGGCCGACCCCGACCATGACGATGCTGAGCAGGAACGGGATGCGCCATCCCCACACCAGGAACTGATCGCCGGATAGGAAGCTGAACAGCAGCACCATGATATTGGCGAGGCACAACCCGGCCGGCGCGCCGAATTGCGGCCAGGACGCGATAAAGCCGCGATTCTTGTTGGTGCGAGCCCACTCCATCGCGAGGAGGACCGAGCCGCCCCACTCGCCGCCAACGCCGATCCCCTGGATCAGCCGCAGGATCGTCAGGATGATCCCGCCCCAGATGCCGATCGAATCGTACCCCGGGACGAGGCCGACCGCCGCGGTGGCGATGCCGGTCATCAACAGGGTGACGATCAGCGTCGCCTTGCGGCCGATGCGGTCGCCGTAATGACCGAAAATCGCCGCGCCGATCGGCCGCGCGACAAACCCGATGAAAAACACGCCGAAGGCCGACAGCGTGCTGACCAGCGGATCGGAGCCGGGGAAGAAGAGCTTCCCGAACACCAGCCCGGTGACGATGCTGTACATCAGGAAGTCGTACCACTCGATCGTGGTGCCGACCGTGCTCGCGATCACCGCGCGCCGCAGGTGCGCCCGATGCTCGGCCTCGGTGAGGCCGCTGGTGACGTCGGTCATGTGGCATCTCCCCCAAGATGAAATTTATTTCATGTTGAGGACCACGGTAACAAAACGGCCGACACTCGCCCCATGCGTTGGGCGCGTGGCTGGTTTGCAACAGTGTCGGTCAGCGCCCTTTTAGGACGGGCTTGCGCCGCTCGCGCCAGGCCTGGTGGCTCTCCGCCTTGTCTTCGGTGAGTTCGAGCGCCATGAAGCGGTAGAGATCGGCATTGGCCGCCTCGCGCAGCGGCACGTCCTGGCCGAATGTCACCGATTCCTTGGCGAGCCGGGCGGCGAGCGGCGGCAGCGAGGCAATGTGGTTCGCCACCTCGAGCGCCTTCTCCATCAGCGCCTCGTGCGGCACGACCCACTGCGCGAGCCCCACGCGATAGGCCTCGTCGGCCTTCAGCGGAAAGCCCAGCGCCACCTTCATCGCCTGCCCGCGTCCGATCCAGCGGGCGAGGCGCACCGTGCCGCCCTGCGCGGGCAGGATGCCGAGCCCGACCTGCGGCAGGCGCCACTCGGCGCGCTCCGAGGCGACGATCAGGTCGCAGCAATAGGTGACGATGCAGCCGATACCGACCGCGTAGCCGTTGACCGCGGCGACGATCGGCTTCGAGAAATCGCTGAGCAGGTTCATTGCCTGGTGGCGCCGGCGGCGCGGCAGATCCTCGATAAAGGCGGCGATCGAGTCGCTGGTATGGGTCTTGGGGTCCTTGATGTTGGCGCCGGCGCTGAACGCCCCGCCGGCATCGTCGCCGGTCAGGATCACACACCGCACCGCGGGGTCTTCCTCGAGCTGCGGGAGAAGCTCCTTGAGGCCCTCGTTGTAATCATGGCCCCAGGCATTGCGCGCCTGCGGCCGGCTGAGGGTGACGATCGCGACATGGCCGCGCTTTTCGTGGAGGAGGGGCATGACGGCTCCTTCGGCTCAGGGAAAGAGGAACTCTCGCACAAGCGCGTTGACCCGCGCCGGCATTTCAAGCTCGGGCAGGTGCCCGCAGCCGTCGAGCATGACAAGCCGGGCGCCGGACACCGCCTCGGCCAGCCTTCCGGCATTCGCGGCGGCCGGCGTGACCCGGTCCTCGGCGCCCTGGATCATCAGCAGCGGCATCGACAGCCCGGCGCCGATCGGGTCGCGGCCGGTGGCCGATCGCGCCGCCTGCATGAACCCGGCGGGGTTGGTCGCCCGCAGCACGTGGCGGACGATGCCGGCCGTCTTGGCCGTGGCGCGGGATCCGAGCAGCGCGTCGGCCCGCTCCCCGAAGCCGTAGCCGCCGTTCGCGACCTGCGCCGCCCGCGCTTCAAGCGCCCGCGCGCGCTCCGCCTCCGATTGCGCCGGCGCGACAGACGTGCCGGTAAAGACGGCGCGCACGATCCGGTCCGGATAGCGGCAGGCAAAGCCCTGTGCGACGCGCGTGCCGAACGAGTTGGCCAGCACGTCGAAGCGCTCGATCCCCATCGCCGTGAGGAAATCGGCGAGCGCGGCGGGGTAATCGTCCGCGCTCGGGGTTTCCGCCGAGAGCGGATCGCTCAGCATGTAGCCGGGCGCGTTCCAGGCGACGACGCGGAAGCGGTCCGAGAGGGCAGGGTACTGAAACCGCCACCCCATCGAGTTGGCGCCGATCCCGTGCAGCAGCACCAGCGGCGGCGCCTCCGCCGGTCCGGCTGCCATATAACTGAAGCGGTCTCCAGCGTAGCGGCCGCGCGAGGCCGCCGGTATCTCGAGAAACCGCAATTCGGGGAGCATCGCCTACACACTCGGCGGATCGTCGCGCACGGCCCCTTCGGCCAGGCTGTTGTCGACCGCCGTGTCGTACGGGGTGCCGTCGCAGAACCCGCCGGAGATGAGCCCGGCCTTGAGCCGCTCGTAGCCGTCGCGCGGCAGCACCGGGGTGCGGCTCCAGATGCCGAGAGCCTGGTAACGGGCGAGGGCCGCGCGGAGGAGCGGTTGCGGCGTCGCGGGGAAGTACGAGGCGACGGTCTCGGCGACAGCCTCCGCGGAAGCCGCGTGCAGCCATTTCTGCGTGCGGTAGAGGCCGCGCACGAGCCGCGACAGCTCGTCCCGCTTCGCCGCCAACACAGGCCGCCGGGCATAGAATGTCGTGTAGGAGCACGGGCCGCGATCGGCGGCGGCGTACCACAGATGGCAGGCGCCGTCCGCCAGCAGTTCCTCGGCGAAAGGCTGGAACAGCTGCACGACATCGACCTCGCCGCCGCGCAGCGCGGCCATGTTCTGCGCCATCGTATTGCCCGCGACCCGATTGAGCGCCTTGGGATCGAGCCCGGCCCGGCGGAGGTCCTCCTGCAGGCACAGAAACGGCGTCGGCACCTCGCTGACCGTCCCGAGCCGCACTTTCATCAGATCGGTCGGGCTGAAATTCGGGTTGGGCTGGCGGCCGACGAGCAGGAACGGGTCGCGGGTGACGGCCTCGCCGAAGCAGACGAGGTCGCAATCGGCTCGCTCCGCGTAGAGCTGGTTGACCCGCATCGGACCGCCCCAGCTGACATCGACGGTGCCGTCGAACAGCGCATTGGGACCGCTATCCGGCGTCGCGGCGCTGACGAAGCGGACCTCGACGCCTTCCGCCTCGTAGGCGCCGCGAGCCAGCGCCGCGTAATACGGCGCGTAGAACAGGCCGCGCAGCGATTCCTGCAGAACGATTGCCATGTCGGGCCGCCTTTGCGTCCTGGGGTCTTCTAGATGACGCCCTCGGCTTTGAGATGCGCGATTTCGTCTGCGCCGAGGCCGAGCATCCCGCCATACACCTCGTCATTGTGCTGGCCGAGCTTGGGGCTTGAGGTCGTCGGCACCTTGTCGGCGCCGTGAATGCGCAACGGCGTGTTGGGCACGACGATGCGGCCGATCTCGTCATGCTCGATCCATTCGAGCATACCGCGCTGGTGCATGTGATGGTCGGTCATCACCTCGTCGACATTGCGCACCGGGGCCAGGGGGATGCGGCGCTGCTTGGCGATCGCGAAGATCTCCATCTTCGGCAGCGTTGTCGTCCAGTCCGAGATGGTCCGATCCACCAGCTCGCGGTTGGCGACGCGGGCGGCGTTGTCCTTGAAGCGAGGGTCGTCGCGGAGCTCCTCGCGGCCCATCGCCGCCAACAAATTGTACCAGTGCTCCTCGACCGCGAGGTTCATCGCGACGTAGCCGTCGGCCGTCGGATAGACGTTGATCGGCACGCGGCCGTGGCTGGCATTGCCGGTGCGCTGCGGCACCCCGCCGGTGCGCCAATGCGCCTCCATCTGCGAGGTCATCGTCGTATAGGCGGCCTCCTCCATCGCCACCTCGACGAGCCGGCCGTGCCCGGTGTGCTCGCGTTCGTAAAGCGCCGTCAGCACCGCGGCGTAGAGGTGGATGCCGCTGAGGAAATCGACGACGGCCGGCCCGGCCTTGAGCGGGACGCCGTCCGGCAGGCCGGTCGTGCTGATCATTCCCGAATAGGCCTGGATCGTCAGGTCCATCGCCAGATTGTCGCGGTCGGGGCCGGAGAGCCCGTAGCCCGAGCCCGAGGCGTAGATCAGCCGCGGGTTCACCTCGCGCAAGACGCTCCAGCCGACCCCGAGCCGGTCCATCACGCCGGGCGCGAAATTCTCCAGCAGCACATCGCCCTGCTGCGCCAGCCGCATCAAGAGGGCGACGCCGCGCTCGTCCTTGAGGTTCAGCGTGATGGCGCGCTTGTTGCCGTTGAGCATCGCGATCGGGAAGGTCGTGCTGAGCCCGGGCGGCGCGCGCCGGCGCAGCGGCTCGCCTTGGGGCGGCTCGATCTTGATCACGTCGGCTCCGGCCTTGGCCATCAGCATCGAGGCGTACGGCCCCTGATAGACCTGGCCGAAATCGAGGACCGTGACCCCGGCGAGGGGATGATTGGCGCGCTGGGTCACCGTCCCTTGTACCCGCGCGGCTGGCGCTTCTCGGCGAAGGCGGTGGCTGCCTCCTTGAAGTCCTCGGTCAGATACAACCGGAACGGCGCGGCCATGAACTGCGCCTCGCGGGTCAGCCGCTCCATGTACCAGCGCCGCGTTCGCACCGTGGTGCGTACGCTGAGAGGCGGGTTTTTGGCGACCTCGGTGGCCAATTCGCGCGCCGCCTCGAGATGCTTGCCCTCGGGGGCAAGGCGGTTGAAGAGCCCCGCCTTGAACCCTTCCTCGGCGGTGAAGAAGCGGCCGGTGAACGCGATCTCGTCGCCGAACGCGGCGGCCGAGCGATACTGGAACAGCGCCCAATAGCGCGAGGCGCCGAGCCCGCGCGCGGTCTCGGTGAGTTGGAACCGCGTCCCCTCGGCGGCGACGATCAGGTCGCATTCGAGCGTGAGGCCGAGCGCCAGCCCCATCACATAGCCGTGGACCGCCGCGATGACCGGCTTCCAGTTGACCGCGCGGGTC
>DASUIE010000138.1:0-5187 GCA_036273175.1 Allostellaceae bacterium
GCGGATCGCGTCGATCTGCGTCGCCTGCTTCGGCGCATAGATGCCGACGAACCCGTCAAGGTAGGGCAGGCCCTTGTGGTAGTAGTCGGGATTGCGCACCCCCTTGATCAGCTGGCCCTCCTCGAACCCGGCGAACTTGAACGGGCCCGAGCCCATGATGTTCTTCTCGTACCAGTGCGGGTCCTTATCGAGGATTTTCTTCTCGTAGATCCAGTTGTACGGGTCGGCGAGCGCCGGCAGGAACGCCGTCGTGGGGAATTTGAGGTGGAAGACGACGGTCTGGGGGTCGGTCGCCTCGATCTTGTCGAGCATCATGAAGTTGCTGGAACGGGGGCTTAAGACGCCCGCGGGCGGAAAGGCGATCTTGTTGAAGCTGGCGGCGACGTCGGCGGCGGTGAGCTTGTCGCCGTTGTGAAACTTGACGTCGGTGCGGATTTTGAAGGTCCAGGTCTTGCCGCCGTCGGTCGGCTTCGGCATCTCGGTGCACAGGTCGCAGACGATATCGGTCGGCGATGACGGATCGTACGGGTTGATCCGAACGAGCATGCTGTAGAACGGCGCCGCCGAATGGATTGTGGCGTAGGTCTGCTCGCGCTGGGCATCGAAGCTCGGCGGAGCGTCCGCCGGGATCATGTAGGTTAGCGTCCCGCCGTATCTCGGCGTTTCGGCCGCAATTGCCGGCATCGCCACGGCGAGCGCGAGCGCCGCCATCGCGGCCCAGGCCTCCAGCCTTGGTCTCATAGCATTCTCCCTGTTCCGAGCGGCCCCTTTTGGCGGAGCTCGCTGTCGACAATACACCAGCGAAAGGGTCGATTCTTTCGCCTATCCTTGTGTCGGCGGTTACGTCTAGCCTGGGTGCAACGCCGATATCGTGGAGGGAACATGCAGACCCGAGCCGCCGTCGCCCGCGAGGCGGGCAAGCCGCTGACCGTGGAGACCGTCGAGCTCGATGGGCCGAAGGACGGCGAGGTGCTGGTCGAGATCAAGGCGACCGGGATTTGCCACACCGACGCCTACACACTGTCCGGCGCGGACCCGGAGGGGCTGTTTCCGGCGATCCTCGGGCATGAGGGGGCCGGGATCGTCGTCGATGTCGGGCGCGGCGTCGCCAGCCTCAAAAAAGGCGATCGCGTGATCCCGCTCTACACGCCGGAATGCCGGCAATGCGAGAGCTGTCTGTCGGGCAAGACCAACCTGTGCACCGCGATCCGCGCGACCCAAGGCCAGGGCGTGATGCCGGACGGGAGCAGCCGCTTCTCGGCCGGGGGCGAGAAGCTGTTCCACTACATGGGCACCTCGACCTTTTCCAATTTCACCGTGCTGCCCGAGATCGCGGTGGCGAAAATCCGCGAGGACGCGCCGTTCGACAAGGTCTGCTACATCGGCTGCGGGGTCACGACCGGGGTCGGCGCCGTCATCAACACCGCGAAGGTTGAAACGGGGGCGAAGGTGGTCGTGTTCGGGCTCGGCGGGATCGGGCTCAACGTCGTCCAGGGCTGCCGCCTGGTCGGGGCGGACATGATCGTCGGCGTCGACATCAACCCACGGCGCAAGGCGCTCGCCGAAAAATTCGGCATGACCCATTTCGTCAACCCGCAAGAGGTGCGGGGCGACCTCGTGCCCTATCTGGTGGATTTGACGAAGGGCGGCGCGGACTACAGCTTCGAATGCATCGGCAATGTCGCGACGATGCGCCAGGCGCTCGAATGCTGCCATCGCGGCTGGGGCGTCTCGACGATCATCGGCGTCGCCCCCTCGGGGACCGAGATCTCGACCCGCCCGTTCCAGCTCGTCACCGGCCGCGTGTGGAAAGGCACCGCGTTCGGGGGCGCCAAGGGCCGGCGCGACGTGCCCAAGATCGTCGACTGGTACATGGAGGGGAAGATCGACATCGACGATTTGATCACCCACACGCTGCCCCTCGACGAGATCAACAAAGGGTTCGACCTGATGCACGCCGGCGAGTCGATCCGCAGCGTTGTCGTTTATTAGTCGTCGCGCCGCCGCCAGCCCAGGAGCGGGATGCGGCCCATCAGGCGCGACCAGAAGCCGGGCCGCTCGGGCGGCGGGTGGACGGTGCTCGGGTGGGGCTGGAACGCGCGTTCGGGCCAGCGGGTGATGGCATCGAGAAGCGTCGTCGTGCCGACCGCGCCGATCGCCTCCCCGCGCCAGGTGACGATGTAGCGCAGGAACGCGGTCTGCGCCGCGGTCAGGTCGATAAACCGGCCGGCCGAACGGGTGCCGTTGCCATAGACCATCCGCGCGGTGAATTCGGTCCCGATGTTGATGCCGTCGATCGCCATGCGAAGCGTCACCGGCACCACCGCGCCGGCTGCCGCCTGCGCTGCACCCGCGGCAGCAAACCCGCCGATCGACAAGTCGATGAGCCGGCATGGGGTACCGGACACCGCCAGCTCGGCGGTCAGCATCACGCGGCGATAGAGCCGGCGGTTCTGGGTCAGCGGCCGCGTTTCGGGCACCGCCGCCGGCGCCAGGGCGTTGCGCGGAATGCGCGCGATGGCAGCCGCCGGAGCCATCGCCGGGCGCGCCTGGACGGGCGCCCGCAGCGCGGCGGGCGATGAAGCCGGTGCCGCGGACGACGGCGAAGACGGACGGACAGGTCGGGTGGCGGTAGAGGGCTTCCGCTGCGAACGAGCCACCCGAGGCTGGGCACGGCGAAGCTGGACATGCCGGGGCGTCACCGAGCGCGGCCTGGCCGCGGCGCCGGCTGCCGGCGGCGGAATCGTAGCGGCGGCGGCAGGTGACGGCGGCTCCGCAGCCGGCGGCGGTGCCGTGGTGGCTGCCGGTGGCGGCGATGGCGCCGTCGTGGGGACGGCTATTGGCAGCGTCTCCATAGCGGCGGCCGGCGGCGACTCCGGTACCGCGGCCGCGGAGAGGTCGACGGCAAGAGGCAGGATCGGAACCGGCGCCGCGCCGACGATCGCCGCGAGCTCGGCGGCGGGGTCCGGCAGTTCGCGCCAGATCGGCGCGACCGGCTCGACGAGCGGCGGCACATCGGTCACCGCCGCCCCGTTCCCGGTCGCATCCGGCGGCGCGCCCGGTGCGGGCGCGGCCCCGTTCGCGGCAAACGGCGAACCCGGTATCGCGATCTGAAGCACCGGCCGCGTCAGCCATTCGGGCGGCGGCAGCGACGATGACGGCGATGGCGCCGGAGCGGTTGCGGGATTGGGCGGCCCCGCAACCGGCCGCGGTCTCGGCCGGGCCGGCGGCGGCGCTGCGACGAGCCGGCGCAGTACGGCGTTGAGGGCCGCCTGCCGGGCAGCCTGGGGGGTCTCGGTGGCGGCGGTCGACGTGTTCGAGATCACGAAAATCCCGCTTTGTGGGGGAGCGAGACGCGACCGCATCATAACCATTCGAGGCCGCGTTGCCAGGGACGATTCGGCGGCGCCGGCGAAGTGTGGCAGGGTGCCGGAATGACCTCAGCCGGTCTCTTGCTGGCGATCGACCAGGGCACGACGAGCACCCGCGCCATTTTGTTCGACGCATCGGGAACCGTATGCAAGATCGCTCGCCGCGAGTTGCGCCAGATCTATCCGCGCCCCGGCTGGGTCGAGCACGATCCCGAGGAGATTTGGCAGGCGGTCGCCGCCACCTCGCGCGAGGCGATCGAGGCGGCCACGGCGCCGGTCGCCGCCATCGGCATCACCAACCAGCGCGAGACGACCGTGTTGTGGGAGCGCGCGACCGGCCGGCCCGTCCACAACGCAATCGTCTGGCAGGATCGGCGCACCGCCGAGATTTGCGGCCGCTGGCGCGAGGAAGGGTTGGCGGAACTCGTCGCCGCGCGTACCGGTCTCGTCATCGACCCCTATTTCTCGGCGTCGAAAATCCGCTGGCTGCTCGACACTGTGCCCGGTCTGGCCCAACGGGCGCGCGACGGCGAAATCGCCTTCGGCACGATCGACACTTTCCTGTTGTGGCGGCTTTCCGGCGGCAAGCTGCACGCGACCGACGTCACCAACGCCTCGCGCACGATGCTGTTCGACCTCCATCGGCTCGATTGGGACGACAATCTGCTCGACCATTTCGACATCCCCCGCGCGATCCTGCCGGAGGTGCGAGCAACGGGCGACGATTACGGGGCCACGGACCTGCTTGGCGCGCCGGTGCCGATCGCGGGCGTCGCCGGGGACCAGCAGGCGGCGCTGATCGGTCAGGGATGTTTTCGTCCCGGGATGGCGAAATCGACCTATGGGACCGGCGCCTTCGCGCTGCTCCACACCGGGACCAAGCCGGCCGTGTCGAGCCACCGGATGCTCACGACCGTCGCCTATAGGCTCGACGGGGAGACGGCCTATGCGCTCGAAGGCGCGATCTTTATCGCCGGCGCGGCCGTGCAATGGCTGCGCGACCGGCTCGGCGCGGTCGCTGCCGCTTCCGACACTGACGCCCTTGCCGCCTCGTCCGACCCGGCTCAGCGGGTCTATCTGGTCCCCGCCTTCGCCGGGCTCGGCGCGCCCTATTGGGACCCGGCGGCGCGGGGCGCGCTGCTCGGGCTGACCGCCGAATGCGGCCGCGCCGAGATCGCCCGTGCCGCGCTCGAAGCGGTCGGCTACCAGACCGCCGAGCTGATCGCGGCGATGAAGGCCGACGGCGGCCCGGCGATCGAGACTTTGCGCGTCGATGGCGGCATGGCGGCGAGCGACATGGCGATGCAGTTTCTCGCCGATATCGTCCCGGTCTCGGTCGAGCGCCCGTCCTCGGTCGAGACCACCGCCTGGGGCGCCGCCTATATCGCCGGATACCGGCGCGGCCTATGCCCTTCGCCGGAAGC
Organism: Allostellaceae bacterium; assembly: GCA_036273175.1. Classification (GTDB taxonomy): domain Bacteria; phylum Pseudomonadota; class Alphaproteobacteria; order ATCC43930; family CGMCC-115725; genus DATARH01. The sequence goes on from DASUIE010000138.1 coordinate 4,796, forward strand.
GATGATATCGGGCTGGCGCGCCGAACGCCGTTTCGTTCCGGCGATGGCGGCGGGCGAACGGGAAGAGCGCCTCGCCGGCTGGAAGCGCGCGGTGGCGGGAGTCCTCGCGGCGGCGGAAAGATGAACCTGCTGCGCGACCTGCCGAGCGCGCCGGCCGGCGAAGTCGTCGAGACGCTCATCGCCGCCGGAGCCTTGCGGATCGAGCGGATCGTGTCGCGCGGCGAGGCAAGCCCGCCCGGCTTCTGGTACGATCAGGACGAGGCCGAGTTCGTCGCCGTGCTCAGCGGTGTCGCCCGCCTGCGCTTCGCCGACGAGAGCGGCGACCGGGAAATGCGGCCGGGCGACTGGGTCGCCATCCCAGCGCACAAGCGGCACCGGGTCGAGTGGACAGA
>DASUIE010000139.1:0-23171 GCA_036273175.1 Allostellaceae bacterium
GTCTGGACCCATTTCGGCTATGCCGACGACCCGCCCGAAATGCGCGAGCGGCGGCTGCGCCAGGCCAATCTGTTCGGCCCGGCCGGCCTCGTCTCGATCGACGACAGCGAGGCGATGCTGCTGTCCCAGGCCGGCATCGCCGCCGGCGAGGACCGCGAATGCCTCGTCGAGATGGATGGGCGCGAGGCCAAGGACGCCCAGCACATGCTGACCGAGGGTTCGATCCGCGGCTTCTACCAGCATTACCGCACGGTGATGGGGCTTTGATCGGAAGCTCCGGGGTCGAGGCGTCGGCCGAGCTGCGCCGCCGCCTCGCCGATCTCTACGCCGCCTATGACGACGCGCTCGACGAGGGCGAATACGAGCGCTGGCCTGATTTCTTTACCGAGGCCGGTGTCTACAAAATCCTGCCGCGCGAGAATTACGACGCGGGGCTGCCGGTTGCGATGGTCTTTTGCGAAAGCCGGGCGATGATCCGCGATCGCGTCGTGGCGCTGCGCGAGACGACGCTCTACGCCCCGCGCATCGTCCGCCGCGTCATGGGGGCGCCGGTGCTGCGCGCCATGGAGGGCGGCGACATGCGGCTGGGCCAGAGCTTCGCGCTGTTCGAGACGATGCTCAACGAGCCGACGACGGTGTTCCTCAGCGGCCGCTGCTACGACCGCGTCGCCAGCGAGGGCGGCGCGCTCAAATTCGCCGAGCGGCTCTGCGTCACCGATGCGACCAACATCCCTCTCTCGCTGGTCTTCCCGATCTGAGATGCTACATAACGCTCCAGCACAGGAGACAGACATGGACGACAAGACCCGCACCGAGCTCGAAGCCGCGACCTTCCGCGCCCTCGTCGCGCATCTGCGCGAGCGCACCGATGTGCAGAACATCGATCTGATGAACCTCGCCGGCTTCTGCCGCAACTGCCTCTCGAAATGGTACCGCGCCGCGGCCGAGGATAAGGGCGTCGAGCTCAGCGACCCGCAGGCCCGCGAGATCGTCTACGGCATGCCCTACGACGAGTGGCGCAAGCAGTACCAGAAGGAGGCGAGCCCCGATCAGAAGGCCGCCTTCGCCGCCTCGCAGCACAAGCATTAGGGACAATCATGCCTGACGTCGGGGGGATTGCGGGCGACCGTCTCAAATCGTTCATCGAGCGCATCGAGCGGCTCGAGGAGGAGCGCAAGACGCTGAGCGACGACATCAAGGAGGTCTACGCCGAGGCTAAGGGCACCGGCTTCGACACCAAGATCATGCGCCAGCTCATCCGCCTCCGTAAGATGGACAAGGACGACCTCGACGAGCAGGAAACCCTGCTCGACGTCTACAAGCGCGCGCTCGGGATGTTGCCGGCGATCGACGACGCGGCCGAATAGAACCTGCCGCTACTCCGCCGCCTGTGCCTGTGCCCCGCAGATGCGCCGGAGCGAGGCGACCAGCGCGTCCGCCTCCTCGGTCGTGACGTCGAAGCGGCAGACAAAGCGGCCGAGCGTGGCGCTGCGCCGGTAGAACTGGAAGCCGTCGCGTTCGAGCGCGTCCATTGCCCCGGCCGGGAGGTCGAGGAACAGCTCGTTCGCTTCGACCGGCGCCAGCAGCTTGAACCCGTCGAGGCCGGCGATCCCCGCGGCGATACGGCCGGCGATCGCGTTCGATGCCGCGGCGAGCCGAAGCCACAGCCCGTTCTCGACATAGGCCATCAGCTGCGCCGAGGCGAACCGCATCTTCGACCAGACCTGTCCGGCGCGGCGAAGCTGGATCGCCAGCCCGTCGGCGAGCGCCGGGTCGAACACGACGATCGCGTCGCACAGCGCGCCGCCGTTCTTGGTCGCGCCGAACGACAATATGTCGACCCCGGCCTTCCAGCTCATCTCGGCCGGGGTGCAGCCGAGCCGCGCCACCGCATTGGCAAAGCGCGCACCATCCATATGCACCTTTAGCCCGCGCGCTTTCGCGACCTCGGTCACGGCGGCGACCTCGTCGAGGCTGTAGACGCCGCCGAGATCGGTCGCCTGCGTCAGGTTGACCGCCGCCGGCACGCCGCGATGGGTCTGCCCAGGGAGGATGCCGGCCAGCATCCGCGCCAGTGCCTCGGCGCTGACGCGGCCGTAGCTGCCGGCGACCGGAACCAGCTTGAGCCCGCCGCCGAAAAACCCCGCTGCGTTGGCCTCCGAGGTGTTGATGTGCGCCGCTTCGCTGCAGTAGACGAGGCCCCAGCTCGGTCCCAGCGCAGCCAGCGACAGCGCGTTCGCCGCGGTCCCGGTCGCGACCGGGAACACCCGCACCCTGGTCTCGAACAGCTCGGCGAAGCGGTCCTGCAGCCGCGCGGTCCATTCGTCGGCGCCATAGCCTAGCGCGGTGCCGGAATTGGCGCGGATCAGCGCGTCGAGGATTTCGGGCGCGGCGCGTCCGGTGTTGTCGCTGCGAAAGTCGATCATGGCGGGATCCCGTTCGGGGTTATTGCCGCAGGACGTGGCGGGCCTCGGCAAGGTGGGGGCGCGGCCGCTCGGGCTTCGGCGGCGGCGCGGCGGCGAGGTGGGATGGCCGCCGGTGCCGACGGTCGAGCGCGACGCGGTGCGGCGCGTGTTTCGCCGTCGCCGCCGCGTGCGCGGTCGTGTGCGAGCGTTTTGAGTTCGACGCTAGCGCCACGTGAGCGGAAAGGTCTGGGGCAGCCGGTTTCGGCGCTGCCGCCGCCACATGCGGGGCAATATGCGAGGCGGCGGCGACGCGCGGCGTCGGCGGGGAAATTCCGGGGCCGCCGGGGATCGTGGGGGCGATGGCAAGGCGCCGCTCGGGTATCTCGACCAGCGCTCCCGCCACCGGCTTGGAGCCGGTAAAGACCGCGCGCGGCACGGCGCTGGCGACGTCCCGGTTTTTGTAGTCGGCGTTGACGATCTCGGCCGGCGGGTCGCCCTTGTCGAGCGGCCAATAGGCTTCGCCCGGCGCGAGCGGGAACCACGCGACCGCCGGGCCGAACGCGCCGGCATAGCTCAGCCCGATCCCCCGAGTGCCGAGAAACGCGACCGTGGCCGGCGCGAAATCCTTCGCGCCGCCGGGCAGCCAGCCCCAGCGCCCGTCGATCCTGGCCCATCGCCCGTAATGGCTCGGGGCAAAGCCCCACGACGCTGCGTCGATCCACGTCCAGCCCCAGGGCGGCAGGTATCGCCAGCTTCCGTCGCGAAACGGGGCCCAGTCGGCGGCCACATCCTTCGGGTACCAGATCGCCCCATCCCATTCGCCGTGCCCGGCCAGCGGGTCGGTCCGGGCGCCTGCCGCGCCTTCGGCCTTGCCGACCAGTCCGGCTTCGGCGTCGATCTCGTACCGGCCCGGGACCGCGCCCTTGAAGCCGCCTTTATCGGTGTCGACCTCGACACTGGTCTTGTTGGAGCGGTCGAGGGAGATGGCGACATGGCCCGTTTTGAGCGCGAATTGCGCGGTGTCGTCATCGAGCTTGACGATGTCCACTTCGGTCGAGGGCGACAGCGCCAAGCCGATCCCGCCAAGGATGATTTCGGCGCGCCCTTGCTTTCCCGTGCGCACCGCGGTGCCCGCCGCGACCGGCTCGTTGACGGCCGCGTCCGACCAGTCGCCGCCGGCCGGCCGCAGCCCGGCGCCGGTTTCGGCGAGGCCGATCCGCCCGACGCGCGCCGGCCACGGCTCCGCGGCAATGGCGGCGACGCTGGTCAGCCCAAGTAAAAGCGCGACGGCGATCAGCCGGGGAAGAGGCCGCATCGCGGCATCATAGCATTATTCAGTTGTCGAGCGACAGCCGGGCCGAGTTGAACAAATCCTCGTCACCCAACTCCTCGCGGTGGCGCGCCTCGAGCTCGCGATAATAGCGCCGCAAGGCGAAGGCCTCGCTGAGATAGCCTTGGATGTGGCGGTCGACCGCGTTGTTGACGACCGCCAGCGTGTCCGATGAGGAGGCCGTGAATACGTCGAGCGTCTCGCGCACCGGCTGCCCCGGCGTCAGGAAACGGTTGGCGCCGCGGGCGATCTCCGCCGCGGTCAGCGTCGCGTCCTCGCCGCCGACCTCGAGCCGGTGCGCCTCGGCGAGGTCGACATAGCCCTCATAGGCGCCGTCCTGGTTCACGACGAAGACACGGGTCGCGTAGTCGATCGGGTATTCGCGGCAAAGCTCGGCGACCGTCATGCCCGGCGCGATCACCGAGAAATCCTGCCGCATCAGCTTGCCGACCTGGAGGTCGTGCAGCCAGCCGATGTCGTGGGGGCTGTGCAGGGCCACGCCGCGCAGGTGGAACCGCCAGGTCGCGAACGAGTAGCCGAACCAGTGCCGCACGACGAGCGCCGCGACCACGATCGAGGCGGTGACCCCGAGCGTCGCCGAGAAATCGGAAGTCACTTCGAGCACCAGCATGATCATCGTCACCGGCGCGCCGACGACCCCGGCGGCGACCGCGCCCATTCCGGCGAGGATAAAGATCGACTCGTCGGGCAAGATGCCGGGGAGGTAGCGCACGATCATCGCCGCCGCGGTGCCGAACAGCGCGCCGAGATAAAGCCCGGAGCTGAACATGCCGCCGCGGAAGCCGCTGCCGATCGATACCGCCGACCCGGCCATCTTGGCAAAGATCAGCCCGAGCAGGAATGGCAGCTCATAGCCGACCGAGCCGGTCGCGATCGTGTTGAGGATGCCGCCATGGCCGCTGCCCAGCACCTGCGGGTAGTAGAGCGCGAAGAGACCGAGGATGGCGCCGCCGGCGGCCGGCCGTGCCCAGGTCGGGATCGCCACGCGCCGCGCCCATTGCTCGACGAAAGTGACGCCGGTCATCGCCACGATCGCCAGCAATCCGGCGGCGAAGCCGATCACCGCCAGGATCGCGTAATGACCGGCGATCAGATCGACATGGCTGTCGATGATAAAGATCGGCGATTCGCCGAAGATTTGCCGCGTCACGATCGTCGAGAACACCGCGGCGACGATCACCGGCGCCATCGTCGCCAGCGTGTAGCTGCCGATGATCAGCTCGAAGGCATAGAACGCGCCGGCGAGCGGCGCGTTGAACGCGGCGGCGATCGCGGCCGAGGCGCCGCACCCGACAAAGGTGCGCAAATCGTTGCGGCGCAGGTGCAGAAGCCGGCCGACGCGCGAGGCCATGCCCGATCCGAGCTGGGTGAACGCCGCCTCTAGGCCCACCGAGGCGCCGACCCCGGCCGACAGCACGGTAAGGCCGGTCAGGCGAATGCTGTCGCTCAGCGACATGCGGCCGCCGTGCAGCGCATTGGCCTCGATCGCGTCGACGATGTCGCGCGGCCGCCAGCGCCGCAGCCAATAGGCGACCACGCCATAGATCAGCCCGCCCAGGGCCGGAATCGCAAAGGCGCGCCACATCGGGATCATCAGCGTGCCGCTCAGATGCTCGTCGAAAGGCACCCCGAACAGCAGGTGGTGCATCATGTCGACGAGGTCGCGGGTGATCGCCACGCCGAGCGCGATCACCGCCCCCAATACGGCGGCGACGGCGGTAAAACCCAGCTCGCTGTTGCGGACGTTCTGGCGGACGAAAAGGCGGGCGCGCGTCTTCAAATGCGGAATGATGCGGCGCTGCGCGGGAAATGCCTTTTCTTCCGTAGCCGCCAAAGACCCAGCCTCGAATAAAAATGCGTCCGCAAGGCAGGGCCGATTTTCGGCTCTACCCGCGGAGTTCACTCGCCGTACTCGATCCCCGCCGACATGGCAGGGTTGCCAATCCTACGCGTCCTAAACGCCCCGCAACACCGTGCCGAGGCCGCGCCCGAATGTCGCACACAACCGGCGCGCGGGCATCCCCGCACAGATAGTCTTCTGGTGTTAACGCATCGTGGGCATTGCGTATTCCGCGCCGGTGCGAATTCCCGCCGGCCAGCGCGAGGTGATCGTCTTCAGCCGCGTGTAGAACCGTACGCCCTCGCCGCCATAGACGGCGGCGTCGCCGAACAGGCTCCGTTTCCAGCCGCCAAAGCTGTGAAAGGCCATCGGCACCGGGATCGGGACGTTGATCCCGACCATACCGATCTGCACGCGGCTCGAAAACTCGCGCGCCGCGTCGCCGTCGCGGGTGAAGATCGCGGTGCCGTTGCCGTATTCGTGGTCGTTGACCAGCTTCAGCGCGTCCTCGAACCCGTCGGCGCGCACGACCGACAGCACCGGGCCGAAAATCTCCTCCTTGTAGATGCGCATCTCGGGCTTGACCTCGTCGAATACCGAACCGCCGAGGAAAAACCCGTTCTCGTACCCCTGGAGCTTGAGGCTACGGCCGTCGACGGCGAGCTTGGCGCCTTCCTTGACGCCGAGATCGACATAGGACCGCACCTTTTCGTAGTGCTGCCTGGTGACGAGCGGCCCCATCTCCGCCTCGGGATCGGTGCCCGGCCCGATCTTCAGCGCCTGCACGCGCGGCGCCAGTCTGTCGAGCAGCTTGTCGCCGATCCCGCCGACCGCGACGGCGACCGATACCGCCATGCACCGCTCGCCGGCCGCGCCGTAAGCCGCGCCCATCAGCGCGTCGGTAGCCTGATCGAGATCGGCGTCGGGCAGCACCACCATGTGGTTTTTGGCGCCGCCGAGCGCCTGCACGCGCTTACCGGCGGCCGCGGCGGTCGCATAAATGTATTCCGCGATCGCGGTCGAGCCGACAAAGCTGACCGCGGCGATGCCGGGATGCGCGAGGATCGCGTCCACCGCTTCCTTGTCGCCGTTGACGACATTGAACACCCCCGGCGGCAGCCCGGCCTCCAGCAGCAGCTCGGCGATGCGGTACCCGGCCGACGGGTCGCGCTCCGACGGCTTCAGCACAAAGCAGTTGCCGCAGGCCAGCGCGATCGGAAACATCCACAGCGGCACCATCGCCGGGAAATTGAACGGCGTGATGCCGGCGCAGACGCCGAGCGGCTGGCGGATCGACCATGAATCGATGCCGCGCCCGACCTGCTCGGTGAACTCGCCCTTCATCAGGTGCGGGATGCCGCAGGCGAACTCGACAACCTCCAACCCGCGGGTGATCTCGCCGGCCGCGTCCGACAGCACCTTGCCGTGCTCCTCGGTAATCTCGGCCGCGAATTTCTGGGCGTCGCGCTCCAGCAGCTCCTTGAATTTGAACATGACCCGTGCGCGGGTCAGCGGCGGGGTCGCCGCCCAGCCCGGGAAGGCCGCCGCCGCGGAGCGCACCGCCGCGTCGATCTCGGCCGCGCCGCCCAGCGCGACCCGGCGGGTCTGCTCGCCGGTCGCCGGGTTGAACACAGTGCCCCAACGCGTCCCGGACCCGCTGAACGTCTTGCCGTCGATGAAATGATGGACATCGGTCATGTCCATGCCCCGCTTCCCTGGTGAATAGTCGCGCCATCATAGGTCGGCGCGGGCGCGGCGGCCAGATCGCAGGCGAATCGGAGCCCAGGTCACACCCCGCGCAGGGTGAAATACGCCGAGCACACCGTCCAGAGCGCGACGGTCGCGATGCCAGTCCAGTACACGAATCGGTACATTCCCCACTCCCCCGAGCGGCCCACCCGGCCTTCGAGGTGATAGGCGCGCCTCTCCGGTTGCGTGCCCGCCCGATGCCGAGGCAAAATTTGCGGGGGTCAGTGGGGGAGCCGCCCGGGAGCGGGCGCGAGTGTGCATGTCGAACCTTTTCAGACGGGCGGCGGTTCTGGCCGCGCTGGCCGTTGCCGCCTGTGATACGACCCCGGCCCAGCCGCCGATGGCGATCCTGCCTGCCGAGCAGTCGCGCTTCTTGGGGCCACGCGGCGTCGATCTGGCGACCGATGCCAGCGATGTGATCAACGAGCTGCGGACGAGCCGCCTGGATTTCGTGGCCCGCTACTACCGCGACCCGGCGTCGCGCTGGCCGGCCCTGACCCCGCGCGAGGCAAGGCGGCTGTCGGCGCTCGGGCTGAACATCGTCACGGTTTGGGAATCGCATTCGGGCACGGTCGGCTATTTCTCCTACGCCTCCGGCTACAACGATGCGCTGAGCGCCTACCGCCAGGCCTATGCGGTCGGCCAGCCGGTCGGCAGCGCGATCTATTTCGCTGTCGATTTCAACGCCGGCCCCTCGCAGCTTTACTACATCGACCAGTATTTCCGCGGCATCAACGCCGGCCTCTACAGCGCCAGCCGCGGCCGGCCGGCCTTCCGCGTCGGGGTCTACGGCTCGGGCTATATCTGCGACGCGATGCGGCGGGCCCGGCTCGCGCAATACAGCTGGCTGTCGAACTCGACGGCTTGGGCGGGCTCGCAGAATTACGCCGGCTGGAACATTCGCCAGCACGGCCCCCTCGCGACCTTGTCCTTTAACCACGACTTCAACGACGCACGGGCGGATTACGGCGGGTTCCGGGTGGTGAACTAGCGCTTCCGGGTCTATCCTGCCAGACCGGGGGCAGGGGTTCGGAGGCGATATGTACGATACGGCGACGACCGCGGTCATACTGGCCGTTATCGTCCTCCTCTACATCCTGCCGACGATCCTTGCCTATGGCCGCGACCATCCGCACCGCCAGTCGCTGGCGCTCGTCAACATTCTCTTCGGCTGGACCCTGATCGGCTGGGTCGGCGTGTTTTTATGGGCGCTGTTGCCCGAGCCGGGGACCGGCGAGGCCTGATCCTCAGAGGCAGCGGATCGTCCAGTTGGTGAACACGCCGTTTTCTTCGTTGGCGCGGTCGGTGGTGTTGCGGTGCGTCTCTTCGTTGAGCACGCGAAAGCCCTTGGGGCACAGCCGCTCGGCTTCGCGCCGGTTCGGCCCGCTCGACCCGCCGGGGATGCCCGGCCCCTCGATCCGGAAGGTGCGGCTGTCGATCTTGCCGACATAGGCCTGCGAGCAGCCGGCGACTGCGATCAGCGATAACAGGACGAGGCGGCGCATCGGCGTGATTTACCCTTTCCGGCCGGGCGCCGCCAGCGCGTTGCGGTCGCACCCAGGCTGTTCTACCCTGGCCCGATGGCGGCCATCAACGCGGCGGAGCGCATTCCGGTAACGGTGCTGACCGGATTTCTCGGCAGCGGCAAGACCACGGTCCTGAACTACGTGCTGAAACATCCGGGCATGGATGCGACCGCGGTCGTCATCAACGAATTCGGCGAGATCGGCCTCGACCACCTGCTGGTGGAGACCGCGACCGAGGATGTCGTGCTGATGAGCAGCGGGTGCCTGTGCTGCACCGTGCGGGGCGACATCGCCGACACGCTGACCGACCTGTTCGTCAAGCGGGCCAAGGGCCGGATCCCGGAATTCCGCCGCGTCGTGATCGAGACGACCGGCCTCGCCGATCCGGCCCCGGTGCTGCATGCCCTGATGTCCGACCCGATCGTCGCCGAGCGATACATGCTCGACGGAGTCGTCGCCACGGTCGATGCCGTCAATGGCGCCGGCACGCTCGACAACCATCCCGAGGCGGTCAAGCAGGCGGCGATCGCCGACAGGCTGCTCTTGACCAAGAGCGATCTCGCCGACCCCGACCGCGTCGCCGGGCTGACCGCGCGCCTCGCGGCGCTCAACCCTTCCGCGGCGCCGCTCCCGGTCGCGCAGGGCGCCGTCGACCCGGAAATGCTGTTCGATCTCGGCCTGTTCGATCCGGCGACAAAGACGGTCGAGGTGCGGCGCTGGCTCAACGACGAGGCTCTCGCCGACGAGCACGGCCACCATCACCACGATCTCGACGTCAACCGCCACGACGACCGCATCCGCGCCTTTTGTCTGGTGCGCGAACGGCCGATGTCATGGGCGGCGCTGTCGGGCTGGCTCGACGCGCTGGCTTCGATGCGCGGCGACGATTTGTTGCGCGTCAAGGCGATCGTCGCGCTCGCCGACCGGCCGGATCAGCCGGTCGTGCTGCACGGGGTGCAGCACCTCTTTCACCCGCCGGTGCTGCTCCCGGCCTGGCCGAGCGACGACCGCCGCACTCGCATCGTCTTCATCACCCGCGACCTCGACCGGGCGACGATAGAAGAGAGCCTCGCCGCCTTCGAGGAGGCCGATTAGGCCTACCCGGCGAGCGCCGCGCCCCAGCTTTCGCCGAGCAGCTCGCTGAGCTTGATCTCGGCCGGGAAAACGTCGTTGGCGAAGATTTTGGGTGGCGCGCCGTTATCTTCCGGCAGCGGCTTGCGGACCAGCGAGAAGCAGTCGGTGTAGTGGGCAAAGCGCCACTGCACCGTCTCGTGCACCGGCGGCGCCAGCCCGGCCGCGGCGAAGGCGCGGCTGGCGCCGACGGCGGATACCGTGGCGCCGCGCCCTCCATTAGGGCCGCGGACCGTCAGCCGCCCGGCAGCGAGTCGAACGGGAACACCAGCGTGACCGAGGCATCGCGGATCGGAGTCAGGCGGGACCCGTCGCCGAGATGGAATTTGGGCCGCGCCTTCAGCGTCCCATAGGCGCGCCGGCAATGCTCGACGAGCTCCGGCACGATGTCGATGCCGTCGTATGTTTCGGCGTTGCCCGACAGGAACGGGGTCCAGCGGCCGCACCCCGGCGCGATCTCCAGGATCGAGCGCGACGGCAACAACCGGTGGATGCGCGAATGGATGACGCGCCTAGCCGAGGTCGAGCGGGAATTCCGTCGTGATCAGGCAGTCTTCGAGGATGCCGCGGCCGCGGTTGGGCAGGCGCCGGTCGCGGGCAAAGCGCTCGTGCGCCGGCAGGATCGCCTCGGGGCCGCGCTGAGGGCCGGTCGGCAGGTACTGGATCAGGTTGTCGCGAAACCCGCGGCGGGTGACGAAGGTGCAGTCGAGCCCGCGGCCGCGCGCGACCTCCTGCTGGAGCTGGGCGATCGGCTTGACGTTGCGGTTGACCGCGAAATCGGCCCAGTTGGTGGCAAGGCATCCGCCGGGCGCCAGCGCATCGAGGCATCGCGTCCAGAACGCTTCGTCGCTCGGCGCCGGCCCGTGCGCGTCGTAGAGGTCGACGAGCACGATGTCGAATTTCTGCGTCGTGCCGGCGAGAAAGCGCCGCGCGTCGTCGATCACCGCCGGTTGGTTCAGGTAAAACCAGCGCCGCGCCACCGCGACGACGGCCTCGTCGCAATCGACGAGGGTCGGCGCGCAATCGGGCAGATAGGCGCGCACGAACCGCCACATGGCCGCGCCGCCGACACCGAGCAGCAACGCCGTCACCGGCCGCTCGACGAGGGCAAAGGCCAGCGACATCAGCCGCTCGTAATGAAACACCAGCTGCGCCGGGTACATCATGTCCATGCTGGACTGCTCGGTGATCTGGTCGGTGCCGGCGAACCCGCCGACCGAGCCGAGCGTGCGGTAGTGTCGGGCGCCCTGGTCGAAATCGACGACAAACACCGGGGAATCGAACACCGGCGCATCCCGCAAAATGCGGATGCGGGCGCTCGGGCCGAAATATCCCTGGATCAGGCGCCGGTGGTAATCGGCGGAGCTAGCTGGCGGCATCGGCCGCAACCAAACGGAATTTTCCCGCCGCTGCCAAGCGGGTTTTCCGCTATCGTCGCCCGACCCCAACGGAGGAGCCCCGATGTCCCAGCACCACACCGTTTCCTGCCGTCCCGCGCATTGCCATTGGGGCTATTTCGATGCGGCGCTGGCGCCGGTCGTTACCATCGATTCGGGAGACACGGTGTCGATCGCTTGCGTCTCCGGCGGCGCCGATATCCTGCCCAAGGGCGACAATTTCGAAATCCTGCCCGACCATCTCGAAATCCATGACGGGCTCGAGCCGAAATTCGGCGCGCATATCCTCACCGGACCGGTCGCGGTTGCCGGGGCCGAGCCGGGCGACGTGCTGCAGATCGACATCCTCAACATCGATTTCCGCCAGAACTGGGGCTATACCCGCATCCGCCCGCTGGTCGGGACGCTCCCCGAGGATTTCCCGATCCGCAAGACCTGGCACAGCGGCATCGACCGTCAGCGCGGGGTCGCCACGCTGCCGACCGGTCACGAGATCGACCTCGCCCCGTTCTTTGGCGTGATGGGGGTGGCGCCGCGGCCGGTCTACGGCGCGTGCACCTCGATCGTGCCGCGCGAGTTCGGCGGCAACATGGATCTGAAGGAATTGACCGCCGGCACGACGCTCTACCTGCCGGTCTTCGCGCCCGGCGCGCTGTTCTCCTGCGGCGACGGCCACGGCGTCCAGGGCGACGGCGAGGTTTGCATCACCGCGCTCGAAACCGCGCTCGCCGGCACCTTCCGGCTTACCGTGCGCAAGGATTTGCATTACGCGTTGCCGCGCGCCGAGACCCCGACCCACCACATAACGATGGCCTTCAACGAGGACCTCGACGATGCCGCCAAGGACGCGCTCCGCGAGATGATCAAGCTGATCGGCGAGAAGATGGGCCTCGAAGCCTCGGACGCCTATATGTTCTCCAGCCTCGCCGTCGACATGCGCGTGACCCAGCTCGTCGACGGCAACAAGGGCATCCACGCGATGCTGGCGAAGCACCATCTGTCGAATGAGAAAGCAACCCGCGGATAGAGCGTAGCGGCGGTCGGGCCCATCTTCCTCGCATGACGATGCCGAGGAGAGTTTCGATGCTGAACGAGGAACAATGCTGGGCGGCCATTTGCGCCCACGACGCCAGCCAGAACGGTGAGTGGTTCTACTCAGTCCGCACGACCGGCGTGTATTGCCGGCCGGGCTGCGTCTCGCGCCAGCCGCTGCGCAAGAACGTCGCCTTCCACGAGACCAAGGAGGCGGCGCAGGCCGCCGGGTTCCGCCCGTGCAAGCGCTGCCGCCCCAACGAGGGCTCGATCGCCGACCGCCACATCGCCGCGGTTGGGCGGGCCTGCGCTTTGATCCGCTCGCGGGAGACGCTGCCGACGCTCGAGGAATTGGCCGAGGCCGCGCATATCAGCCGCTTCCATTTCCACCGCGTGTTCAAGCGGGTCACCGGCGCGACCCCACGGGAATGGGGCCAGGCTCACCGTCTCGAGCGCTTCGCCGAGCGGCTCGACTCCGGCGAGGGGATCGCCGAGGCGGCCTATGCCTCCGGGTTCGGGGCCAGTTCCCGGGTCTACGAGGCGGCCCCCACGGCGCTTGGCATGACGCCGGCGGCGCGCCAGAAAGGCGGCCGCGGCGAGACGATCCGCTATACGGTCGTCGAGACCGCGCTCGGCCACGCGATCGTCGCGGCCACGCGAAAAGGTATTTGCATGACCGCGCTCGGCGACGACCGCGCCGCGCTCGAAGTCGAGCTGCGCCGCCGTTTTCCGGCCGCGCTGATCTGGCCGGCCGACTCCCAGCTCGCCGATTGGGCCGAACGCATCGTCCGGTTCGTAACCAGGCCCGACGCGCAGCCCGACCTGCCGCTCGACATCCGCGGCACCGCGTTTCAGGCCCGCGTCTGGCGCGCGCTTCAGCGAGTCCCGCCGGGCCGCACCGCGAGCTACACCGAGATCGCCGCGGCGCTCGGCCAGCCGCGCGCGGTGCGCGCCGTCGCCGGAGCTTGCGCCGCCAACAAGCTGGCGCTGCTGGTGCCGTGCCACCGCATCGTCCGCGAGGACGGCGCCCTCGCCGGCTATCGCTGGGGCATCGAGCGCAAACGCGCGCTCTTGGCCCGCGAGCGGGAGGCCGCGCAAGATGCCGCCGCGGATTGATTGGAAAGGGCTGGGGGCGTCGCTCGACGAGCGCGGCTACGCGACGATCCCCAGCCTGATCGACCCCGTTGAATGCCGCGCCCTCGTCGCCCTCTACGACGACGAGGCGCGGTTTCGCAGCCGGGTAGTCATGCAGCGCCACCGCTTCGGGCAGGGTGAGTATAAATACCTACGCTATCCATTGCCCGACCCGGTCGCCGAATTGCGCGAGGCCCTCTATCCAGGGCTCGCCGATATCGCCAACCGCTGGGGCGGAGAGTTCCCCGCCACGCACGAGGCCTATCTCGCGCTGTGCCACGCCGCCGGGCAGGCCCGCCCGACCCCGCTGATCCTCAAATACGGCCCGGGCGACTACAACTGTCTGCACCAGGACCTTTACGGCGATCTGGTGTTTCCGTTGCAGCTCACGGTGCTGCTGACCGACGCCTTCACCGGCGGCGAGTTCATGCTGGTCGAGCAACGCCCGCGCAGCCAGTCGATGGGCCAGGTCGTGAAGTTGGCGCAGGGCGAGGCGGTGGTCTTCCCGGTGCACCATCGCCCGGTCGCCGGCACCCGCGGCACCTACCGAGTCACCATGCGCCACGGCGTCAGCCGCGTCCATTCCGGCCGCCGCTTCACCCTCGGCATCATCTTCCACGACGCGGCGTAGCGGCTACCCCGCCGCGAACACCTCCTTTGCGATCGTCGCCACGGTCATCGCGGTCGGCCAGCCGGAATAGAAGGCGAGGTGGGTGATCAGCTCGCTGATCTCCTCCTTGGTCACGCCGTTGGTCAGCGCGCGGGCGAGGTGGCCGCGCAGCTGCTCGTAGCGTCCCGTTGCCATCAGCGCCCCGCAAGTGATGAGGCTGCGGTCGCGCTTCGACAGTTGCGGGCGCTCCCACACCTCGCCGTAGATGATCTTGTCGGCGTATTCGGCGAGCATCGGCACGGTGCCGCGGATCGCCTCGCGGGCGGGCGAGCTGGCGGATTGGGCCATAATTCTTCTCCTTGTCCGGTGGAGCGGGTAGCCTAGCAGGGATGCGCATCGCGGTCGTCGGCGCCGGCGGGATCGGCGGCATTTACGCGGCTCGGCTCGCCCATGCGGGCGCCGAGGTGATTGTCATCGCCCGCGGCGCCCATCTCGCCGCGATCCGGGCAAACGGGCTGCGCCTCGAAGGCGATCTCGGCGAGCTCCACGTCACGCCGGCCCTGGCGACCGACGATTTCGCCGCTCCCGGCCCGGTCGATGTCGTGCTCTCCTGCGTCAAGCTGTGGGATGTCGAAGCCGCCGGCGCGGCGATGCGGCCGCTGGTCGGCCCGGCCACCGCCGTGGTCGCGCTGCAGAATGGCGTCGATGCGCATGACCGGCTATTGCCGATCCTCGGGCGGGCGGCGGTGCTCGGCGGCAGCGCCTTCGTCAGCGGCCTGGTCGTGGCGCCCGGTGTCATCCGACAGACCGGCATCTACCAGCGCATAACCTTCGGCGAGCTCGACGGATCGATGAGCGCACGCGGCCGGGCGCTTGCGGAGCTTTGTGTCGAGGCGGGCATCGAGCCTGTGCTTAGCCCGAACATCCTCGTCCCGCTGTGGCAGAAATTCCTGGTCGTCGTTCCGCTGGCCAACATCAATGCGCTGACCCGCCTGCCGCTCGGCCAGTACCGCGCGGACCCCGATCTGTGGGCGCTCGTCGAAGGCGGACTGCGCGAGACCGAGGCGGTCGGCCGCGCCGAAGGGGTCGCGCTCGATCCCGACATCGCCGAGGAGACGCTGGCGACGTTTCGCGCGATGCCTGCGCACCACATGACCGCGATGTGCAACGACCTGCTGCGCGGCAACCGGCTGGAGTTGCCCTGGTTCGCCGGCAAGGTCGTCGAGCTCGGCCGCCGCCACGGCATCCCGACCCCGGTCAATGCCTTCGTCTACGCCGCACTCAAGCTCTACCGCGACGGCGCGCCAAAACCCAATTGAGTTGCGGCCCGGGCCGGCGCATCCTCATCCTATGTCGAGCGCGACGATCCGCCGCCTTGCCGCGGTTCCGAGCCCTGAGGAGCTGATCGGCCGGGCGCGCGCCCTCGTGCCGGAAATCCGCGCGCTGGCCGAGGAGACCGAGCGCAACCGCAACGTCTTCCCGCATATCGTCGAAAAAATCCGCGCCGCGGAGCTGCTGCGCACCTGCCGGCCCAAGATATTCGGCGGGTTCGAGTATGACGGCGAGGTGGCGCTCAAGATCGCCCTGACGATCTCCGCTGCCTGCGCCTCGACCGGGTGGACGGTCAACGGCGCGGTCTCCAACGGTTTGTCGCTGAGCCACTGGTCGATCGAGGCGCAGCGCGAAATCTGGGAAGACGGTTCCGACCCATTCACCTTCGCCTGCTTCGCGCCGACCGGCACCGCGATTCCGGTCGAGGGCGGCTACCGGCTCACCGGCAACTGGGCCTTCGCCAGCGGCTGCGACTGCTCGGCCTGGGGCAAGCTCGGCGCGACGATCCAGGAACCGGGGCAGCCGCCCGAGGGCGCGTTCTTCCTGCTCCCGGTCGGCGATCTGGAGATTGTCGATACCTGGTTCGTCGCCGGGCTGTGCGGCACCGGCAGCAAGGACATCGTCACCCGCGACGTGTTCGTGCCGTCGCACCGCGTGCTCAAATTCGCCGATACTCGGGCCGGCACCTCGCCCGGCGCGCGCCATCACGACAACCCGATCTACCGCATCCCGCTGCTAATGCTCGGGGCCTCGATGCTGGCTTCGACCGCGGTCGGCGCGGCGCGGGGCGCGGTCGAGTCCTATCTCGAACAGACTTCCGGGCGCACGACGCGCGGTGCGCTCGCCGGCGGCGGGCTCAGGATGCGGGAATTCGCGACGATCCAGCTTCGCTTCGCCGAAGCGGCCGCCGCGTCCGAGGCCGCCGAGCTGATCCTCCTCAACGATATGCGCGAGACGATGCGCAAGCTCCGCGCCGGCGAGGAGCTGACCGTCGCCGACCGCATCCGCGCCCGCCGCAACCAGGCCTATGTCACAAGGCTCGCGGTGCAGGCGGTCGAGGCGCTCAATGCCTCGACCGGCGGCTACGGCCTTCATCTGGAAAATCCGATCCAGCGCGCCTGGCGCGACGCCAATGCGGTCGCCCGCCATGTCAGCCTCAACTGGGACGCGGTCGGCACGATGTACGGGCAACACGCCTTCGGCCTCGAGCCGAAAGGCCAATACTAGACGGGAAGGAAACGCGACATGGCTGAAATCCTGGGCCTCGGCGTCACCCATTGGCCGACTCTGTGCCTCCACAATGAGGGGCTGACCGGCGTCTTCAAGCGCACCCTGGAGGCGCCCAACGTCGCGCCCGAGCGCAAGGACCCGCGCAACTGGCCGGCCGAAATGATCGCCGAGCTCGGCAACGATGACGGGCTATCGGCGGCCAACCGCTGCGGCGAGCGCTTCGGTAACGATTTCCGCGCGATCCGCAAGATTCTGGACGATTTCAATCCCGATTTTGTCCTGGTCTGGGGCGACGACCAGTACGAGAACTTCAAGGAAGACATCGTCCCGGCCTTCTGCGTCGCCGGATACGACGACAATTTCGACCTCCAGCCCTGGCACAACGGAAACGGCGGCAAGCCGAACCGCTGGGACGAGCCGGGCGATTGGAAATTAAAGCTGAAAGGCCATCGCGAGGCGGCGAAGTACCTGACCACCGGCCTGATCGAGGCCGGGATTGACATGGCCTATGCCTACAAGCCGCTGCACCATCCGATGGCGCACGCCTTCACCAACACATTCCTGTACCTCGATTGGGACCGCAGCGGCTTCCCCTATCCGGTGATCCCGTTCGCGGTGAACTGCTACGGCCGCAACCTGCTTTACGCCAAGGGCGGGCTCGGCCATCTGTTCGCGCCGCCGCGCCCGGCCGAGGAGGGCGAGGACCCGTCATCGCCGCACCCCTGGCGCTGCATGGAGGTCGGAGCCAAGGTCGGCGAGATTCTGGCGCGTTCGCCGTACCGGGTGGCGCTGGTCGCGTCGTCGAGCTGGTCGCATGCCTTCCTGTCACCGAAAAACGGATACCTCTGGCCCGACCACGAGGGCGACCGCATTCTGTTCGACGCGGTCAGCCGCGCCGATTACGGCACCTGGAAGAAGCGCACCCTCGCCGAGATGGAGCATTCCGGCCAGCACGAGATGCTGAACTGGATGTGTCTGATCGGCGCTATGGAGGCGCTCGACAAAAAGCCGGTCATCCAGGACTATATGGAAACGCACATCCTCGCCTCGGATAAGTGCTTCCTGTCCTTCCCGGCCTAAGCCGAGGGCGCGCGCCAGTATTGGTACCGGTATAGCTCGGTCTTGAGCCCGATCGCGTCGTAGAGCGCCTTTGCCGGCATGTTGTCGGCGACGACCTGCAAGCAGGCGCCGGTCGCACCGCGCGCCTTGGCCCAGCCGGCGAGCGCGGTGACGATTTTGTGCGAGTGACCGCGGCGGCGCTCGCGCGCATCGGTGACAACCATGTCGTAGCACAGCATCCCGTTATGGATCGCGCCATAGGCCATCGACACGATCCGCCCCTCCTTGTTGGCGAGCGAGGCAAAGCTTGCCGGGAGCGAGATCGCGCCGACGATGCGGCGATAGGTGTGCGCGGCCTCGGCGCCATAGCCTTGCAACCCCGCCATCGCGGCGAACCAGATGCGGTCGGCCCGCGGCCTGAGCACGATTTCCGGGTCGATCTCCGAATCCATCGCGTCGAGCGAGCCGTGGAGCACGCAGGTCTCGCCTTCCGCGGTGTAGCCGCGCTTGTCGAGCGCCCGCTCGACCGCGGGCGGGCATAGCGTCGGCACGCGAAAAATCGCCGGCTGCTCGTGCCGGCGATAGAAGGCCTCGGTCTCGGCAATCACCGCGTCGCTGGCCGCCGCCCGCGCCGAGAGCGGGTTGGCCGAGTTGAGGCGGCGGCTCACCCCCTCCGCGAACCGTACCAGCCAGCCCTCGAGGACGATCTCGCGCAGGGCCGGCCAGGCGTTGCCGCACGTCTCTTCGGCGTGCCAGGCAAGCGCGCCGGTTGGATTGGCCTTCGGCATTTTTTCTCGTTCTTTCCGTCAGGTACGCGACAAATTAGCGCAGGGATTACGATCCGATTATAATGGTTCCGCGGCAAAAAAATCGACCCGGCGATGACCGGGTCAGCCGCCCAGAACAGGGAAGGGAACGCGGATGAGTCAACTCACCAGGCGCGCGGTTCTGCGCGGATCGTTGGGGCTGGCGGCGGCCGGTCTGGCGCGGCCTTACATCGCCAACGCGGCGGCCACCACGGCCCAGGTATGGTGGACCCAGGGCTTTGTCCCCCAGGAAGACGAGGCCCTCCGGAAGATGGTCGCGGACTACGAAAAGGTCAGCGGCAACAAGATCGAGCTGTCGATCGTGCCCTTCGCGCCGCTGCGCCAGAAAATCATCTCGGCGATCACCAGCGGCGTCGTTCCCGACCTGATGAGCGTGACGCCCGCGGAAGTTGCGCCGTTGCAAGCCTGGGCCGGCAACCTCGTCGACGTGAGCGACGTGGTCGAGACGCAAAAGGCGCATATGGTGCCGTCGGCGCTCGCCAACGCCCACTGCTACAACAACGCCGAGCACCAGCGGAGCTACTATTTCGTCCCGCATGGCTGCGCGGTGAACCCGTTCCATGTGTGGAAGTCTCTCGTCGAAAAGGCCGGCTACAAGGTGTCGGACATCCCGAAGACGTGGGACGCGTTCATCGATTTCTTCGTGCCGGTGCAGGATCGGCTGCAGCAGATGGGAATGCGCCACACCTATGCCACCGGGTTCGTCGTCAGCACGATCGGCAATGACCCGAACGCCACGCTGTCGCAGTTTCTGATCGCCTATGGTGGGCTCGATTTTGTCACGCCCGACGGGAAACTCCATACCGACGACCCGCAGGTCCAGGAGGCGGTGATCAAGTCGCTGGAGAAACTGTCGAAGCTGTACATGAACAAGAACATCCCGCCAGGGTCGATCAACTGGAACGACGCCGACGACAACAACGCCTTCCATTCGAAGCTGTGCGTGATGGATTTCGACGGCACGTTGTCGACCGAGCTCGCCATGCTCGACAAGCAGAAGGACGAGTACGGCGAGGTGCTGACGATGCCGCCGCCGCTCGACAATGCCGGCAAGAAGATGGTGACCCAGCTCGGCGCTGCCGGCACGATGATCCCCAAGGGCGCCAAGAACATCGCGGTGGCCAAGGAATTCCAGAAATTTGTGATCACGCCCGAGGTCAACGCCGAGTTCACCAAGGGCGGGCTCGGACGCTTCCTGCCGGTCATCGCCGAGCTGGCGACCAAGGATACGTGGTGGACCGATCCCAAGCGCGATCCGCACGTGCCGCCTTATGTCGAGCAGGGCCTCGTCAGCCCGACCAAGCCGGACTATTTCGCCTACAACCCGGCCTGGGCGCAGGTGCGCTCCGAGCATCCGCTCCACGTCGCCTTCCACGAGATCGTCGCCGACGGGAAATCGGTGAAGGAGGCCTCGGCAAAGGCGATGAAGCGGATCGAGGAGATCTTCGCCAAGTACCAGATCGGCGCGTAGCTACTCCTGCGCGTACCGCCACGGTGTCGCGGGCTGTTGCGCCGTCTCGTCTATCGTCCATTGCGGCAGCGACAGCCCGTCGCCGACATCGCTGAACACCATGCGCACGCGCGTGCCGATCCCGACCTTCTTGACGAGGTCGGCCGGCGCGAGCTGTCCGTCCGGCGTGCAGAGGTTGCCGATCACCCGCAAGGCCTCGTCCGCCGTCGGCTCGCCCTTCTGCGTGTCGAGATCGACCAGCAGGATCAAATACGGGGTCTTGCCGCGAAACGCCGGCTGGATGGCGTGGTGCACCTCGCTGTACGAGTGCACGGTCCCCTTGCCCTCGACCTTTTTCCAAGTCGACTCGCGGCTCATGCACCACGGGCAGGCCGTCGTCGGCGGATAGCGGAAGCGGCCGCATTCGTTGCAGGCCTGCAGGTGATAGTCGTGCGCCGCGCAGTGCTTGAAATACGCGACGTTCTCGACATCGAGGTCGTCGATGTGGAGGTTCATGCCGAGATAGTTGCCGTCGATCGACATCTTGCGTTCCTCCCTCACCAGCCCTTGCGCATGACCATCGACGACGCGGTCGCCGGATTGGCCCAGCCGAGATTGGCGCTCACTTCCACATCCTTCACCTGGCGGCAGCCGCCCTCGCTGTAGTCAAAGGTGTGCTGGCGCTTGCCGTTCGGTCCGATCGGGCATGAATCGTCGGCGTCGTGACGAAGCTGGCGCGTGTTCTCGATCACCATGTTCATGCCGTGCGTGTAGCCCTCGCACAAATGGCCGCCCGAGGTGTTGTTCGGGCGCTTGCCGCCCAGCCCGATCGTGCCGTTCGACACGTAGTCGCCGCCGTCGCCCTTCTTGCAGAACCCATAATCCTCGAGCTGCAGCATCGTGGTGAAGGTGAAGGCGTCGTAGGAGCCGGTGACATCGATATCCTCGGGCCCGACACCGGAGTTCGGCCATAGGATGTCCTTCGCGTAATACCCGCCGACGCGCGAGATCGGCCCGTGCTGGTAGTGCATGTCGAGCCGCGGCTTGTTGCAGCGGCCGACGACGCCGCGGATCAGCACCAGCGGCTGCTTCATGTCTTTCGCGCGGTCCGCCGAGGTGACGATGACGCAGGTGGCGTTGTCGGTCTCCACGCAGCAATCGAGGAGGTGCAGCGGCTTGCAGATAAACCGGCTGTTGATCACGTCCTCGACCGTGAAGCGCTTTTTGTAATAGGCCTTCGGGTTGTTCGAGGCGTGGCGCGAGTGGAACATCTTCACATGCGCGACCTGCTCGGGCGTCGTGCCGAAATCGTACATGTGCCGCATAAAGGTCGGCGCGAAACTCTGCCCGGCGCTCTGCCAGCCATAGGCGCGGTTGTGCAGCATGTCGCCTCCGACCGGCGCCGCCGAGCGCGCCCCGGTGCCGCCGATGCGCACCTGCGAAAATCCGTTCATCGAGCGGAAGATCGCGACGGTCTTGCAGCACCCCGCTTCGATGAGGCCGATGGCGATGCCGATCAGCGCCTCGGTCGACGAGCCGCCGCCGACGCAATCCATGTAGAAATTGAGGCGGATGCCGAGATCGCCGGCGATGAACGTCGCCGAGGTCGAATCGCCGCCCGAGTAGTCGAGCATTCCGTCGATGTCGCTCGCCTTGAGCCCGGCATCGAGGATCGCGTTGCGCACCGCCCAGGTGCCGAGCGCCCGGGTCGTCATCCCGGAGCCGCGGGTATAGGTGGTCTCGCCGACCCCGACGATCGCGTATTTGTCGCGCAGGTATTTCGGGGTGGTGCCGTCGACCTCTTGGCGTGGCAGGGGCATTGTTTGTCTCCCTCCTGGCTGGTCAGTACAGCCGGTAAAATTTCAGCGCGGTGTTGTGAAACATCGCGTTCTTTTCGTCGTTGGAATAGCCCTCGGAGACGCGCTTGAACGCGTTCCACAGATTGGCGTAGCTGCACATTCCCTTGTCGACCGGGAAGTTGCTCTCGAACATGGCGCGATCGGGGCCGAACGCCTCGATGCAGGCGTTGAGATACGGCGCCCAAGCCTTCGCGAGCTGCTCCGACGAGGGCGCGCTCTCCTGCTGTCCCATCTCGAACCCCATCAGGGACGGCATGCCGAGCCCACCGAGCTTGATGTAGACGTTGGGGAACTGGCCGAGCTTTTGGATCTGGCCGCGCCACTCGGTGAAGACCTCCTCGCGCTTGTCGGCATAGGGGCCGACCGCGAGCGAGCCGCCGACATGGTTCAGCACGATCTTGGTTTCGGGGAACGCGCCGGCGAGGCTCACGAGATCGCCGAGCTGGGTGTGGAACATCCACGCCTCGAAGCTGAGGTTCAGCGGCGCCAGCGCGGCAAACCCCTCACGAAAGCCGCGGTCGACATAGAGGCCTTCGCCCGATCCCGAGGTGAACACCCTGAGACTCGCGTCGCTGTGCCAGGTCGCGCCGTTGCGGATGCCGCGGAAACGGCCACCCGAGGCGACGACATGCTGCTCGAGGATGCCCCGGGCGCGCCCGCCGACGGCGCGCAAGTCGACATTGCCGATTATCCCGGCGCAGTGCTTGGTCGCGCCGTATTTGCCGCTCTCGCTCATCGCCGCGACGCCGGCGACAAAGGTCGTCTCGCCGAGTGAGCGCGTCTCCGGCGGCCCCTCGGCGCGGTACATCTCGCGGCATTCGAGAAAGACCGTGGCGCGGATGTTGTGGCCGCTCGACGTGTCCTCTACGAGGTCGTGCAGCAGATAGCGGTTGCCTGGCCGGTCCCACAGGTGATGGTGCGGATCGATGATCGGGCGGTCCGGCTCGCGCGCCGCCTCCTGGGTCGCGGCAAGCCAGTCCTTGCGGATCGGCAGATGGCGCTGCCCGGCATTGGTCGATTGCATCGGCGAGGCTCCTCCCGGGGGCGAAGGTTTTGCCAAGTCTGCGACGGGGGCGGGACGAACGCCATCCTTTTCCGCCGGATTGAAAGTAAGGCAGTTCTGCCTTACTTTATGTCCAGGATAGAGGTTCAGCCATGACCACCTTGACCGTGACCGCGAAAGGCCAGGTGACCCTGCGGAAAAACCTGCGCGAGCATCTCGGCATCCGCCCTGGCGAT
>DASUIE010000140.1:0-18082 GCA_036273175.1 Allostellaceae bacterium
GCCTCGAATTGCTGCGTATCTTCGCCGCCACCGTCGTGGTGACGGTGCTGTTGTCCTTCTACCTCGCCGGCACGATCGCCCGGCCGATCCGGCGTCTCGCCGAGGCGGCGGAGCGGGCGCGCGGCCGCGGCGCGCGGGTCGAGATACCCGACTTCACCGGCCGCGGCGACGAGGTCGGCGAGCTTTCCGGGTCGCTGCGCGAGATGACCGACGCGCTGTGGCTGCGGATGAGCGCGATCGAGAGCTTCGCCGCCGATGTCGCGCACGAGCTCAAAAACCCGCTGTCGTCGCTGCGCAGCGCGGTCGAGACCGCGACCCGCATCGAGGATCCCGAGAAACAGCGCCGGCTGATGGCGATCATCCAGGACGATGTCGAGCGGCTCGACCGGCTGATCACCGACATTTCCGACGCCTCCCGGCTCGACGCCGAGCTGTCCCGGCTCGAGGTCGCGCCGACCGATATCGGGGCGATGCTGGGCGCCCTCGCCGAGGTCCACGAGACGACGCAGGGCGAGGCGGGGCCGCGCGTCACGCTCGACCTGTCGCCGGCGCGCGGGCGGGCGCTGATCGTCTCGGGCACCGAGAGCCGGCTGTCGCAGGTTTTCGTCAACGTCATCGCCAACGCCGTCTCGTTCAGTCCGCCGGGCGGCGAAATCCGCGTGCGCGCCGCGCTCGACGGGCGCGCGGTGCTGGTCACCGTTGAGGATAGCGGCCCCGGCATCCCCGAAGACAAGCTCACCGCGATTTTCGACCGCTTCTACAGCGAACGGCCGGCGGGGGAGAAGTTTGGCACCCATTCCGGCCTCGGACTGTCGATCTCGAAGCAGATCGTCGAGGCGCATCGCGGCCAGATCCGCGCCGAGAACCGCCACGACCCCTCGGGCGAGGTGAGCGGCGCGCGCTTTCTGATCCGCCTGCCTCTGGCGTAGTAGCCCCTATGGACGAGCCGCTCCTGGTCCACGCCACTGCCGTCGCGATCGGCGGCCTGGCGGTCTTGCTGCGCGGCGATTCGGGGTCGGGAAAGTCCGATCTCGCCCTGCGATTGATTGACGCAGGAGCCCGCCTCGTCTCGGACGATCAGTGCGAGCTGCGCCGCGCCGGGGACGCGGTTCTCGTCCGCGCGCCGGAGCCGATCCGCGGGCTTTTCGAAATTCGCGGGGTCGGCATCGTTACTCTGCCGGCGCTCGCCGACATACCGCTGGCGCTGGCCGTCGACCTGGTCCCGCCGGATCGGGTCGAGCGCCTACCTCTCGGGCGGAAAGAGCGGTTTTTAGGGTTCGACGTGCCGGTGATCGCGCTCGCGCCGTTCGAGGCGTCGGCGCCGTCGAAGCTGCGCGCGGCTCTGCGCACTCTGTCCGCCCCGCCCGATGCCGGCGGGATCGCGAATTAGCCGGGAACTAATCGCTAACGTTAATGTTCTGCCTACTCCATTCGGCTGTCCATGCGGCTGGCGCCGGGACGCCCCGCGCATCAAGCGTGGTGACGAACGCCCGCGACAGCGGTATATGAGCCGCCGGTTCCCCTGCTCCCGCCGGCTCCCCCCGGACCGACGCGAGCGTTTAGTGGTCTCTGCTTGAGCGACCGCCGCGAACTCTTGAGCGACATCGCAAACGGCCACGCCGACGACCCGACCGCGCCGATGCGCTTGTGTCCGGAGCGGCGATGATCGGCATCGTGCTGGTCACGCACGGGCGTCTGGCGACAGAGTTTCTCGCCGCGCTGGAGCATGTCGTCGGCGGGCAGACCCAGATCGCCGCGATCTGCATCGGCCCCGATGACGATATGGAGCAGCGGCGCCAGGAGATTCTCAAATCGATCGGCGAGGTCGATACCGGCGACGGGGCGGTGCTGCTCACCGACATGTTCGGCGGGACCCCGTCTAACCTGGCGATCTCGGTGATGGACCGAGCCAAGGTCGAGGTCGTCGCCGGGGTCAACCTGCCGATGCTGATCAAGCTGGCCAGCCTGCGCCAGACCGAGGGGCTCGACCGCGCCGTGCTGGGCGCGCAGGAGGCCGGGCGCAAATATATCAACGTCGCCTCCCAGCTCCTCGCCGACGCGCGCAAATGAGCGACCCGGTCCAAGCGGGAACGGCCCGTCGGCTGGCCGAAATCTGCAATCAGAAGGGGCTTCACGCGCGCGCCGCCGCGCGCTTCGTCAAGACCGCCTGCGAGTTCGAGGCCGATATCCAGGTGCGCAAGAACGGCACCTCGGTGTCCGGGCGCTCGATCATGGGGCTGATGATGCTGGCCGCCGCGGCGGGCACCGTCATCGAGATCACCGCGACCGGCGCCGATGCCGAGGCGGCGGTGGCGATGCTCGCGCGCCTGATCGAATGCAAGTTCGATGAGGACTGACGAGACCCCCGACGACCCAGGCATCGGCGAGCAGAGTCTATCCGGGATCGGCGTCTCGCCGGGTATTGCGATCGGCACCGTCTATATCGGCGACCACGGCCAGCTGCCGGTCAGCGAGACCGTCGTCGCGGAAGGGGATGTCGAGGCCGAGCGGTTCCGCTTCAGCGAGGCGATCGCGCTGTCGGTGCGGCAAATGCGCAAGCTCAAGACTCGCGCCGCGGTGCTGCCGGGTTCGGCCGGCGAGGAGATCGGCTACCTGCTCGACGCGCATCTGGCGATGCTGGCGAATTCGCGGCTGACCCGCGGGGTCGACCGCCGGATCGCCGAGACCCGCATCAACGCCGAGCGGGCGGTGCAGCTCGAGATCGAGGAGCTTGGCAAGACCTTCGCGGCGATGCGCGACCCGTATCTCGCCGCGCGCTTCGACGATATCCGCGTCGTCGGCACCCGCCTCATCCGCAACCTGACGCGCCAGCCCTACGCCGGCTACGCCAAATTGCCGGCGGGCGCGATCGTCATCGCCGAGGAGGTCACTCCCGCCGATACGGCGCTGATGGACCCGAACCGGATCGGCGGCTTCGCAACCGTCTTCGGCGGGCCCGACGGCCACTCGGCGATCGTCGCCCGGGCCCTCGGCCTTCCGGCGGTGATGGGCATTCCCGAGCTGCTGGCGCGGGCGCGCAACGGCGCCACCGTCCTCGTCGACGGGTCGAACGGCACGGTCATCCTCGACCCGCTGCCGGCGACGGTGGAAACCTATCGCCGGCGTCAGGACGAGTTCACCCGCGAGCGCCGGGTGCTGTCGCGGCTGCGCCGGGTGCCGGCGGTGACCCGCGACGGCGCCGAGATCCACCTCGACGCCAATCTGGAGCTGCCGGTCGAGCTCGAACAGGCGCTCGCCTGCGGCGCGATGGGGCTGGGGCTGGTGCGCACCGAGTTCCTGTTTCTCAATCGCGACGACCTCCCCGGCGAGGACGAGCAGTACGAATTCTACGCGAGCCTCGTGCGCGGGATGGAGGGGCGGCCGGTCACGCTCCGCACCCTCGACGTCGGCGGCGACAAGCTTCCCGAGTCGCTGGAGGGGGTCGGCGGCGCCGAGGCGGCCAACCCGGCGCTCGGCCTCAGGGCGATCCGCCTGTCGCTGAAGGAGCGCCGCCTCCTCGACGTGCAGCTCGCGGCGATGCTGCGGGCCGCCAATGACGGGCCGCTGCGCATCCTCCTGCCGATGATCTCGTCGGTCAGCGAGATCAAGCTCGTGCGCGAGGCCTTGGAGCAGGTCGCCCGCCGCCTGCGCCGGCGCGGCGTCGCGCTGCCGCGCAACCTGCCGCCGCTCGGCGCGATGATCGAGGTGCCGGGCGCCGCCGTCGCCGCCGACTCGCTCGCCGGCGAGGCGGATTTCTTCGCCATCGGCACCAACGACCTCGTCCAGTACACGCTCGCGATCGACCGCAGCGACGAGCGGGTGGCGTATCTCTACAACCCGCTGCACCCCGGCGTTCTGCGGCTGATCCAGTTCGCGATCGAGGCGGCGGTGCGGCGGCGCATCCCGATCAGCGTCTGCGGCGAGATGGCCGGCGACCCGCGCTACGCGGCGCTGCTCCTCGGTCTGGGGCTGCGCGAATTGTCGATGACCCCGCGCAGCATCCCGCGGGTCAAGCAGCGCATCCGTAACCTCGACATCGTCGCCGCCACCCGGCGCGCCCGCGCGATCATGGACCAGTCCGATTCGGGCCGCATCGCCGCCCTTCTCGACGATTTCAACGCGATCGCCGAGGTGAGGTGAAGCCGCTTGAGAGTGGTTTACTGAACCCGATAGGCCGCCAGCTCCCTGATCGCCGTGTCTGCAGGGCCGTAGGTGCCTAAATCCGTGGACTCACTACGGACAAATGACTTTGACTGCGCCGAATACCACGTCACGGAGTTCACCGTGCCCGCCCAGGAATTCGTGCCATTGAACCCCTGGTAGTCAAGTCGCCGCTCGATCTTCAGCGTATCGAAGGTGCCAGCAGGGACGGTGATCTTCTCCAAGCCGACAACGTGCGCAGTCAAATTCGCTTTGTAATGGCGCCCTTCTCCTTGGGCTGTATAGTCGAAATCTCGATGCCAGCTCCGTCCCACTGAAAGGGGCCATTGATATCCCGGATAGCTGGGGTTTGCATGATATTGAATAATTCCCGAATCTTTTTTGTACTCGATCAGGTTATCATCTGCATCTAGCAGCAACGTCCCTGCTTCTGAAAGTCTAGGATTCGAATAGTTTGCCTGCGATCGCCCATTTCCATCTACGCTGGTGATGGTTACAACATAAGATGAGCTAGGACGACCAGCCAATTTATAGTGCAGGGAATAAGTCCACGTGTCGCCAGGCTTCCACGCCGGCCGTTGCACCGGCAGGCTCTGCCCTAACGCAGAGCAGCAAACTGGCAGGATTAGCGCCAAGAGATATATTGCTAACTTTTGCACCTCGAACCTCCCGTTTCTTGAGCTTATTTTGTCCTTCGGGATTGTCGATGAATCATCTGACTCAACCCACGCGTTATATGACGTTCGTTACGCCTGTCGCAACCGGCAACTGATCTCCCGTGCGCCGGGCCGAAATAAATTGACGACTTAAACATATCTTTATATGTTCTGCCGGCATCCCTACCTATAGCGCCTTCCGAAGGAGACCCCGCATGCCCGAATTCACCGATTACAAGGTCGCCGATATCGGGCTCGCGGATTGGGGCCGCAAGGAGATCGCGATCGCCGAGACCGAGATGCCGGGGCTGATGGCGCTGCGGGAGGAGTTCGGCAAGGCCCAGCCGCTCGCGGGAGCGCGCATCGTCGGCTGCCTGCACATGACGATCCAGACCGCCGTTTTGATCGAGACGCTGGTCGCGCTCGGCGCCACGGTGCGCTGGAGCTCGTGCAACATCTTCTCGACCCAGGACCAGGCCGCCGCGGCGATCGCGGCGCGCGGCATCCCGGTCTTCGCCTGGAAGGGCGAGACCGAGGAGGAATACGAGTGGTGCATCGGGCAGACCCTCTCCGGCCCCCCAAACGGACCCAATGCCGGGTGGAAGCCCAACATGGTGCTCGACGACGGCGGCGACGCGACCAAGATCATCCACGATTCGCACCCCGACCTGCTCGCCGGCATCCGCGGCGTCTCCGAAGAGACGACGACCGGCGTGCACCGGCTTTATGAGATGATGCGGGCCGGCACGCTCAAGATGCCCGCCTTCAACGTCAACGACTCGGTTACCAAGTCGAAATTCGACAACCTCTACGGTGTGCGGGAAAGCCTCGTCGACGGGATCAAGCGCGGCACCGATGTGATGCTCGCCGGCAAGACCGCCGTGGTCGCCGGGTTCGGCGATGTCGGCAAGGGCTCGGCGGCGAGCCTCAGGAGCCAGGGCGCCCGCGTCATGGTCACCGAGATCGACCCGATCTGCGCGCTGCAGGCGGCGATGGAGGGCTACCAGGTCACGACGATGGAGGAGGCCGCGCCGCTCGGCGACATCTTCGTCACCGCCACCGGCAATATCGACGTCATCACGCTCGACCATATGCGGCAAATGCACGACCGCGCGATCGTCTGCAACATCGGCCACTTCGACAGCGAAATTCAGATCGCCTCGCTGCGCAATTACGTGTGGGAGGAGGTCAAGCCCCAGGTCGACGAGGTGATCTTCCCCGACGGCAAGCGGCTGATCGTTTTGGCAAAGGGGCGGCTCGTCAATCTCGGCTGCGCTACCGGGCACCCCAGCTTTGTGATGAGCGCCTCGTTCACCAACCAGGTGCTGGCTCAGATCGAGCTGTGGACGAACCATGGCAAATACGAAAACCGCGTCTATGTCTTGCCGAAACACCTCGACGAAAAGGTCGCCGCCCTGCATCTCGACAAACTCGGTGCCCGATTGACCAAGCTGACGCCGGCGCAATCCGAATATCTCGGCGTCAAAGACGCCGGCCCATACAAGGCGGAACACTACCGTTATTGATTCCAGCCGGGCGGGCGACCCTTTTCTTTTGGCGGTAAATTACGGATAATCCCGATCTTCGCCGATTGGGATCGGGATTGGTGATAACCTTCGCTTCTGGGTTGTGCCTGCTTGCCGCGCTGGCCTTCGGCTTGCTGTGGTGGTGGACGCGAGCCCAGCTCGCCGAGGCCCGCGCCGCCCGCGACAGCGCCGAGCGCGCGCGGGGCGGGCTTGCCGCCCTCGTCGACACGATCCCGCTCGCCGCCTTCCGCTGGAACCGCGATGGCGCCGAGGCGCCGCCCGGCCGCGCCGGTTCGTTCGCCTCGTTTCTCGCCGGGCTCGATCCGGCCGATGCGGCCCGGATCGCCGCCGCCGTCGAGGCGCTGCGCCAGCGCGGCACACGGCTCGACGCCACGGTCGCCACGCCCGGCGGCAATGCCTATGCCCTTGAGGGGCGCAGCACCGCGCACGGCGAATCGGTGCTGTGGCTCAGCGACGATTCGGCGGCGCACCGGGCCGAGGCGGCGCGCGCGGCCGCCGTTGCGGCCGGCGCCGGGCTGCGGCAGACGCTGGACGCGATCCCGGTGCCGTTGTGGCGGCGCGACCGCGACATGGCGCTGGTCGATTGCAACGCGGCCTATGCCGCCGCGCTCGACGCGCCGCGCGAGACCGTGCTGGCCGAGGGCCGCGAGCTGGCTTCGGCGAGCAACCGCAAGCAGACCGTGGCCCTGGCCCGCGCCGCGGCGTCCGGCGAGCCGCGGAGCGAGCGCCGCCATGTCGTCATCGGGGGGTCGAGGCGCCTGCTGGAGATCGCCGAGCTGCCCGACCGCGATGGCGGCACGATCGGGTTCGCGCTCGACCGCACCGATGTCGAGACCAGCCAGGGCGAGCTTTCCCGCCATGTCGCCGCGCATGGCGCGGTGCTCGAAAACATCCATGCCGCGGTGGCGATCTGCGCCAAGGACAAGCGGCTGATTTTCTTCAACTCCGCCTTCGCGGTTTTGTGGGGGCTGGAGCCCGACTGGCTCTCGGCGCAGCCTGGCCTCGACGAGATTCTGGAACGCTTGCGCGAGCGGCGGCGCATCCCCGAGCTCGTCGATTTCCGCGCCTTCAAGCGGCAGCAACTGGGGATGTTCACTTCTCTGATCGAGCCGGTGCAGGAGATGATGCATCTGCCCGATGGCCGCACCCTCTCGGTCTCGATCTCGCCGCACCCGTTCGGCGGCCTTACCTTTGTCTACGAGGATGTGACCGACCGGCTCGCCCTCGAAAGCTCGTACAACACCCTGATCGAGGTGCAGCGCGAGACGCTCGACAATCTGTTCGAAGGCATCGCGGTCTTCGGCAGCGACGGGCGGCTCAAGCTGCACAACCCCGCCTACCGCACGATCTGGGGCCTCGGCGAGGCCGATCTCGCCGGCGAGCCGCATATCAGCGAGATCGTCGAGAAGACCCGCGGCTTCTACGACCGAAGCGCCGACTGGCCGAGCGTGCGCGAGGCGTTCATCACCCGCATCACCGATGGCGCGCCGACCGCCGGCCCGCTCGACCGCCAGGACGGCTCGGTGCTGCAGCTGGCGACGATGCCGCTGCCCGACGGCAACGTGCTCTTGACCTGTCTCGACGTCACCGACACCGCGCGGGTCGAGCGCGCGCTGCGCGAGCGTAACGAGGCGCTGGAAACGGCGGGACAGCTCAAGAGCGAGTTCATCGCCAACGTCTCCTACGAGCTGCGCACCCCGCTCAACGGCATCATCGGTTTCGCCGAAATCCTCGCGAACCAGTATTTCGGCCCCCTCAACCAGCGCCAGATCGACTACAGCCGCGGCATCCTCGACAGCTCGCACCGCCTCCTGGCGCTGATCAACGACATCCTCGATTTGGCGACGATCGAGGCCGGCTATCTGGTGCTGGAGACCGAGGCGGTCGATGTCTACGAGATGCTGCAAGCGGTGATGACGCTGACCCGCGAGCGCGCCCGCAACCAGGACCTCGACCTGACGCTGACCTGCCCGCCGGCGATCGGCAGCATCGAGGCCGACGAGCGGCGGCTCAAGCAGGCGCTCTTCAACCTCATCTCGAATGCGATCAAGTTCACCCCGTCGGGCGGTTCGATCCGGGTCGCGGCGACGCGGGATGGCGGCGATTTCTTGCTGTCGGTGTCGGATACCGGGGTCGGCATCCCCAGCGCCGACCAGGCCCGCATCTTCGACAAGTTCGAGCGCGGCAACGCGCAATTGCCGCAATCGGGGGCCGGGCTCGGCCTGTCGCTGGTCAAAAGTCTCATCGAATTGCATGGCGGCGCGGTGACCATCGAATCGGCGCCGGGCTCGGGCACGACCGTGAGCTGCCGCCTGCCCGCCGCCGCGGCGCCCGCCCTCGCGGCTACGGCGGAGTTGCCGGCGCGAGAAATAGCGCCCCGTTAGCCGGGATGGTCAGCGCGGCGGACTGCGCGAAGCCGTCGAGGCCCGGGCCGGACGCATCGACGAAGCCGCCGTTTCCGGTCGGCGCCGGATTGGGAAAGCCGTCGTAGTAATCGCTGTTGAACAGCTCGCGCCAGCTTCCGCCCAGCGGCAGGCCGATGCCGTAACCGGACTTGGCATGCTCGTCGAGGCTGGCGACCAGCACCACGTCACGGCCGGGACCGCCGTCGGCGACCCAGCGGTGCACCACGATGACGCGGTCGACATCATTGACCCGGCTGACCCGCACGCCTTCCGCCCGCAACGCCGGCTGCTTCCGGCGCAGCGCGACGAGGTCCTGCATAAAGCGCAGGTAATCGGCCATCGCCCGGTCGCGCTTGAGGCCGTCCCACCAGATCAGGTGGCCGGGGTGGTCCCGCTCGTTGTCGTCCCACGGCTTGTCCTCGAGAATCTCCTGGCCCATGAACAAGGCCGGGATGCCCGGCGCCGCCAGCAGCAGCGCGGCCGCCACGCGGCACCGGCTGCGCGCATACCACGACCGGCGGTCGAACGGGTCCGCGAGCATCGCGACGCGGGCGGCGTCGGCATGAGGGAAATACGTCTTGTCCTGGTTCTCGATGCATTGCACGACCCGCCAGCTCGCATCGTATCCCGCCGGCGGGTAGAACCCGCGCGCGGTCGGGCCGAGATCGAGGGCGGCATTTTCTCCGCCCGCCGCCTGGACCAGCAATCCCCGGACGGCGTCGCGCAAGCCGTCGCCCAAGGCCGAGTCGAAGCCGAGCCCGGCCGGGGCGGGGGTCACCGGAAGCGCGCGGTCCCACTCCCAGTATTCGGCGATCTGGATCGCCGACGGGCGGACGAACCTCAAGGTACCCGTCATGTCGCGGCACAGCGTGCGACCGTCGGGCTGGTCGTTGGAAATGACCCGGACTTCGTCATAGCGAATGCCGTCAATCCGGTACTCGTTGAAAAAGAAGACGGCATTGTCGATCAGAAACTGGCGCACGCCGGCGTCCCGGAACGCGAAAACCTGTCCGCCGGCCCAATCCTGGTCGGTGAAATAGAGGCTGTTGTTTTTGTTGCCGTTGGTAAAGCGGTCGTAGAACCACAGGCTGCGGTCGCCGAAATCGCCGCCTGCATGGTTGTAGACGAGGTCGAAAATGACCGCGATTCCATGCAGATGGGCAAGATCGATCAGGAATTTGAGCTGGTTGATGCCCGGCCGGAGCGCGTCGGCGCCGAGCGCCGGCTGGCCGAACGACGCGAGCAGCCCGTTCGCCGCCGCCAGATACCGCGTCACCTCCGCATCCGTGGTGGCCTGGTAAAGCATCTCGGGCGAGAAATAGTCGGTGCCGTTGTAGCCGGCGCTGTGCTGGGTCGCGAATTCCTGGATCGGCAGCAGTTGCACCGCATTGACGCCGAGTGCGCGCAAATAGGGCAGACGCGCCGCGACGTCGAGAAACAGGCCGCCGCGGGAGGCGCGAAGATCGTCCCCGGCCGCGTCGACCGCCCACCAGGTGCCGACATGGAGCTGGTAGATGATCAGGTCGCGAAAATCCGGCGGCCGCCAGCCCGCATCGTGCCAGGGATAGCCGGACGGCGAGCGAAGGAGGCAGAACGAGTTCGGAAACGCTGGGTCGATGGTCAACTCGCGCGCGTAGGGATCGCGCTTCGGCCCCCAGCCGCCGTCGCCGTCGACCCAGTACATGTACTGGTAGCCGTCCTCGGCGCCGGCGAGAAACCCTCCCCACGTCCCGTCCCCGAGCGCCTCCAGCCGATCGTCTTCGCTGGGCCGCCAGCCCGCTTGCCCGATCGCCCGGAGCTGTGCCTGCTCGACGAGATACACGGCGTGGGCCCGCGGCGCCCAAGTGCGGAATGTCGCTCCGCCCGCGACCGGATTGGCGCCCATCCGGGTGGCGCGTTCGACATGCCCGAATGCGATAGCCATGGCTTACCCTCGCGCGCTATGGGGCCGGCACCCCCTTTGTCGTCGAGTACTCGAAATGCAGCGCCTCGCCGGGATGGACGCGGGGGTGGATCGCATGCGCGGCCATCGCCGCCTCCGCGAATCCGCTCAGGATCAGCTTAAGCTTGCCCGGGTAGGCGCTGATATCGCCGATCGCGAAGATGCCGGGGCGCGAGCTGGCGCAGGTCGCCGGATCGACCGCGATGCGGTTGTGGTCGAGCGCGAGCCCCCACTCGGCGAGCGGGCCGAGATCGGTCGCCAGCCCGAAAAACGGCAGCAGGCGGTCGGCTTCGAGCCGGCGCGTCTTGCCGTCGAGATCGGCGACGATCACCGCCGACAGGTCGCCGCCGGCCCCCTCCAGCCCGTGCAGCTGATAGGGGATCACCAGCTCGATCCGCCCCTCCTCGGCGAGGCGCTGGAGCTGCGCCGCCGATTGCGGTGCGGCGCGAAAGCGCGGACGCCGATGCACGACCAGAACCCGCTCCGCGACCGCGGAAAGCGAGATCGCCCAATCGACCGCGGAATCGCCGCCGCCGGCGATGACGACGCGGCGGCCGCGGAAATCCTCGCGCCGCCGCACCAGGTAGAAGACGCTCTTGCCCTCGAATTCGGCGAGCCCCGAGAGCGGCGGCCGGTTCGGCCCGAAGGCGCCCGCTCCCGCCGCGACGATCACCGCCCGCGCCGCCACGCGTTCGCCGGCGCCGGTCTCGACGACGAACCCGCCCTCCGCCTCGCGCAGCCCGGTGACCGCGGCGCCCAGATGGTAGACCGGGGCAAATGGCGCGGCCTGCTCGGCGAGCCGGTCGATCAGCTCGGCGGCATCGATTCGCGGATATCCCGGAATGTCGTAGATCGGCTTCTCGGGATAGAGCGCGGCGCACTGCCCGCCGGCCATGTCGAGCGCGTCGAATACGTGGCAGCGCATATCCAGCATTCCGCACTCGAACACGGCGAAAATTCCGACCGGGCCGGCGCCGATGATCGCCACGTCGGTCTGCTGCTGCGGGGGCGCCATCGGCGAAGAATAGCCGAGGTTGCGACGGCGCGGCGGCGGATTTACAAGCGCCCAGGATGACGACCGTTGATCTGCCCGACGAGAAGGCTACCGGCGCGTTGGCCGCCCGCGTCGCCAAACTTGCGGCGCCCGGCGACGTGATCGCGTTGAGCGGGCCGCTCGGCGCCGGCAAGACCGTCTTCGCCCGCGCCTTCATCCGCGCCCGCGCCAGGGGCGTAGAAATCGGCGACGTGCCGAGCCCGACCTTCACCCTGGTGCAGTGTTACGAGCTGCCGGGCGGCACAATCTGGCATTTCGACTGCTATCGCCTGCGCCGCGAAGACGAGGCGTGGGAGCTCGGCATCGAGGACGCGTTCGCCGAGGGCATCTCGCTGATCGAATGGCCGGACCGCATCGCCGCGCTGCTGCCGCCGCATCGGCTCGACATCGAATTGTCGGCGGGACCGTCCTCGGGCTCGCGCAAGGCCGCGCTCTCGGGCTGGAAGGCGCGCCTCGATGCATGAAATCCTCAGCGAGCGCGGCGAAACGATCGACGGGTTTCTCGCGCTGCACGGCTGGGGCGGCGTCGACCCCGTGCTCCTCGCCGGCGACGCCTCGTTCCGCCGCTATTACCGGCTCGGCCGGGGCGGGCGCCGGGTCGTGCTGATGGATGCGCCGCCACCGCACGAGGCGGTCGGCCCCTTTGTCGCGATTGCCCGGATTCTGCGCGGCCTCGGCCTCAGCACCCCCGAGATTTACGCCGAGGACGAGGATGTCGGCCTCCTCTTGATCGAGGATTTCGGCGACGACACCTATACCCGGCTGATCGCCGCGGGCAGCGACGAGCGTGCGCTCTATGCCCTCGCGGTCGATACGCTGATCGCGCTGCACCGCGCGGTCGAGACGCGGGGCCTGCCCGACCTGCCGCAATACGACGAGGAACGGCTCCTCGCCGAGGCGATGCTTCTGGTGGATTGGTACCTGCCGGCCGTCCTCGGCCACCGCCTCCCGGCGGAGGAGCGTGACGCCTATATCGCGATCTGGCGCCGCCTGCTGCCGCTGGCGCGCGAGCCCGGCCCGACGCTGGTGCTGCGCGATTTTCACGTCGACAACCTGATGCTGCTGCGCGAGCGGCCGGGCGTGCGGCGCTGCGGCCTGCTCGATTTTCAGGACGCGGTGGTCGGGCCGGCCGGCTACGACCTCGTCTCGCTGGTCGAGGACGCGCGCCGCGACGTGGCGGCCGAGCTGCGCCAGGCGATGACCGACCGCTATCTCGCCGCCTTTCCAGGCCTCGACCGCGCGGCGTTCCGGCGTTCGGCGGCGATCCTCGCGGCCCAGCGCAACTGCAAGATCGTCGGTATCTTCACCCGCCTCGCGCGGCGCGACGGCAAGCCGCAATATCTCGGCCATATCCCGCGGCTGTGGCGCCTGATCGCCGAGGATCTGCGCGATCCGGCCGTGGCGCCGCTCGCCGCCTGGATGGAGCGGCACGTGCCGGCGCGCCTGCGCCGCGTTCCGGCGGACCGGAGCGCGGCGTGACCCCGGTGCCGAAGACCGCGATGGTGCTGGCCGCCGGGCTCGGCACCCGCATGCGGCCGCACAGCGACCGGCTGCCGAAGCCGATGATCGAGGTTGCCGGCCGCACCCTGCTCGACCACGCGATCGACCGGCTGGCGCTCGCCGGGGTCGAGAAAGTCGTCGTCAACGTGCACTACCGGGCCGAACAGATCACCGCCCATCTCGGCACGCGGAAGCACCCGAAGATCGTGTTCTCGCCGGAGGACGAGCCGCTCGAAACCGGCGGCGGCGTCGCGCACGCGCTGCCGCTGCTCGGCGACAGCTTTTTTGTCGTCAACGGCGACGTGCTGTGGCTCGACGGCGCGGAGTACGCGCTGACCCGCCTCGCCCGCGTCTTCGACCCCGCCCGCATGGATGCGGTGCTGCTGTTCAACCGCACGCCGCACTCGGTCGGCTACGACGGCGACGGCGACTTTTTCCTCGACCCGCTTGGCCTGCCGCGCCGCCGCGGCGAGCGCGAGATCGCGCCGTTCATCTTCGCCGGCATCCAGATGCTGCATCGGCGCCTGTTCGATGGGATCGCCGAGCCGGTCTTCTCGCTGAACCGGGTTTACGACAAGGCGATGGCGGCGGGCCGGCTGCGCGCCATCGTGCATGACGGCGAGTGGTTTCATGTCGGCACCCCGCGCGGCCTCGCCGACACCCGTGCGCAGTTCGAGCGGTAGTGACCTTGCCGCCCGCGCTTCCCCGCATCCGCACGATCCCGGCCGACCGGCCGTTTCTCGCGACCCTGGCCGAGGGCCTCGTCGGCATGGCTGGCGGCGACCCGCTTCGGCTGTCGCGGATCACCGTGCTGCTCCCGACGCGCCGCGCCGCGCGGTCGCTGCGCGAGGCGTTTCTGCGCCTGACCGGCGAGGCGGCGGGCGGCGCGCCGCTGCTGCTGCCGCGGATGCGGCCGATCGGCGACCTCGACGCCGACGAGCTCGACTTCGACGACGGCAGCCTCGCGGTGCCGCCGGCGATCGCGCCGCTGCGCCGGTCGCTGCTGCTGACCCGGCTGGTGCTCGCGTGGAGCGCCCGTGAGGACCCCAACGTGCTGCTTCCCGGCCAGGCGGCCGCGCTGGCGCGCGCGCTCGCCCGGCTGCTCGACGCCGCCGCGGCCGAGGGCGCCGATTTCGCGCGGCTCCGCGACCTCGCTCCGGCCGATCTCGCCGAGCATTGGCAGACCGTGCTGCGCTTTCTCGAAATCCTGCCGCGCGAGTGGCCGGCGGTGCTCGCGGCGGAAGGGGCGATCGATCCCGCCGACCGGCGCAATCGGCTGATGGCGCGCCAGGCCGATGCGTGGCGCCGCTCGCCGCCGCGCCATCCGATCGTGGCCGCGGGACTGACCGGCGGCATCCCGGCGCTCGAGGCGCTGCTCGGCGTCGTCGCCGGCATGGCGGAAGGGCTGGTGATCCTGGCCGGGCTCGACCGCTTTTGCGCCGATGCCGTCCGCGCCGGCGCGGCGGCCGACCCGGCGCATCCGCAATACCTGCTGCTGCGCCTCCTCGACCGGCTCGGCATGCCGCCCGAGGCCGTGCGCGAATGGCCGGAACGGGCGGCCGCGCCGACCGGGCGGGACGCGCGCCTCGGCCTCGTCGCGCAGGCGTTGCGCCCGGCTGCGCTGACCGAGGCTTGGCGCACGCTGCCGCCGGCGCCGCCGGATGCGCTCGCCGGGGTTGGCCGCTACGATTGCGCCAGCCCGCAGGACGAGGCGATCACCGCCGCGCTGCTGCTCCGGCGCAAGCTCGAAACCCCCGGGGCGACGGCGGCGCTGGTGACGCCCGACCGCGAGCTCGCCCGCCGCGTCGCCGCCGAGCTCAAGCGGTGGGACATCGATATCGACGATTCCGCCGGCGTGCCGCTCAACCGCACCGCGCCCGGCGCCTTCCTGCGCCTCGTGCTCGACCTCGCCGCCAGCGAATTGGCGCCGGTGCCGCTGCTCGCCGCGCTCAAGCATCCGCTGGCGGCGGGCGGCAGGCCGCGCGAGGCGTTTCGCGAGCATGCGCGGCGCTTGGAGGGGGCGATCCGCGGGCCGCGGCCGGGACCGGGGTTTGCCGGGCTGCGCGCCGCGCTCGACCCTGCGGACAAGGCCATCGTCGGCCGGCTCGAAGCCTGCCTCGGCGCGCTGCCGCGCCTGCTCGGCGACGCTCTCGCGCCGATCGCCGAGCTTGCCGAGGCCCATGTCGCGGCGGCCGAGCGGCTCGCGGCCACGGACGAAGATTCGGGCGTCGAGCGGCTCTGGGCCGAGCCGGCGGGCGAGGTCGCGGCCCGCTTCTGTCACGAGCTGATCGACGCCGCGCGCGACTTTCCGCCGCTCGCCGGGCGGCACTACCCGGCGCTGTTCGAGGCGCTGGCGGCGGGCGAGGCGGTGCGGCCCGCCTATGGCCGCCATCCGCGCCTGGCGATCTGGGGCCTGGTCGAGGCGCGGCTGCAGCAGGCCGACCTCGTCGTGCTCGGCGGGCTCAACGAGGGCACATGGCCGGGCATCCCCGCCTCCGACCCGTGGATGTCGCGGCAGATGCGCGCCGAGTTCGACATCGCGCCGCCGGAGCGCTCGATCGGCATCGCCGCGCACGATTTCGCCTCCGCCCTCGGCGCGCCGGAGGTGGCGCTGACCCGCGCGGCACGCCGCGAGGGAGCGCCGACCGTGCCGTCTCGCTGGCTGCTGCGGCTCGACACGGTGCTGCGCGCGTCCGGTCTCGCCGGCGCGATTGCCGCCGATCCCGAGATCGAGGCCGCCGCCGAGGCGCGCGACCGGCCCCGGTTCCACCGCCCGGCCGCGCGCGCCGAGCCGCGCCCGCCGCTCGCCGCCCGGCCCCGGCAGCTGTCGGTGACGCAGATCGAAACCTGGCGGCGCGACCCCTACGCGATCTACGCCCGCCACATCCTCACGCTCAAGGCGCTGGAGCGGCTCGACGCCGATCCCGACCGTTCCGATCTCGGCATCGCGATCCACAAGGCGCTGGCGGAGTTCGTCAGGCGCCACCCGCGCGACCTCCCCGCCGACCCCGAGGCGGAGCTGCTGGAGATCGGCCGCGAGGCGTTCGGTGCGATGCTGAGCCGGCCGGGCGTGTGGGGCTTCTGGTGGCCGCGCTTCGAGCGGGTAGCGCGCTGGTTCGCCGCCCTCGAGGCGGGACGCCGCGCCGGGCTCCGCGACAGCTTCAGCGAGTGCCGCGGCCGGCTGGTGCTCGACGCGCCGGCGGGACAATTTACGCTCACCGCGATCGCCGACCGCATCGACCGGCTCGCCGATGGCGGTGTCGTCGTGATCGACTACAAGACGGGCGCGGTCCCGTCGACGGCGGAGGTCAAGAGCGCGATCGCCGTGCAGCTTCCGCTCGAAGGGGCGATCGTCCGCGACGGCGCCTTCGACGGCGTGTTGGGCGTGCCGGCGGCGCTCGAATACTGGAAGCTCGGCAACGGCGACCCGGCCGGCAACATCACCCCGGTCGGCAACGGCGACACGGCCGGCCTGATCGACGAAGTCCTCGCCGTCACCCGCGACTTGATCGCCCGCTTCGACGACCCGCGGACGCCCTACGAGCCGGTGCCGCGGGCTCAGTGGAAGCCGCGCTTTTCCGACTACGCGCAGCTGGAACGCCTCGACGAAACCGAGGCCGAGCCATGACGACCGCCGCCGACCGGGCGCAGCGCGCGGCGCTCGATCCCGCGACCTCGGTCTGGGTCTCGGCCTCGGCCGGCACTGGCAAGACCAAGGTACTGACCGACCGGCTGCTGACCCTGATGCTCGCCGGCACCGACCCGTCGCGGCTCTTGTGCCTGACCTTTACCCGCGCCGCCGCGGCCGAGATGGCGAACCGGGTCAACGAGCGCCTCGCCGCGTGGACAACGATGCCGCCGGGTGAGCTCGCCCAGCAGCTCGCTAGGCTGGGCCTTCCCGCGACCGACGCGCTTCGCGACCGCGCGCGCCAGCTTTTCGCCCGCGTTCTCGATACGCCCGGCGGAACCAATATCGCGACGATCCATGCTTTCTGCCAATCGCTGCTGCGGCGCTTTCCGCTCGAAGCCCGGGTCCCGCCCGAATTCGCCGTCATCGACGAGCGCAGCGCCAAGGACACGCTGAAGGAGGCTACCGAGCAGGTCATCGCCGCGGCGCGACGCGGGCTCGCCGATCTGGAAAGGGCGCTGGCGGTCGTCACCCGCCACGCCCCCGAGGAGCGCTTCGGCGAGCTGATGGCGGCCTTGGCGGGCGAGCGCGGCAAGCTGCGCCAGGCCCTGCGCGGCGATCTGCGGGCGCGGCTCTGCGCCGCTTTCGGTCTCCCCGCCGACGCCTGCCGCGAAAACCTCACCGCCGCGTTCTGCGCCGGAGGCGACGGGCCGGCATTGCGCGAGGCTATCGCGGCCCTCGCGCAGGGTTCCGCCGCCGACCAGAAACGCAGCCTCGCGCTCGCCGCCTGGTGGGAGGCCCCCGCCGCGGCCGGGGTTACCGCCTATATCGCGACTTTCCTCACCAATGAGGGCGATATCCGGGCCAATCTCAGCACCCAGGCCGCGCGGAAGGCGACCGCTATCGACCTCGCCGCCGTGCTCGCCGCGGAGGCCGCCCGGGTGCTGCGCCACGGCGAGGCTTGCGGCAGCGTCTCGGTCATCGAGGCGACCGAGGCGCTCGTTACCCTCGGCGACGCGCTGCTCGACGAGTACGACCGGCGCAAGACCCTGCACGGCCAGCTCGATTACGACGACCTGATCGGCAAGACGCTGGCGCTGCTGCGCCGGCCCGGGGTCGCGCCGTGGGTGCTGTTCAAGCTCGATGGCGGGCTCGACCACATCCTGATCGACGAGGCGCAGGACACCAA